>JBLRXC010000053.1:0-17366 GCA_047920975.1 Bacteroidales bacterium | reverse complement strand
GGATAGAATTTTTTATCCTTGATGAAGCCGACCGCATGCTCGATATGGGCTTTGCTCCGGACATCAAACGCATTATTGCCAAACTTCCCGCTCAAAGACAAACAGGTTTCTTTACCGCGACCATTCCGCCTGAAATCAGGAAACTGGCCGGCAGCCTGCTGCATAACCCGGTGATGATCAATACTGTACCGGCATCTACACCTGCCGAAGGCATCAACCAATCGGTCTACTATGTTGAGAAGGCAGGTAAAAAAGCACTTTTGCATCTGGTTTTGCAATCCGATGAAATAGAAACGGTCCTGATTTTTACCCGCACCAAGCACGGAGCAAACAAGGTGGCTCAGGATCTGAACAAGATCGGGATCACTGCCGAAGCCATTCATGGCAATAAGTCACAACAGGCAAGGCAAAAAGCTTTGGCCGGATTTAAAAACCGGACAATTAAAGTACTGGTTGCGACCGACATTGCCTCACGCGGGATAGATGTAGAGAGACTCTCACACGTAATCAATTATGAACTCCCCGAAGTGCCTGAAACCTACATCCACCGCATTGGCCGTACTGCCCGTGCCGGGTTGAAAGGAACAGCCATTTCATTCTGTTCGTCTGATGAACGTGGCAGCCTGAAAGACATCAATAAACTGCTTCATGCATCCATTGAGGTGAAGCGGATGTCAGGTTTCACAACCGAGGAAAACCTCAAAGCTGTGGTTGCTGTGCATCAAAACACCGGAAGCTTCAGGCAGGATGCCGGAAACATTTCACCGGCAGCAAAATCCAAAAGATCGAACTACCGGAAACGTTATTGGTAGCATGGGCTGTCAAAGATGAGGCCTTGACACATCTTTTCGCAGGGATAATTTGTGGAGAGGCTAAAGTGATCCGGGTGTTTCGGGCATGTGCTGCCGGGGAATAAAATAATCCTTGAATTCCTCTTGCAGAATGCCATTTCTCCTTTTACTCGGTTTTTTCAGCAAACTACATCTGTTATCCTGTCAATCAATAAATATAGCTTTCTTTTTATCGCAAAAAAGGGTTCTTTTGCTTTTTTCTAATTTTGACAGGTGATACACAAATTGATCATTTGGCCGCGATGGATAGCCCTTGGCTTGATAGTTCTGGTTTACGGATTTATGAAACCCTTGTCAGGACAGTATGTCTTCAATAACCTGACTGAAGAGAAGGGTCTCCCTTCAAACCATATCAACTGCCTGATGAAAGATGCTGATGGCTTTATCTGGCTGGGAACCAATAGCGGGCTGTGTCGTTTCGACGGCAGGGAAGTAAACGTTTACAGCCATGATCCGGTTGATCCCAACTCGGTTCGTGATGATGATATCAGAAGCATATACCAGGCCGGGAACGGACTGATATGGATTGGGACGATCAGGGGTGTGAGTGTTTATGATCCCGCAACGGATCAGTTTACGGGCTATTTCCACAATCCGGCCGATCAAACATCTCTTTCCAACGATAAGGTGCAATTTATAACCGGTGATGAATCCGGCTTCATCTATGTTGCAACGGATGGTAATGGCCTTGATATATTTGACCCCCGGTCTGAAAAATTTTTAAATCTTCTGCCTTCGGAGCATACGAAAGCCAGGCCTGCCCGCTTTGTCAATACTTTCATCGGTTATGCACACGACCCGGATGAAAAAAACATTATATGGTTCGGATCACAGGCAGGCCTGCTCCGGTTCGACATTCAATCCCGGTCATTCATTCATTACCCGGTTGATCCCAAATTCGCCGGAAATCCTCAGCTTGTCTCTGAGAGGGAGCAGGTGATCAGGGATATCCTGGTGGATGACAGGGGGAAAATGTGGCTTGCAACCTGGGGAGGAGGATTGTGTCATTTCGATCCGGCTGACGGGAATTATGAAATTTATAAATACGAACCTTTGCATCCGGCAACCGGTTACCGGAATAACATTGTCAAACTTCACCGTAAAAATGACCATGAGATCTGGGTCCTTGCTCCAACCCGTGGAATAGCATTATTCAATACTGAAACAAAGGTGTTTCACTTTCTGGTGGATGAAAAGCAGAAGGAGATGACAGTCAATCCTTCGGATATCCTGCATGATGAAAAAGGTTTTGTCTGGATCTCATCTTATTCAGATGGCTTGCTTTTTACAAATCTTTCGACACTTCAGTTCAATAAAACGGCCATTCCCTATCCCCTGAAGGGACTTGCTGTCAGCGAAGAAACCCCTGACCTGGTTTATACAAGCATACCCGGGACTTACGGCAGGTTGCTGATCTACGACACCCGGCAGGAGCAGTATAATATATATGGCTACACACCACATACAGATCAGTCAGAGAACTACTTCCAGAATTTTATCCCAGCAACCGACCATTTGTGGCTGATTGAAACCTACGACCTCTACTTTTGGGATGAAAATTACAAAAAGGTGAGCTATTTCCCTGGCTTTGATCCGATGGCTTCAAAAGTATCGGAAGCAGCATTGAACCCTTACCTGATCAGCGGATGTGAAACCAGCTCAGGAGAATTATGGATCGGAACCACCTTCAACGGTATCTTCCGGTTTAATCCGGTTGATCGTAAAACCATCAACTACTATTATCCCAATGAACATGCCGGGAATATTTACCTGAAAAATTTCATCCATGTGCTTTTCGCCGACAGCAAGGACAGGGTTTGGTATGGATCAACAGAATTCGGATACTACGATCCGGAAAAACAGAAGTTCGTGAACCTCTCCCTGGGTCATGATTTTCCCGAAGCCCCTGTTAAATCGGCCATTGTGATATCCATTACCGAAACGCCAGACGGATTGATCTGGCTGGGTACTGTAAACAGCGGAATACAGATCATCGATCCTGGTGAACCTCCGACATTCATTGGCTCTTGCATGTTGCACAACGGCCTTGCAGGCAGCTTTATCAGGGATATGGCCGTTGACCAAACGGGCAATGTCTGGGCAGTCACCGACAAAGGGCTGAGCCGTATCAATCCGCAAACCGGCGTGGTTGAAAATTATGGTCGTGAATACGGACTGACAAATCTGCAGGAAATATCAACACTCAACAACGGTGATCTGCTGATCATCGCCAATTGGGGCTTTTATCGCTTTGATCCGGAAACAATCGGTTTGTTTGACAACAATCTGAAGCTCTATTTTAAATCTTTCAGGGTTTATGATAAACCTGTAAAGTTAAATGGAGGATCGGATAAAAAAGGGGGTATCAACCTGAAGTCAGATGAAAAGTTTTTTTCTATTGAGTATGGCGCTATCAATTTTTTTGATCCCGACCTGACAACTTATAGCTACATGATGGAAGGATTCGACCAGCAATGGACCCTGGCAGGCGACCGGAAATATGTGAGCTATAGCAATCTGCCCGGAGGTCATTATACATTCAGACTCAGAGCTTCATCAGGCTCAGGGCGGTATGATGAAATATTTTTTCCTCTTTTTGTGGAAACACCATTCTGGAAAACGCCATGGTTTATTCTGCTGATCATCCTGGTTACCTTCACCCTGGTTATTGGTTTATTCCGCTACAGGATCCATCGGGTACGCAGGCAGGGGGAGATCAGGGCGGGTTATGATAAAACCATCAGCCAGCTTGAAATGAAAGCCCTGCGCGCCCAGATGAACCCACATTTCCTCTTCAACAGTCTGAACAGCATACGCTATTACATCTTAAAAGAAGAGCTGGATAATGCTTCCGAGTATATCACAAAATTCTCCAAACTCCTCAGGCTGATCCTGCGGAATTCCCGGCAAAATATGATCACCCTGGCCGAGGAGCTTGAAACGCTGAGCATCTATGTTGAATTTGAGCAGATGAGATTTGGAAAGAGTTTTACTTTTTCAAAAACAATAGATACTGCGGTCAAACCCGATGATATCCTGATTCAGCCCATGACTATTCAACCCTTTATTGAGAATGCCATCTGGCATGGTTTGATGCCAAAGGAGGACAACCGGATCCTTTCACTTTCGGTTTCACTGGATCACAATATATTGAAGATTGTGGTCGAGGACAATGGCATTGGACGCGCTGTTGCCAGAGCGCTGAAGCAGGATAGCAACATGGGTGAGACCAAATCATACGGATTGCAGATCACATCCGAGCGTTTTGGAATGTTGCAAAAGGCCCGGGGTAAGAGATCAGGATTTGAAATCACCGATTTATCCGACAGTAGCGGAAAAGCAGCAGGTACAAGAGTCACAATTCATTATGAAATTTAGCAATCAACATCATGCAGATCAAAGCCATTATTGTTGACGATGAACAACACAGTCTTGAGACCACCGATATCATGGTCAGAAAATATTGTCCGGGGGTATTGATCATTGGTCTCGCCGATTCGCCCGAGAAGGGTATTACCCTGATTGATACTTTGAAGCCCGACCTGGTATTCCTCGACATCGCCATGCCTCGCATGAACGGGTTTGAGATGCTTCAATGCTTGAGTTATACGGATTTCGAACTGATCTTTACCACGGCTTTTGATGCTTATGCTATCAAGGCTTTTAAGGTCAATGCCATTGATTACCTGCTGAAACCCATTGAGCCGGAGGATCTGATCAAAGCAGTCGACAAGGTAAAAACAAAATTTGAAAACAACCTGCACATGAGCCGCATTGATGAGATCCTCCTTCATTTCGGAGCTCCAGAGCACAAAAGGAACAAGCTTGCATTGCCGGTAGAAGGTAAGCTGGCAATGATTGAATATGAAAAAGTTATCTATTGTGAATCAGACGGGAATTATACAAATCTTTATCTATGTGCAGCGAAAAAGATCATGGTAAGCCGTACACTGAAGGAGATCGAAAATATGTTACCCCATCCGCCGTTCCTCCGGATTCATCATTCTTTTCTGGTGAACCTCAACCACATCACCGAATACATCCGCGGTGAAGGAGGGGAGGTGATCCTCAGCAACGGGGTACAATTAAGGGTTGCCCGCAGCAAAAAAGAGGAGCTGCTGGCTGCCTTGTCATAATTGCTTGCTCATCTTGCGGCATATAGATAAGTTACCATCCTTTTATGGTTGGTTTTTTTGGAGCCAAAACCTTTGGAAGTCCGTTACTTCGTATGGTGTTTATCTCATGTGCCATATTATTGCTACCTGACTGCTATGATCATGCATGCAGCAGATTTTTACAGGATCCCGGATGCTTAGTGATGGCAGTGTGATTTAGTCCCCTTTCCAATCAATACAGCCCGCTCTGTGGGCATTTGTGATGAATATATTCTTCACCGGCTCAAATAAACCCGCAAACCATCACTGAAAACCCGCACCTGGCTAATTCTCGCTTTTATTCTCAACTTGTATGAATATTTTCGCCTCTGATTCAAATTTAAATTTTTTAGATAAAAAGAAACAGTTATGAAAAACATGTCTCATTTTCCAGGAAATTCAATGATGCTGATCACTGCAATTTTTATGATGATCTTATTCACCCTCCAGGGATACTCTCAGGGAGTAGCCATCAGTGAGAGCGGCGCTGCTCCCGACCCTTCGGCCATGCTTGACGTACAATCTACGGAGAAAGGGATGCTTGTCCCAAGAATGACTCTGGCAGAGCGCAATGCCATCGTTTCACCACAGACCGGTTTACTGATCTACCAGACCGATGTTGCTCCCGGCTTTTATTACAATGCTGGTGCACCGGCCATACCCGACTGGCAACCCGTGAGCAGTCAGGGTAGTCAATGGATCAGCAACGGCAGTCACATCTATTACAATTCAGGCAATGTGGGTATAGGCCAGTCCAATCCTCAATACCAGTTGCACGTAAATAACCGGATCAAAGCGGAAGGCGGAATTTTTGGCAATGCACCGGGCCTTGTCGGGGTAGGTTTTGACTTTTATGGAGGTGAAACAGGCCTTTTTGACATGGAAGTGGATAAGCTCATCGCCGGTAAAACATCTTCAGGCCAGGCCTATCAGTATGGCGGCACACCCTATACCAACGAAGGTATGTTCATCAACAATGGTTTTGTCGGTATTGGTACCGGCAGCCCCGGTGCCAGGCTGGATGTAACAGAGGATGCATTGATTTCGGGTTTAACCGTGGGAAAGGGAGGAGGTGCCTCAGAACTGAACATTGCCCTGGGTAATCAGGCACTTTTTAACAATACTACTGGTAATAACAATACTGCGATTGGTAACTTTACCTTGCATCATAATGTGTATCGTTCCCGAAGTACAGCCATTGGGAGTCATGCCATGCGATATGCCCATAACCTTACCGGCATCAGCTATAACACAGCCATCGGATTTGAAGCACTGCGGGGACAGGAAGATCCCTCAGTCAACACCGGGGTGCGCAACACTGCCGCAGGAGATCAGGCGCTTCGTTCTAATAGTGCAGGATCGTTTAATATAGCCGTAGGTACAGGAGCATTATATGCCAATACCGAGGGATCGTACAATACGGCAAGCGGTTCATACGCGCTTCATAGCAATATCACCGGAAACAACAATACAGGGGTTGGGGCAAGTACCCTTTACTATAATCAGTCGGGTTATAATAACACGGCAACAGGCGTTTCAGCGATGAATTCCAATACATCGGGATATTGGAATACTGCCAGCGGAGCTTTTGCTTTAAATCAAAATCTTACCGGGAATGCAAATACCGGAATCGGCCACAATGCTCTTTTTTATAATCAAACCGGGTCAAACAATATTGCTTTGGGGGCAAATGCATTGTTCAATAATACAGAACGCAGCAACCTTGTGGCCATTGGTGACAGCGCCCTTTATCACAACGGACTGAATGCATCTTATCCCTTGGATGGAGCTCAAAATACCGCCATCGGCTCAAAATCCCTGACCATGAATAAAATAGGATACAACAATACAGCAACAGGTTTTGAGTCAATGTATTACAACGAAGATGGCCATTATAACACTGCTTATGGTTCTCAAGCCTTAATACTAAATAGTTCCGGTATTGGTAATACGGCAATTGGATGTTACGCATTGATAAATAATACTATAGGTGGTCATAATACTGCTCTTGGCTCTAATTCCGGCATCAATATAACTGGTGTTTACTTAACAGGCAATTCAAACACTTTCCTTGGTGCAAATACCCATTATTTGGCTGATATTTCAAACAGCACGGCTGTGGGGGCTAATGTCATTTTAAACACATCCAATACCGTGATACTTGGCGCTGGTGCTAATGTAGGTATCGGAACTTCAGAGCCTTCACAAAAGCTTGATGTTGTTGGTCAGGTGCGTATTCGGGGTGGTAATCCGGGTACAGGAAAAGTGCTTACAAGTGATTTAAATGGTGTGGGAACCTGGCAAACACCTTCCTGGTCTAACTGGACGGTTTCGGGAAGCAATATATACCGCGCTTCGGGTAATGTAGGTATTGGTGCCTCCAACCCGGCATTTCATCTTTCAATAGGTGATAATGGAGTAGGCATTAGCCGCCCAGCGACAAACACGCTGTCTTTCCATACAGCAAGTTCAGAGAGAATGCGAATCTCCAGTACAGGCAATGTCGGAATAGGTTCCACATCGCCAAGCGACCTTTTACATATAAGAAATACCTCAGGTAGCGCCAGGATACGCCTGCAATCAACCACTGTATCAGCAGTTGATTTCTACAACAACACCGCTTATGTTGCCGGAATCGGCGTAAGTGTAAGCGAAGGGCATCTTTTCCTGTATAACGGTGGTAATGTTTCTGTTAAAGGCGGGAATCTTGGGATCGGAAATACCAACCCCGGACAAAAATTGGATATCACAGCCGGAAACGGAAGGGTTGAGAGTGGCTACTCATGGCTCACCAATTCTGATATCAGGTACAAGAAAAACGTTTCAACCCTCGAAAATGTCCTTGCGAAAGTTTCTAATCTCCGAGGTGTACGGTACGATCTGATGGCTGATGATGAAATTACACCGGGCCATGGCAAGCATATAGGTTTTATTGCTCAGGAACTCGAAACAGAATTTCCCGAGTTTGTAGTGACCGGAGAAGACGGCTACAAATCCGTGGCTTACGATAAAATGACCGCCGTTTTGCTGCAAGCCGTTAAAGAGCAACAGGCAACCATTGAATCTCACCGGGAAATCATTGAATCACACAAGGAAGTCATTGAGCTACTTAAACAAAGAATAGAAAATCTTGAAGAGGAAAGGTAATAAAACGGTAGTGGTAGTTGGCACTTCGACAAGCTCAGTGCCCGGCCCAATCCGAACGATGAATCCTAAACACCGATCACAAAAATAAAGTAACAATGAAAAAATTAACGCTATTAACAACAATCCTGCTCACAGCCACCGTGGCTTTGGGCCAGGGCGTAGCCATCAACGAAACGGGTGTAGCACCCGATCCATCGGCTATGCTGGATGTAACTTCCACCAGCAAAGGCTTGCTGGTACCACGCATGACCATTGCCCAGCGCAATGCCATCGTTTTGCCAAACCCAGGTTTGTTAATCTTTCAAACCGATGCAACCCCGGGCTTTTATTACAACGCCAACACGGCATCTTCCCCCAACTGGCAGCGCCTGGGCGACGGCTCAGCCGGCCAGTGGACAATAAGTGGCGACAATATCTCCTATAATGCCGGCAATGTAGGCATTGGAACAAACACGCCTGTGGCTCAACTGCATACACTGGGCCTTGGCACCGGGCAGGGCAATGTGCTTTTTACTGGCGAAATCAAGACTGTCAGTCCGGGCAACCCTCCGGCCACTGGGCCGGGCACCCGCCTGATGTGGTACCCCGACAAGGCTGCATTCAGATCGGGACAAGTAACTGGAACGCAATGGGACAAAGACAATATTGGACACCTTTCCAGTGCATGGGGGGAAAATAACAAGGCCAATGGAATGGCTGCAACGGCATTTGGCACCAGCTCAGGTGCAGCAGGATTGGCGGCTACCGCCTGGGGCAGCAGCGTGGCCAATGGCGACTATTCAACAACCTGGGGTTTTGCGTATGCTGACGGCGCATCTGCTACTGCATGGGGCGAGAGTGAAGCCAATGGCGATTTTTCAACCACGTGGGGCATAGCGGTTGCCAATGGCAATTATGCAACTGCCTGGGGCAGTTCTCAGGCACAGGGAATTTACGCCACTGCATGGGGCGTTGGAACCACTGCGCCTTCCTATGCCGAAACCGCTCTTGGCAGGTACAATGAAATATACAGCCCTTTTGGCCCTGATGTGTGGGACCCCATTGACCGCCTTTTTGTGATAGGCAATGGTAATAGCCACATGCAGCGTGCAAATGCACTCACCGTTTTAAAAAACGGCCGCATTGGCATGGGTATTTCCCAGCCCCTTGCATTGCTGCACACCCATGGCATTGGCACCGGCGAAGGCAACGTGCTGTTCACAGGCCAGTTTAAATCCGATGCCGCAGCAGGCAACCCCCCTGTAACCGGAGCCGGCACCCGCATGATGTGGTATCCCGACAAGGCTGCTTTCAGGGCGGGTTATGTAATTGCCGACCAGTGGAACAAGGACAATATCGGTTTTCACTCCTTTGCAATGGGTTCGAGCAACAAAGCCAGTGGGCGTTACAGCGCAGCATGGGGCACCAATAACAATGCCAGTGGACAGGGTGCAACTGCATGGGGTTACATCAACAATGCCACAGGTGAATATTCCACAGCATGGGGCGATGGAGCCAACGCCAGTGGAAAATTTTCAACAGCATGGGGCCGCTTAACCAGCGCTCCTTCCTTTGCCGAAACAGTTATCGGGCAATTCAATCTTGTTTATACCCCGGCTTCAGCAACATCATGGAATGCCAACGACAGGCTTTTTGTAGTTGCAAACGGGGTTAGTGCAGGCACACGCAGCAATGCAGTTACTGTTATGAAGAGTGGAAATGTGGGCATTGGAACGACTGCCCCGGAAGCTTCAGCCCTCCTTGATGTTGAAAGCACCAGCAAAGGCTTTCTGCCACCGCGTATGACCGAATCTCAGAGAGATGCAATATCTTCACCCGCCGAGGGCCTTTTGATCACCTGCACCGATTGCACATCTCCTGGCCTGCACCAATATATAAATGGAACCTGGAAAGCTATGATGCAGAAAAACCAAACCGGCGAGTATGGTACTGTGGTAAATCCTGTAACCGGTAAGGTATGGCTCGACCGCAATCTCGGTGCCACTCAGGTAGCTACCAGCCCTGATGATCCAGCCAGCTATGGCGATCTATACCAGTGGGGGAGAGCAGCTGAAGGACATCAGGTACGGACTTCTCCTACCATTTATACTCAGGCTACAACTTGGGTGTCGGCCGAAGACATTTGGATGGGTAGTTTTATTTTATGGAATGATAATTGGCTCAATTCCGATGTCACCGATCTATGGTCAGGCACATCTGCTGAAAACAATCCGTGTCCGTCGGGTTTCAGAGTACCCACAAGCGCAGAGTGGAACCAGGAAAGGCTTACCTGGAACACCAACGATGCAGCAGGGGCCTTTGCCTCGCAACTTAAATTGCCCGTGGCGGGCCGACGCAGCTCCAGTGATGGTTCGCACTTCGCTGTAGGTTCTTGGGGCTACTATTGGTCAAGTACGGTAAGAAGTAGTACAATGGGTAGCTATTCGTACACCCTGTTCTTCAATAACAGCAATACCGGTATTAACTACTCCGACCGAGTAGGAGGACGCTCTGTCCGCTGCATTAAGGATTAAGATAATTTGACCACTAGACCATTCAGTTTATTGAAAATTCTTAAAATCATGAGATTATAACATGTTTAATGAAATGAAAATAATGGTTGTACTTACAATCAAAAATTATAAACAAATGAAAACAACAATCCTAACCTCAATCATTTTGCTTACGGTAGTTTTTGCCGCAGGGCAAAACATCCGCATCGGTGCAAATATGGTAGTTACACCCGGCACAAAGCTGCATTCAAATGCTAACTTAATAGTGGAAAACGGTGATCTGGCCGTGCAACCCGGCGCAACGCTCATCATGGGCAATGGACGCACACTTACTGTGAACAACGTTGGCACAATCAACATTATAGGCAGCATCGCTGACCAGGCAGTGGTGACCTCACCCGGGTATTTTATGTTTGCCGTAAACGGGGGCGGTACACTGGGTGCGCAGCATGCTGTTTTTGAAAAAATGAGCGGCGCAGGCGTTACGATATCGTCCGGTGCATCTATTGATCCTGCCGGCGCCTTTGGCAACTGCGTGTTCCGTGATGGAAGTCCGGGCGGAACCCTCCTCACCGTCAATAATAACCAGGATGTAACGCTTTACAATGTTGACTTTCCCGAAAACACTTGGGGTGGTCAATACAACGTAGCCAAAACGGTGGATTTGGGTAACATCACTTTTACTGATCCCACCGGGGCTTTTGCCGGGGCTACCTATGAACTGGATAATTACAACCGGATTCACTGGCCGCTGGAGCTTTTCTACTCCGATATCACTGTTTTTCTGGAAGGTCCATGGTCAAATACCGAAACCGAAATGCATACTGCTCTGCGCGATGCAGGTCTGCTGCCGTTGTCACAGCCCTTTGATGTATGGCCGTGGAATTATGCCGGAACCGAAAGTGTAACCAGTATCCCGGCAGATGTGGTGGACTGGATTCTGCTTGATCTCAGGGACGCCCCCTCACCCGGCCTGGCTAACTTATCCACCCGCATGGAGATGAAGGCAGGCTTCCTGAAAAAGGACGGCAGCATCGTTGACCTGGATGGCGTTTCCCTGCTTCAGTTCAACCAATCGGTTACCAGCGGGTTGTTTGCCGTCATCTGGCACCGCAATCACCTGGGCGTGATGTCGGCGACAACGCTGCCCAAATCGGCCGATACCTACGCTTACGATTTCTCACAAGGGATCATGCAGGCTTATGGAGGTGCTGCCGGCTACAAAGAGGTGATGCCGGGGTTAGCGGTGATGGTAGCCGGCGATGGCAACGCTGATGGTACGGTTTCGATGACGGATAAGGATAACCTGTGGACACCCCATGCCGGGAAAACAGGTTACATAAAAGGTGACTTCAATATGGACGGGCAGGTTGACAACACAGATAAAAACAGTTACTGGCTGCCGAATTACATCACAGGCTATTCGGGAATGATCCCTGAGTGAACCGGCAATCAATGAAACAAACCCAGGTGGAACGGGTTGATGATACTTCTTCGCAGATACTGTCCGAAAGAGGCCCCTGGAGAAGGGGTCTTTTTCTTTTTCATGATCCAAAAATGAATAACCTGGTTAAAGCAACCCTTCTGCCAGAATATCTTCGTCGGGGTCTTCCCAGTGAATGCCCTCACCCCCTCCGATAAACTGCTGGTTTTTCGATTGAATTATAGCGGGTTAAAACAGTTTTGTATAAAACAGTTTTGTATTATACAAATATGTTTTATAAATTTGTAACAAAAATATTACGATGGAAGCGCCATTTATTTTTGGAAAATTAGTGGAAGGGGAAAATTTCATTGACCGGGAAAAAGACCTGGAAAGTCTCCAACTCAATTTCAAAAGCGGGATCAATACAATACTCATATAAGGGAAATATATAACGTGTATTGAAGGGTTCACTGATTTAACCGGATGGCAGTGATAATTTAGAAAAATTAAACAAGTGTGAAAATAAGTTCAAAAAGACCAATACGGCTGGTATGCAAAAAAATGCCTGATCTTTTTACTCATTCACATTACTGCAGGCTATTGATTCATTGGGTTTTTTGTAACAAACTCATGAAAATTGTTTCTGGTAATGCAGTTATAATTATCTCCATAGTTTTCTACCCATGTCGCCGGCGCTTTAAGGATTTCTTTATTTAATTTAATTTCATAAGCAAATAATTTTCCCTGCCGCTCCTCAACATAGTCGATCTCGGCACCGGTATACGTGCGCCAAAAATAGGAGGAGGCACGTTGCTGCGTGTTATTAAGAAATTTCAGTCGTTCGGCCACCATAAAATTTTCCCATAAATTTCCTGAATCATTTCTGAGTTTTAATGGAGAATGATTGTTCAGCAAGCTATTCCGGATACCTGTATCCCAAAAATATATTTTGCTGCGTTTGCTGATTTCTTTTCTAAGATTACGGCTGAATCCTCCAAGCCGGAAAATGATAAAGGATTGCTCGAGCAGGTCGATATAAGAAGCCACTGTTTCATTGCTTAATCCAATGTTTTTACCCAATTCGTGCAGCGAGACTTCAGAACCGATTTGCAGGGCAAGAAGCTTTAGCAACTGGGTGATTTTTGATGCGTTTTTAATGAAAGCCAGTTCAAGTACATCTTTATACAAGTATGAGGATGCTAATTCCTCCAGGTATTTTTCCTTTTGGGCGGCTGAATTCAGATGGAAAATCCCCGGGTATAAACCGAATATCATGAATTCTTCAAGCCTGTTTTGCAATTCAAAGACATTCATATCCCTTCGAAGCTCAGAAAGCGAAATGGGATAAAGTCTGTAATTCGAAGTCCTGCCTGTTAAAGGTTCCTTCACTTTGCCGGCAAGATCGAGTGAAGAAGATCCGGTTACCAGTAATTTTTTTCCCGGCATCTGATCATGTATGATTTTCAGATTTATCCCGATGTCGGGTATCCTTTGCGCTTCGTCAATAAACACAATATCCGAACCCTCCGTAAGCAGGGTCAGTTTTCTTAAATCCCTTGATGACAGCACATCATGGTATTTGATTTCATCGGCGTTAATGTAAAGAATCTTGCCGGGTAATTGAGATAATACATCATTCGATAAGGTGGTTTTCCCGGTTTGCCTGGCTCCATACAACAGGATAATGTTATTGCCGGAAGAAAATTCATCCGACAGGGTTTCGAATAAATCGCGTTTGATTTTCATACTTCTATTGTTAAAGAAATGCAAAATTAAAAAAACTCACGCGAATATTTAAGGTTCACCTGAAAAATTAACGCTAATATTTAAGGACAATTCGAAAAATTCACGATATTCTTCTCGTTCCATACAATATCAGGCAAAAACATATTAAAACCTACTGTTGAAATCGCTGGGAACTGTAATACACTGAAATTTAACAATTTATTAAGACATTTATTTTTCGAAAATCAGTTGAAGGGAAAAATTATATTAGCCGTGAAAAGCGGGATCAATTCTTTTAGTCGAATGTAATTTTTAAAATCATGAACCGGATACAATCCCCAGATTATCTATATTTGCTCCTTCATAAATAAATTCCGGTTTGAATCCAACGAAAGAAGAAGCAAAGCAAAACATCGCCCGGCTTGTAGAACGGTTCAGTGAGCATGTTGACGAATACAGGCACGGCAGTTACAACGAACACCAGACCCGCGTGGATTACATCAACCCCTTTTTCAAGGCGCTGGGCTGGGATATGGACAATGAGCAGGGTTTTGCCGAGGCCTACCGCGAGGTGATCCACGAAGACAAGGTGAAAGTCGGCGGCGCTACCAAAGCGCCCGATTATGCGTTCACACTTTTCGGGCAGCGTAAGTTTTTTGTGGACGCCAAAAAGCCCTCCATCCACATCAAAGATGACATGGCGCCCGCCTACCAGGTGCGCCGCTACGGCTGGAGCGCCAAAGTGCCCATCGCCGTGGTGACCGACTTTGAAGAGTTTGCCATCTACGATTGCTCCAAAAAACCCAAGCCCACCGACAAGGCCTCCGTGTCAAGGATCAAATATATTACTTACGACCAATACCTTGATGAGTTTGACTTCCTCTGGGACATTTTCGCCAAAGAGAACCTGCCCAAAGGGAGATTTGATAAATTCGTAAAGAGTGATACAGCAAAAAAAGGCACCACCACGGTGGATGACGAATTCCTGAAATCCATTGAATCCTGGCGCATCTACCTGGCTACCGGCATGGCCTGGAAAAACCGGATGCTCGGTGTGGAAGAACTGAACTATGCCGTGCAGAAGATCATTGACCGGATCATCTTTTTACGCATGTGCGAAGACCGCGGTGTGGAATCCTATGGCAACCTGCAGAAAGCCACTGCCAAAGGCGATGTATATGCCAACCTGTTCGTCCTTTTCAGGACGGCCGATGAAAAATACAACTCCGGCCTTTTCGATTTTGGGGAAGATACGCTGACGCCGGGTCTGAAGATAGACAACAAGACACTGAAGATCATCATACGCGAACTTTATTATCCCGAATGTGAGTATGAGTTTTCGGTGATGCCCGCCGACATCCTCGGAAGCGTTTATGAACGGTTCCTCGGCAAGACCATCCGGCTTACCCCGGCGCACCATGCCAAAATAGAGGAGAAACCCGAAGTGAGAAAAGCGGGCGGCGTGTATTACACACCCAAATACATTGTGGATTACATCGTCGAAAATACGGTCGGTAAACTGGTTGAGGGCAAAACGCCCGGACAGGTGGAGAAGCTGAAGATATGCGACCCGGCCTGCGGCTCCGGCTCTTTCCTGATTGGCGCTTACCAGTTCCTGTTAGACTGGCACCTGAGGTATTATCTGCCTGAGTTCGGGCGGCTGTCGGAAATTGCATCCAGCAGTAGCTATAACCGCAAAGAGCGCGACAAAGCGGTGCGCGACCGGGCAAAGCTGCCGCTCAGTCCCGACGGCAAACTCACCACAGCGCTCAAAAAGCAGATTTTGCTCAACAACATTTACGGCGTTGACATTGACAGTCAGGCGGTGGAGGTGACCAAGCTGAACCTGCTGCTCAAAGCCCTCGAGGGGGAGACCGCCAGCAGCATCACCACCGAGATGACCTTCGGCAACCGTGTGCTGCCCAACCTTGCCAACAACATCAAATGCGGCAACTCGCTCATCGGGCCGGACTTTTATGATACGCAAATGGAGCTTTTCCCCGACCAGATCAAAAAAATCAACGCCTTCGACTGGGAGCGGGAGTTCCCTGAGGTGTTCAGGGAAGGGGACCTGCCTGCCGAAGCATCAACGAAGGGGGGCCTGCCCGCCGAAGCTAAAGTGCAGGCGGGATTTGACGGGGTGATAGGGAATCCGCCTTATGTGAGGCAGGAGTTGCTTGGCGAACAAAAAACCTATTTTGCAGGTCATTACAAGGTCTTTCATGGGATGGCCGATCTTTACACATACTTTTTTGAAAAAGGGATCAGCATTCTTAACAAGGACGGATTGTTCGGGATCATTGTGGCCAACAAATGGATGCGGGCAAAATACGGCGAACCGCTGCGGAAATGGCTGAAGAGCCAGTCCATCATAGAGATCATTGATTTCGGCGACCTGCCCGTGTTCCAGGGTGCGACCACCTATCCCTGTATTTTTATTTCAGGGAAGAACGGGAAACAGCCCGGCGCATTTTCGGCTGTGGAGGTGCCCGATCTCAACTTCAGCAACCTGAAAGATTATCTTACGGGAAATCGAAAGCAGATATCAAAAGACACTTTAAACGACCAGGGCTGGCAACTGGTGAGTGTGAGAGAGACAACGCTGCTGGAGAAGCTGAAAGCAAACTCAATACCGCTCGGTGAATATGTCAAAGGTAAAATATACAGGGGCGTTTTAACCGGCCTGAACGAAGCCTTTGTGATTGACGAAGAGACAAAGAACCGGCTGATACAGGAAGACCCAAAGAGCGCTGACGTGATCAAACCTTTCCTGGCCGGAAGGGATATCAAAAGGTATCAGGTGCCGGTGTCGGATAAGTACCTGATATTTTTTACTAAAGGATTTACCAATCAAAATACCGGAGGTAAAAAAGCATCGTACTGGTTTTCGGAAACCTACCCTGCCATTGCCCGGCATTTACTTCCATTCGCCGATAAAGCAGAAAAGCGTTTTGACAAAGGAGAGTATTGGTGGGAACTACGGGCATGTGATTATTATGAGGAGTTTGAGAAACCTAAGATCATGCTGCCGGATATTGCTATCAAACCACAGATTACTTTCGATAGGTATGGATACTATTGTGTCAATACAGCCTACATCATACCAACAGAGGATCTATTTCTGGTGGGTATATTGAATTCAAAGCTTATTCATTTTTATTATTCCAGTATTACAAGTACCATACGTGGTGGTTATATGCGGTTTATCAGGCAATACCTGGTTCAAATTCCAATTCCGGTAAAGAATAAAAAGAACGAATCCGTATTCAAAGAGATTGAGAATAAAACGGTGCAAGTCATGTCACTCAACCAGCAGTTAAACCAAACCCGCATAACTTCCCAGCGCGATCAGCTTCAGCGCACGATAGAACATACAGAAAGGAAGATTGATGAGTTGGTGTATGGGTTGTATGGGTTGGGGGAGGAGGAGATTGTATTAATAGAAAGTTCAATTAAACAATAGAAATCATGGAAAAGCAATTGGGAAAATATGCTCCATCGAAGCAAACAGCAATTAAAACGCTTTATGCAGCATTCAAAGCGATTAAAAATGCGGGTGGAAATCTACAAT
>JBLRXC010000052.1:0-17664 GCA_047920975.1 Bacteroidales bacterium | reverse complement strand
AAGGAATTTGAGGGCAATACATCTCTTTATCTTCAGGATCTCAAGACCGGGATTGTGCAGAAATTATCTGAAGAGCCTGCATACTCATTCTTTTCATCACCTGACGATGAGTACAACAGATTCATGTTGCATTTCAGCAATCCATTGGGAACAAACGAAATGAGTGCTTCCTTCGTATCAGTTTATTCACATGGTAATACTGTTTATGTGCACATGTTGGAAAAATACGATGCAGACATTATGATTCAGGACATGCTTGGCCGTGAAATTCTCCGGAAAAACTTATCCGGGCAAGAAATTGCTAAGATTGAATTGTCAGTCGAAACCGGTTATTATTTGGTCAATGTCAGAGCAGGAAACCAAGTGATAACACAAAAGGTTATAATCAGATAGTATAATCTGTAAAATACTTCACTATTACTTTCAGGCAAGCCTGCTTTCATAGATTACAGTGCATGCTCCGGAATCTCTCCGGTCAGACTTCTGAAGAAGGCTACCATGTTTTGGATCTCTCCGTCGCTGAGTTCTTTTCCCAGTTGCGTCAGGGCCATAATACGGATGGCGTCCTCAAGGCTTTCTATGCTGCCATCGTGAAAGTATGGTGCTGTTTTTTCGATGTTGCGAAGTGAAGGGGTTTTGAAAATATTTTGATCACTCTCCAAACCGGTTACCTCTGCTTTTCCAAGGTCCTGATTCTCTGATCCTGTGTATTCCCAGTAAGGCCCGTGAACCAGTCCGAAGCGTTGCATCATGTTCCCTCCGAGTCCCGGACCGATATGGCAGACAATGCACCCGGTTTCAATAAAGAGGCTTAGCCCTTCTTTCTGCTGGTCGTCAAGCATGTTTACCGCACCATCCAGGAAGCTGTCGAATGCAGCAGGAGTGGCCAGGGTACCTTCAAATTCGGCAACAGCAATGGCAAAATTGTCGAAAGTGATGGGCTGTTCCTCTTCAGGAAATGCTTCTTTGAACATCATGACATATTCAGGATTGTTTTTGAAAATATTCTCCACATCTTGTGCGCTCTGTAATCCCATCTCAATGGGGTTTAGCACGGGTCCCTTGGCCTGATCAGCCAGATCGGGCGAACGGCCATCCCAGAACTGAGCCACATGAAAGTAAGCATTGAAGGTTGTCGGGCTGTTTCGGGTGCCTTTGCTGCCGTCGTGTCCGAGCGAGACAGGCAGGTTATCAACGCCGTAACTGGCGATAGGATGACAGGTATTGCAACTCATCTGTCCATTGGCAGAGACCGATTCTTCGTAATAGAGCCTTTTCCCCAATCTTGCCAGGGGTGTGTTGGGATCATTGGGTTCGGGCAGCTGACTGAAATACCTGTTGGCTGTTTCAATCAGTTGAAGGTCAGCCTCCGAAAGTGTATTCTGTTCCAGTTTGGAGGGCTGGTTGCTGCATCCGTAAGCCATGAGCAACACCACAATGGAAAAGTAAAATTTTTTCATCTTGTTTTTGTTATTTATTGATGCAACAAATTTAATCATTCAGTAAAGAAGGATGATATAAAAATTGCAGATTTTTTTGAAGATGGAATGTGCTTCAAGCGGGCTTGGGAGTGTGAACTTCAAGCGGGACGCTTGAAGCAGTGTAGGATGGATAATTTCAATTTTAAAAACGAAAAGCGGCTTCAAGCTTCCGGGCTTGAAGCGGTTCTTGCCAGCGTCATTTGGATTTTCTTTTAGAAGAAATCCAGAGGTGATAATTTGAGAGGGCTATCAGGATTTGCACTGCAATGTACATAGTCTTCAGGCCTCGATACAATTCCTGCCTTTACAGGGTTTAGCCTGATATAATTGACTTTTTGAGCAGTAATTGATTTGTAATTTAAAAGTGTAGGACTATTGAAATTTTGCCAGACTTGATAATTTTGGTTTAGAATATTGCTTCTACCATGCTTTTTGAATATATTCAACATCCACTTTTTCCTGCTTTCAGAAGGATTGTTCGAAATCAGTTTGATCAATTCTTTTGAGGTAAATGATTTAAAATCACGAAGTATGTGGCTTAAAGGCACCCCATTCCGTCTGCAGATCAAATGTAAGTGGTTTGTCATGATCACAAATTCAAATATTTCTAAACCCTTATTATCCTGACAGAACTGGAGGTTTTCTTCAAGCAATCTAAAATATTCGGGACAGGTAAAAAGATTACCCCATTCAACTATAGTAAATGTTACGAAATATAACTGATCCGGATTTGATGCGGTTTTACTCATCTTTTTAAATTGTTTTTGGACAATAAAAATACTAAAAATGTTAATCCATTTCATTGGCAATTTATCGAAAAACTGCTTCAAGCTTCCGGGCTTGAAGCGGTTCCTGAATCGATGCCAAATTTTGGATCATGGTTTGGGCTTCAAGCGGGACGCATGAAGCGGGTTTGGGAGTGCGGACTTCAAGTGGGACGCTTGAAGCAGTGCGGGTGCGTGATGGATGAAGTGGTTTGAGGCTATGTTTGGAGTTTGAGAAAGTTTGATTATTTAATATTTGCTGTGAATGATCATATCGCCCAATTTTTTATCTTCGTGCTTTAATCCTTAATACTTTAGGGGCTATGTCTTCACCGGGAAAAGATCAATATACTTTTTTTGATGATCCGCTGAGGTTTTACAATGCCATGCTGTATGACATGGAGCAGGCCAAAAGTTACATCTATCTTGAAACCTATAGGTTCAATAATGATTCAATCGGGGTCAGGTTCCGTGATATACTGGCCAAAAAAAGCAGGGAAGGTGTTGAAGTCAAAATTTTGATGGATTCATGGGGAACAACCCTGCCGGCTTCTTTTTTCTCTGAATTGCAAACCGGTAATTCAGATATCAGATATTTTCAGAAGATCAAACTGTTCTGGGATTTTTTCACCAAAAACCACCGCAGAAATCACCGGAAGCTGCTGATCATTGATGATGTGATCACTTATATCGGGTCGGCTAATCTGACCGATTATTCCCTGAACTGGAGAGACTCGGTACTCAGGATTTATGCTGATATTACTCCGCAGTTCAGGAAAGTTTTTCTGCAGCACTTTGAGATGTACAACAAGTACGTCTTTGAAAAGCAACTCAAAATACGTAAGATCACTCATGGCAAGTCTGAAATTCTCAGGGATGTACCCTCTTTAACCAGGCAGAGGATCAGAAAAAGATACATTGAACTCATTAAAACAGCCAATCGGGAAATTGTGATTGAAACACCCTATTTCCTGCCAAGCTTTTTTTTAAGAAAAGCATTAACGGATGCTGCCAAAAGAGGTGTTGAAGTGAAAGTGATCATGCCGCTAAGAAGTGATGTCGGTTTGATAGATGTACTCCGGAACAGGTATCTGGGCGGGCTGCACAAAAGCGGACTGAGGCTTTTTTTTTACCAGCGACATAATCTTCATGCCAAGATCCTGATGATTGACCGCGAGGTTTTTTCAATTGGCTCACCCAATTTTGACTACCGGAGCTTCCGGTTTCAACATGAAATTGTCCTGATCGGAGAGGAGCGGAGCGCCAGGGATCAGATCATGGACCACATCAACCAGACACTTCAGGACAGCTTGTCGTTCAGCTATGTTTTATGGTCAAAGAGGTCGGCGTTGCAGAAATTTTTTGAATGGATCATTCTTCCTTTTCGCCATCTTTTGTAAGTTGATTTAACCTGTCGTATATGAGTGGTAGTTTTCGGAGCATGGCCATCTCTTTCCATTTTTCCCGTGCTTCAACAGCGGGTGCTCCAAAATATACCTTATTTCCTGGAAGTGATTTGTCAACGCCTGAGGTTGCAAGAAGGACAGCTCCTTTTCCAACAACCACATCTTTGTTCACAACCACCTGCCCCCATAGGATCACGTCGTCTTCGATCCGGGTCACCCCGGCTACAAGAACGGCTGAGGCAAACAGGCAGCGTTTTCCGATGTATGTATCATGTCCGATCTGGATGTGATTGTCGAATTTTGTATACTCGTCAATCACTGTATCTCCTGAAACCCCCTTGTCAATGGAACAGCATGCACCTATTTCGACATGATCGCGGATGACAACCCTGCCGCAGGATTCGAACTTAACGGTCACCTCTTTCCTCTTCTGGAAATAAAACGCATCAGCACCAATGACTGTTCCCGAATGTATGATAACGTTATTCCCGATCAGGGTGTGATCATAAATGGATACATTGGCATGAATAAGGCAATTTTTTCCAATACTGACGTGGTTCCCGATGAATGCGCCCGGTTGAATGATTGTGCCTTCACCAATTTCAGCGGTGGGACTGATCATGCCGGTTGCCCTTTCAAAAGGACGAAGATGCCGGATCAGCTTCATGAAATCGTCGAATGGTTGTTCGGAGAAAATAAGTGCTTTGCCCTCAGGAGCTTCAACTTTTTTGTTGATCAGAATGGTAGTGGCTTTGGATGTAAGTGCTTTCCTGTAATATTTGGGATGATCAACAAAAGTGATATCTCCCGGTTCAACCATATGGATCTCATTGATACCTGTAATCTGGAAACCCGGATGGCCTTCATAAGCAGCATCAATATACCCGGCAATTTCTGAGAGGGTAAAGGGTTTGTTGAATTTCATGTCGTGAAAATGTTGGTAACGCTTTCAGGGAGCATTTCATAATTATTTCACACGCTCAGAATAATCTCCGCTGCGGGTATCCACTTTGATTTTTTCACCCTGGTTGATGAAAAGCGGTACTTTCACGACAGCCCCTGTTTCAAGTGTGGCTTCTTTCATGGCATTTGTGGCGGTATTTCCTTTGTCACCCGGTTCAGTATAGGTTACTTCCAGTACAACGTAGGCAGGCATATCGCAGGACAGAGCTGTTTCGGTGTCGGCATGGAAGAGAATTTCAACATCCTGTCCCTCTTTCATAAACTGAGGAGAGGTGATCAGTTCTTCCGGAACCGATAACTGTTCAAAGGTCTCTGTATGCATAAAATGATAACCCATATCGTCTTTGTAGAGGTACTGATGAGGACGTCTTTCTACACGGGCAACATCAATTTTTATCCCGGCGGTGAAAGTGTGGGGGATCATTTTTCCGGTTTTTAAACTTTTGAGTTTGGTTCTGACAAAAGCCGGACCTTTGCCCGGCTTAACATGCTGAAATTCAACGATGGTCAGCAAATCGTTGTTCATTTCAATGGTTAAGCCATTTTTAAAATCTGCAGTGGTAGCCATGGATATTCCAATATTTAATCCGTTAAATAATAAAGCGGGGCGAAATTAATGAAAAAATACTTCGTGATGAGGTGATTTCAAAAAGGTCAGGAAAAAAGTGTGTGGTTACTGTGAATTGGTGGGAAACTTGAGGTATCCTTTCATAATTCCCCTGGTTGATTGGGAGATGAATGATAAAATCACATCCCGTTCAGGAGTGCTTGGCAGGTTGGCTTCAATGTACCTGACAGCTTGCGAAACGTTGTAGCCCTTGATGTAAAGGATCCGGTAAATCTCCTGTATTTCGTTGATTTTTTGATTGGAGAACCCCCTTCTTCTGAGCCCTATGGAATTGATCCCGGCGTAGGATAGCGGTTCACGGGCCGATTTGGTATACGGTGGGACATCTTTTCTTACAAGCGAACCACCTCCAATGTATACATGTGGCCCGATTTTGACAAATTGGTGAACAGCGCAAATCCCGCCCAGTATGGCCCAGTCGTCAATGTGGATATGTCCGGCAAGATTGGTTGCATTTCCCAGGATCACATTGTCGCCAATGAAACAATCGTGGGCAATGTGCACATAAGCCATCAGGAGGCAGCTTTTGCCGATCACTGTTTTCCAGCTTTCACGGGTTCCGCGGTTGATGGTGACAAACTCCCGGATTGTCGTGTTATCGCCGATTTCAACAGTAGTATCTTCACCGGCGTATTTCAGATCCTGAGGAATGGCACCGATCACAGCTCCCGGGAAAATTCTGCAATTGTTTCCGATTTTGACACCTTCCATGATGGTGACATTGGAGCCAACCCATGTACCTTCACCAATCTCTACGTTTCGCTCAATATTCACAAAAGGTTCAATGACGGCATTTTTGGCCACTCTGGCCTGTGGATGGACGTATGCTAGCGGTTGATTCATTTCAGTGATGACATTTTAAACATTGTTTTTTTTGGATATCTGAGCCAGCATTTCGGCTTCTATAACCACCTTGTTCGATACATAACCAACCCCTTTCATGTGGCACAATCCCCTTCGGATCGGGGAGATAAGCTGAAGCGAAAAAAGCAGTGTATGCCCGGGAACAACTTTGTTGCGAAATTTAACATTGTCTATTTTGAGAAAGAAAGTCAGGTAGTTTTCCGGATCAGGGATATCCCGCATCATAAAAATACCACCTGTCTGTGCCATGGCTTCAATCTGGAGGACGCCCGGCATGACCGGTTCATCAGGAAAATGCCCTACAAAGAAATGCTCATTCATGGTCACGTTTTTTACCCCCACAACCCGGTCGTCACTCATGTCCATGATTTTATCCACCAGTAAAAACGGTGGACGATGGGGCAGGATCCGTTTGATATCATTGACGTCAAATAAGGGAGGTTTGTCAAGATCAAAAGGCGGGACAAATCTGTTATTTCCCTTGTTCATCCAGTATTGCTTGATGATTTTTGCAAATTCGATGTTACCTTTATGACCGGGCCTCCTGGCGATTATGTGTGCTTTCAGCGGAAGTCCTGCGGTTGAAAGATCTCCAACCACATCCAAAAGTTTGTGCCGCGCCGGCTCATTTTCAAAATAGAGGTCTACGTTGTTTAAAATACCTTTGTTCAGAACCTTCACGGATGGTTTGTTAAACAATTTGGCCAGGCGGTCGAGCTCCTCCTGGGAGACCTCGCGGTTCACAAAAACAATGGCATTGTTAAGGTCCCCCCCTTTGATCAGGTTGTTATTCAAAAGGTATTCAAGTTCATGCAGAAAAACAAATGTCCTGCATTTGGATATATGTTCATTAAAATCTGTGATATTCTCCAATGCAGCATTTTGTGTTGAAAGCACCTCTGTTTCAAAATCAATCATCACCGATACCTTGAAATGATCCGAAGGAATGGCTACAATTTCCATCTTTTTTTCGGGGTCAAAGTATGTTAATACCTTATCCAGTTCAATGTAGTTTCTTTCTACTTCCTGTTCAATGGTGCCTGCAGTTGTCAAAGCTTCGGTGAAATATCTGGCACTTCCGTCTTTTATGGGAGTTTCGGTGTTGTCAACGTCTATCAGGACATTGTCTATCTGCATACCGGCAAGTGCCGCCATGACGTGTTCAATGGTTGCCACCCTGGCTCCATTGGCTTCGATTGTTGTACCACGGTTTGTATCCGTCACCAGATCACAGTTTGCCTGGAGTACAGGTTGCCCTTCAAGATCAACTCTTCTGAAAGCAATACCGGAATTGACCGGCGCCGGATGAAAGGTGAGGGATACGCTGGTCCCTGAGTGCAATCCTTTTCCGGAAACCTTTACAGGTGATGCGATTGTGCGCTGTTTTTCCTTCATATCAAATTAGCCTGCAAAAATAGAAATAAATGTGACGAATCAGCAAAATGTTCAAAAACAATGTATATTGAATTCACAATAAGGGTTATGTGAGGTTGCAATAATTATTGCCGGGAGCTTCCTGAATCAGGCAGTGAAGTACATGGATGCGTTGTGTTCAATCCTTTTCTTACTTTTGCCATCAAAACAATCAAGCTTGAGATTCGAAGCCTTTATTGCAAAAAGGATCATTTCCGTGAGAAACTCCGGTTTTTCAGGACCTGTGATCCGCCTTGGGGTTATCAGTGTGGCCCTGGGTGTATCGGTGATGATTGTGGCCATTGCCATAGTTACCGGTTTTCAGCAGGAGGTAAGGGATAAAGTGGTCGGTTTCGGATCTCACATTCAAATTACAGGGTTTGAAGTAACTACTTCTTATGAAACAGCACCATTAAGTATTGACCAGCCTTTTTATCCTGAACTGAAAACTTTGTCAGGAATTCGTCATATCCAGGTATTTGCAAACAAGGCAGGGATCATCAAAACCGATGATCAGATTGAAGGCGTAATATTAAAAGGTATTGGCAGTGATTTCGACCGTTCTTTTTTTGAAAACAAAATCATTGAAGGTAGCTTTTTCAAAATTTCCGATACGGCAAGAACCGATGATGTGCTCATTTCGCTTAGCCTTGCCAAACGGTTGCACCTGAAAGTGGGTGATCCGGTACGGATGTTTTTTATCATACCAGATGAGATTCAGCCCCGGGGGCGACGGTTCAATGTGTCCGGTATATATGAAACAGGACTGGATGAGTTTGACAGGATGTATGTGATCGGTGATATCGGGCACATTCAAAGGCTCAATAAATGGAGTGCCGACCACGTTGGGGGATTTGAGGTGTATGTCGACGATTTCAGCCAGATTGACCGGATGGGTGAGATGGTGAACCGGTTTATAGACTATAACGTGAAGGCTCAGACTATCAGACAGCTTCAGCCGCAGATTTTTGAATGGTTGTCGCTGCATGATATGAATGTGGCCATTATCATTATACTGATGGTACTTGTTGCAGGAATAACCATGATTTCCACACTTCTAATCCTGATCCTGGAAAGAACAGCTATGATTGGAATTCTGAAGGCGCTGGGCGCCAAAAATCATACCATCAGGAAAGTTTTTCTCCTGAATGCTGTTTATATCATCGGTAAAGGATTGCTCATTGGCAACCTGATTGCATTTTCCCTTTCCTGGGTGCAGCTAAAAACAGGATGGGCAGGATTAGATCAGGAGTCATATTACGTTTCCCAGGTTCCCATCAACCTTCAGCTATCCCATTATCTGATCACCAATCTTGGAACATTGCTCGTATGTACACTGATGCTGATTATCCCGACATATATTGTGACCCGCATCAGCCCTGTCAGAGCCATCAGGTTTTCATAGCTTGCACATCAGTGATGGATTAAAGAGCCTCCCGTAAAAGGCATAGGGGTCAATATTCTTCTGGCGTTTTGAATGGATGCATTATCCCTGAAATTTTCAGAACACATCCAAAATTTTTATGGTGTTGTTATTGAAGCTAAAGGTGTCACCGGCTTTTTTTCCTTCCATCGCTTTGTAAATAGGTACTGCGGGTGAAATTGCAAAAAAAGTATCCCCGTCAATCTGAATTCTGCCAAGTCCGGTTGAAACAAATATCTTTTGGGTTTCAGTGATCACCACAGCACCAAATTCAACTTTTCCGGATACCATATCCGGATTAATCCTGTCGAGCAGGTTAATCTGCTCTGTAGTGCTGGCAAGCTGTTGCGCGTACATATCCCTCTTCCTGAGCAGTTGGGTCCTGAATGAGTCATAACGGTCTTTGGGCGGACCATATTCGTTGGCGGCATGCTGGGCCTCCTCCATAGCTGCTCGTAAATTGGCTGCAGTATCTTCAACTGCCGTTTTAGCAGCATTGAAAATCCGGGTTTTCATTCCAATTTTATCCATCAATGCATTTTTTACAAAGTTACGACAATGTTTTCCCGAAATACTATGTTTGTGCGATTAATCATGAGCACAAAATGTAGTAAACATGACAAGATACCTGCTTAGCATTGATAATGAGCAGAAAACCGAGTGGTGTGCTTCCACTGCCTTTTCTTACCGGATGCTGGCCAACTGTTTGAAAATTATTATTTTTGGACAATGTTTCAAACGTAAAATTTGATCTTTCCTATCGATGGCAAATACAAACAGATCACTTAAAGAAATAGTCCTCCTCAGGTGGAGTGTTTTATTTCTGGTTGCATTTGTGCAGGCAGCCAATTATTATTTTTACGATGCCATATCACCCCTCAAGCGCCATCTTGAGGAGCATTTTGCATTTACCAATACCGATTTTGGTCTGTTTGTATCTGTCTATTCAATCCCTAACATCTTTCTGCTGATGTGCATCTGGGGAGGGATCATTCTCGACAGGCTTGGTATTCGCCGGACAGGCTTTCTTTTTGTGATCCTGATGACAGCAGGAGCATTTGTGACCGCCTACGGCGCCAGTGGCCATTATATAAACGGCGGATTTGGATATACATTCATGTCCTCATTCCTGACCAATTATTCACCCGAATTGAAAATGATGCTCCTTGGTCGGTTTTTGTTTGGACTGGGTGCAGAAACGAGCATTGTTGTCGTTAGCAAAACCATTGTGAAGTGGTTCAAAGGAAAGGAGCTTGCACTTGCATTCGGAATAAAAATCGGAATCGCCAGGGCTGGGTCATGGGCCGCTTTTTATTTTTCTCCCATCATTGCTTCCGGCTCCGGCGTGTGGAATAATGCCATTTGGTTTGCAGCGGTTCTGCTCGGCATCGCGCTGCTTTTTTTTACAGTTTACTCATTCTTCGATGTACGTTTTGATCGCAGGGAGAAACAGGGCGGATTGCTCTCGGATGACGAAGCCTTTAAAGCTGGTGACATGCTAAAGTTGGTTACCAACCGCACTTTCATCTATATCACGCTGCTTTGTATGACTTTTTATTCAGCCGTTTTTCCTTTTCAGTCCTTCTCCCCTGATTTTTTCCTCAACAAATTCAACTACTCACTTGAGTTCAGCGGAAAGATTGCCTCTCTGCTCTCCATCGGGACGACTTTCTTCACTCCGCTGGTTGGTTTTTTTGTTGATAAAAGAGGTAAAAGCGCAACACTGATGATCTTCGGTTCCCTGTTGCTTGTATTTATTCACCTGGCTTTTGCCCTTACCTACCTGTCTCCGGTGTTTTTGATGATTCTTCTGGGTGTTGCATTCTCGCTTGTGCCTGCCGCCATGTGGCCGGCGGTGGCCAAAATAGTCTCTGAAAAACGAATTGGTACAGCGTATGGAACTATGTTTGCCGTTCAAAACCTTGGTCTTTGGGCTTTTCCGCTGTTGATAGGCATTGTGCTCGACAAAACCAACCGGGGGATAACACCTGAAATGGTAGTTGAAGGAACCGCATCCTACAATTATACCTATGCACTTTTAATGCTGGCTTTTTTGGGTATACTGGGTTTTATCTTCGCCCTGCTGTTAAAGCGTGAAGATAAGGTGTCAGGATATGGCCTTGAACAGACCTCCAAATCGCAAACAAGCTGATGTATTTCGTTAAAGTTCCGAAAATTGTGCGCAGGCTTTATGGCTCACTGGTCTGGGATATTACCGGATCGGAGCAGACCATATACCTGACTTTCGATGATGGACCCGATCCGGAGGTTACACCTGATGTATTGAGTTTACTCGATGCTTACCGGGCCAAAGCGACTTTTTTCTGTTCAGGAACGATGGCAGCCAGGCATTCCGGTATTTTGGGAGATATCAGGGCGGCCGGACATGGGATTGGTAATCATGCATTTGATCACCTGAATGGCTGGAAAACACCCGATATAGAATATATCAGAAATATCGGGAAAGCCAATGAAGTTTTAAAGACCAGCCTTTTCAGGCCTCCCTATGGAAAAATAACACGCAAACAAATTTCGTTGTTGAGAGCAACCTATCAAATTATTATGTGGAGCCTGATGCCGGGGGATTTTGATCCGGCAGTGCCCGGTGAAAAGGTTGTGCGCAGGGCGATCATGCACACAAAAAATGGAACCATTATCGTTTTCCACGATCGGGCACAGTTCAGAGAGAAAATGTTATTCGCACTGGAGATATACCTGAAACATTTCACTGAAAAGGGGTTTTCATTTAAAAGTATTGAAAGGACAATTATCTGATGAGATATTCTGATGGTTTGAACAGATTGATTTTCCGGATGATTTTACCTGTTGCTCAGATGACTATGGCAATGGCAATCTCTCTGATTTTTCAACAATGTGCCAATCCTGTATCCCCTTCCGGAGGCCCGCGGGACCTGGATCCTCCTGTTTTGGTGCATTCAGTACCTCCCCTGTACACAACAGGATTTGATGCAAACCAGATAAGGCTCACATTCAATGAATTTATCGAGTTAAAAAATATCAATCAGCAATTGATCGTCTCTCCACCAATGGAAGAACCACCCACTTTCAGAATAAGGGGCAAAACCTTGCTGATTGATTTGTCAGAACCATTGAAAGAAGATGCTACCTATACCTTCTATTTTGATGATGCAATTGTGGATATGACCGAAAATAATCCGCTTCAGGGTTTTCAGTATGTCTTGTCCACAGGTGATATCCTCGATTCACTGTCACTTGAAGGAAGCATTGTGCATGCAGCTGATAATAAGCCTGCCGATAGGATCAACATCATGCTTTATCTTGACAACAACGACACCATCCCACTGGATTCGTTGCCCTATCTTGTCAAACCCTATTTCATGACCAGGTCTGGCAAAGACGGGACCTTTAGGCTGAGGAACCTGCCTGATCAATCATTTTTGCTGTTTGCCCTGGAGGATGTGAATGGTTCACTGACGTATGATCAGCCGAATGAGCGTATCGCATTCCACGACTCTCTGGTGAGGCCATACTTTATCCCAAAGGCTTTTATTGAACCGGTTGAATCTGATACAGCAGATCAACTCATGCCTTCACTCCCCGATTTAAGACCGGATCCACTGGAAATGTTTTTATTTCAGGAGAAGGATACTGTCCAGAGGCTTATCAGGGCATCTTTCGGAAAAGAAAAGCAACTGATGTTTGTGTTTAAGCTTTCTTCACCAGGTACCACGATAAATCCTCTGGGCGTCGATGATCCTGGCAATTGGTATGTTCCGGAGCGCAACAAGACAGGAGATACTCTTACGCTATGGATAAAGGAAATTCCTGCAGATACTGTTTTGTTTGAATTAATGGATGCAGGTTTGGTAATTGATACCGTCCGGGTTGGGATGAGGAAAGGGCTATCTTCCGAAAGGAGAAAAACGAATGACCCTGAATCAGAAGCCAAAGATCCACTTCTGATCACATCAGTGAGAGGAGCTCCGGAACTGAATCAACCTTATCATATGTCGTTTGAGTACCCGGTCATTCAATCTGATCCGGGTAAAATTCTGTTGATTGAACTGGAAGATACATTGCAGGCTCATTTCACATTCGAAGATGTAGTCAAAAGGAGAGCCTCTATATCTTATGGGTGGAAAGAATCAACTGCTTACCAGATCATTATCCCCGACAGTACGTTCCTTGATCTGACCGGACGTTCAAATGACACAATCATCCGGCATTTCGTGACCAGGAGCCTGGCCGACTATGGCCACTTCTTCGTTGAAATAACTTTAAAAAATACCGGAAAGAACCATATTATTCAATTACTCCAGAAGGATGTCGTGGTCAGGGAACACCAATTGAAGGATGATGGCAGGGTCGGGTTCGAATACCTGAATCCGGGGGGGTATCACCTGAAGGTTATTTATGATGACAATGGCAATGGTGTTTGGGATACTGGTAGTTACAGTGCAAGAGAGCAGCCGGAAAGGGTCACCTATTTCCCGGATGAAATCATGATCCGCGCCAACTGGGATGTTGTGGAGGATTGGGAACTTTAGTGTTACGGGTAAAAATCAGAGGTACAAGTTTTCCTCTCCGACGGGCCAGGTCATAGCCTTACCGGTCAGTCACCATCCTTAATATAATGCCGGATATTGGTCCGGAGTACCGGAGATTAAAAAAGCTGAAACTCATAATGATCGGAACCCTGCAGAATGATCTTGTACGTCAAATTTCCCGATTTGATTATTCATTGTTCCGCATGAATTAATTAAACTTCTCCACGAGTTCAGCCAGTCTGTAGGCATAGCCCACTTCGTTGTCATACCATGCAACTACTTTCACCAGTTTATTTTTGTCGCCTAAAACAGCAGTCAACTGTGCGTCAAAAAGTGCAGAATGCGGATTGCCGATCACATCCATTGACACAATCGGGTCTTCGGTATATTCCAGGATATTTTTCAGATATGTTTCAGAAGCCTCTCTGAACCGGGTATTAATCTCTTCAATGCTGGTAGGTTTCGCAAGTGTGCAGGTTACATCTGTCAGTGAACCATCAGGCACAGGAACACGGATGCCGGCCCCACCTAAGTTTTTTCCTAAATGCGGAAATATTTTGGTCACCGCTTTGGCTGCACCTGTTGTGGTGGGTACAATCGAATATGCAGCAGCGCGGCCACGTCGAAGGTCAGCATGCGGCCCATCAAGGATATTCTGGTCCCGTGTATAGGAGTGAACAGTTGTGATGAAGGCTTTTTCAATCCCCCAGAATTTGTCAAGGATCATGATCAAAGGGGCTACGTTGTTGGTTGTACAGGAGGAGTTGGAGATCACAACATCGTTTTTGTCAATGAGGTGGTCATTCACTCCCAGAACAATGAACTGGACTCCGTCAGGTTCCCCTTTGGCAGGAGCGGAGATGATTACTTTCCTTGCCCCGGCGGTTGCATGTCTCATGGCGTCCACCTTGCTTGTGAACTTCCCGGTGGATTCGATGACGATGTCAATACCCAGTTTCTTCCAGGGCAGGTTCTCCGGGTCTGATTCCGTAAAAACCCTGATCTTATGCCCATTCACTTCAATATGCTGGTGATTGAACGCAACGGTGCCTTTAAATTTCCGGTGTACCGAGTCATACTTCAGCAGGTGAGCCATGATATGAGGTTCCATAACATCATTGATGGCAACAACTTCCATTGATTCCCTTCCTGTTACTACCCGAAGAAACATACGGCCAATTCTTCCAAAACCATTGATCGCTACGCGGATTTTAGACATGAGATAGTGTATTAATTTGCAGACAAAATTAGAATTATTTCCCGATGAGGTTGCCCCGCTTCATGATTAATTACTATTTTTGGCCGGATAACTTGAGTAATCATTCATTCAAAAAATTAATACGATTCATGGAAAATTTAAAAGCTTATATTCAGGAGAACAAAAACAGGTTTCTTGAAGAACTATTCGGTTTGATCCGGATACCATCCATCAGTTCTTTATCAAGCCACAAGCAGGATATGCTAAAAGCTGCAGAATACTGGAAAGAGGCTATTTTGAAAGCCGGGGCAGACAGGGTGGAGATTATGCCGACACCGGGTAATCCAGTTGTGTATGGTGAAAAAATTATCGACAAAAGTTTACCAACCGTGTTGGTTTATGGGCACTATGATGTGATGCCTGTTGATCCGATAGATTTATGGGATAGTCCGCCATTTGAGCCGGAAATCAGGGATGGGAAAATCTATGCACGTGGAGCTGATGATGATAAAGGTCAGGCTTTTATGCACGCCAAAGCTTTTGAATTCATGGTAAAGACCAATCAATTACCGTGCAATGTTAAATTTATGATAGAGGGTGAGGAGGAGATCGGTTCAGTGAACCTTGGAAAATGGTGTGCAGAACACAAGGAACTGGTGAAGTCTGATGTTATTCTGGTATCTGATACAGGTATGATAGCGCCTGATATGCCGTCCATCACTACAGGATTAAGAGGCCTGGCTTACTGGCAGGTAGAGGTGACCGGCCCGAACCGTGACCTTCATTCCGGCTTGTTTGGTGGTGCTGTTGCCAATCCGATCAATGTCCTCAGTAAAATGATTGCCTCCATGACCGATGAAAAAGGCAGAATTACCATTCCCGGATTTTATAATGATGTGCAGGATGTATCCCATGAAGAGAGAACATTGCTTGGTAAAGCACCATTTGATGTTGAGGAATACAAAAAAGCAATCGATGTGAAAGAACTTGCCGGTGAAGAGGGTTACACTACCATGGAACGGACTGGAATTCGCCCGTCTTTTGATGTTTGTGGTATCTGGGGAGGTTATACCGGGGAAGGAGCTAAAACCGTTCTTCCTTCAAAGGCATATGCCAAAATCTCTACACGATTGGTTCCAAATCAGGATCATAAGAAAATCTCAGATTTATTCAAAAAGCATTTTGAATCGATTGCACCCAAATCAGTCAAAGTAACCGTGACACCGCTACACGGTGGCCAGGGCTATGTTTGCCCAATTGACCTTCCGGCGTATAAGGCTGCTGAAAAAGCTTACGAGCAGGTGTATGGCAAAAGACCTGTTCCGGTTCGCAGTGGTGGAAGTATCCCGATCATTTCTACCTTCGAGGCAGTGTTAGGGACCAAATCGGTTCTTATGGGCTTTGGCCTTGAATCAGATGCCATTCACTCACCCAATGAGAATTATCCTTTGGAGCAGTTCTTCAACGGAATAGAAACCATTCCATACTTCTACAAATATTTCGCTGAAATGCAGCGGTAATGGCTTTTTAATCCGTGTTTTTTCAGCTGAACACGGATAAAGTGCTGAAAGGGGTGAGCAAAACTATGTTTTGCTCACCCCTTTTGATTGCAATCAATTATTTCTCCTCCGCACCTATTGTATAAACGGTCTGCGTAAAGAGGTCAAAAAGGAACTGCCTGTCGTAACCTGACATGACGGAGAAATTTTCGAGCTTTTTGCGAAAGTTTGAATGTGTTGTATGCCCGATATCTTCAGTATAGATGATCAGCCAGGCTGCCTTCAATAATTTTTTTTGATAGATGCTGAGCTTCTGGTTTTTTGCTGAAATCCCAAGCTCAATACTTGTAAAAATATCCTGATGATCCAGATCCAGCCGTGTCAGCTCAATGCCAATGGTTTGACGGCGGTTCAATTTAAGCATGAAATCCGGTGATTCGGATGCTACAAGTCTTCCTTTTGGAAAATCAGGGAAGGCTTTCCTGAATAGCCCCATTACCAGTTTTTCTTCATATTTCTGAATCATCATAAGCTTGTTACAGCGAGTTGTAACCTTCGCATGGCCTCTTCGACATAAACTCTCGGGCAGGCTGCATTCATCCGCTGGAAACCTTCACCTCCTGGTCCAAAAATGGTTCCGTCATTCAGTCCGAGTCTTGCCTTATCCCTGATCAATTGGTTAAGTTTTTCGCTGCTTAAACCAAGTTTCCGGAAATCAAGCCAGACAAGATAGGTTGCCTCTGGTTCGATCATTTGTACATCAGGCAGGTTCTCCTTCAAAAATTCCGACATGAAATTAATATTCCCTTGCACGTAATCTATCATCTGTTTCAGCCAGTTTTCACCATGGGTGTATGCTGCTTCTGAAGCAACCATCCCGAAGATATTTCCCATTCCAATATGCAATTTATCAATGATGGCCTGGAACCTTTTTCGCAGCGAAGCATTGGAAATAATTACCGAAGCAGTTGACATTCCGGCCAGATTAAAGGTTTTGCTGGGAGCCATCATGGTAATGGTTATTTTGGCAAGTTTATTTGAAAGGTTTGCTGCCACAGTGTGTCTGAATGGATCGAAAACCAGGTCGGAATGAATGTCGTCACTCACCAGAAGGAGGTTGTTTCTTAAACAAAGATCACCCAATCTAATCAGCTCATCTGCTGTCCAGGCACTTCCACCAGGGTTATGCGGGTTACAGAGGATGAGCATTCTGGTTTCATTGTCAATTTTCCTTTCGAGGTCATCAAAATCCATGTAATACCGTCCATCCATAAGCTTTAATGGATTGTAAACAAGCTTTCTGCCGTTTTTCGTGACCGCGGAAAAGAAAGGAAAATAAACCGGTGGTTGCACGATGATCTTTTCGCCCGGTTTTGAATAGGCCATCACTGCCATGTTCACCGCGGGAACCACTCCCGGACTGAAAACGATCCAATCCTTTTCAATTTGCCAGTTGTGCTTTTTTTTAACCCAATCGACAATTGAAGAATAATAGC
>JBLRXC010000051.1:0-17943 GCA_047920975.1 Bacteroidales bacterium | reverse complement strand
GTTGATAAATACCAGGGTTATTAACAGGTTTTTGTTGTTTTTTTAGGCCAGGGGCTGCAATGTGGGTTAAACAATGAATTGGAGCCTGAACTGCCGGAAGAACTGCCCTTGATGATAAACTGTGAATTAAAGCTGTAAACACCGGATTGTTTGATTTGCTGGCTTGTATTGTCCCAAAAAGTGCAGGCTGTAAGAGTAACCCTGCTGATGTCGTTCATATAAATGAAATACCGCGGAAAAGAAGATCCAGGATAATCATCATTGGTTTCAAACGAAGTATTGTTCATGATCATACCTGAATACTGATGTGAATAACCTGCCGCGGGATATTTATAAAAGCTGATTGCTGTCCTGTTGTTGACAAACCTTCCATTGGAGACCTTGACTATACCACCCGAGAAGCTCAGATCAATTGTCTCACTATCTTCATCCTGAACCGTTTTCGCAGTTCTGATACCCACGATTGCATTTTCAATGGTTCCTCCATTCATAACAAAGACAGACCCCTGGTTGCTTTCGGTGCTGGACAGGGTGGGGTTGCCCCAGACTTCGATGCCCTGCCAGGTACATGAGCCTGAGAGTGTTCCTCCGTCAACGATTAATTTACCACCGCACTCAACAACAATCCGGGCACCGCTCTTTAAATATATTTCACCTGTGACAATCATTGTGCTTTGCGGCCTGATATAAATTGTGTTGTAGGGAAGTGAGGCTAAAGAAGAAAAAGTTTCAGTCAATCCTTCTTCGATTATATAAGTTGAGAAATCAGGTTTTGCAGGAAGCTGTATTGACTGAAGTTTCTCAAGTACAATATTCAATTCACCTGATATTTCAACATTTGTATTGCATGAATCCCACCGTGACATTCCAGGGCAAGAGAATGTTATGCAATTGATTAAACCAGGAAACAATGAGTCAGTATGTATTTCATAATTTCCATATTCATCTGAAAATGAGTAAGTGTTTAAATATTTTTGTCCTGCCGGACCTTCCGGATCATACTGTTGACAGAAAACCATAGCATTCTTGATAAAAAGTCCGTTTTCGTCTTTAATCTTTCCAAAGATTTTGAGATTATTGTATCCATTTGGGTCAAGCATGTTGGATGGATCACTACAAAATGAGCATGGAACTGATAAATCAAAATTTGATATGACATCACCCGCAGGTTTGTGGTTTTGCTCATCACTGAATCTTCTTACCAATCCATAGAAGTGCTGGTTAGCTTTGATAACCGAATCTTTATACCATTTAACGTCTTTATATTTCCACCATGAGTAACCCTTTGATCCGTACCAGTTTGTATAGAATATAGAGCTGTCTGCAAACCAGGCCTGTTCTTTCTCAGATGAAATTATTGGATACATCCAGGTATTTATAGAAGGGTCATTGATTGAATCAACCGCCGATAAACCTGTTTCACCAATGATCCAGGGTTTACTTATAGTCTCGCCAAAAGATTTAACATATGCTTTATACCTTTTAAATCCGTTAGATGCGTTGTAATTATCTAATGCCAAAAGTTTCGGATATACATGATAGGATACATAATCCTGATTTAATATCATCGGATCCCATTCAAATATATCCGGAGGTACATGCCCAATGGTAACATAATGTGAAGGTGCTTTTTGTTTAACTGTATGATACCAGGTACAAACTGTATTGGCACGAAGGTATTTGTCTTTAGTTAAATTGTGGCAAAAATATCCCGGTTCATTGTACAGGTCATATGAGAAAACAATTGGCTCCTCCTGAAATCTTTCGGATATGTAGGAGAGAAATGTGTTGTATTCAATTGACGCTTCTTCAACACCTCCTCCACCTATTGTGATTATTAGTTTTAAATCCAGTTCATTTTCTTCAATAATTTTTATAAATTCTTCAATTAGATTACCCATAATATGTTGAGTAGTGTCATTCATAAGTATTCTTTTTCCGCTTTTATAGAAGACTTCAACACTATCAGGATGTTGACTTTGTTCAAAATATATTCCCGAATATAGCTGAAATGAGTTTAGCGAATCATATTGGGTGTCAATTGAAACACCAAGTTGCATAAGTCTGATAATATTGAAACCAAGAGATTTGCTTTTAATCAAGTGAGTTTTGATCTGCTCATGCCAATCTTCATAATTGGCGCCGCAACTGTTTGGCCAACCACTGCAATAATGCAGGTCCGGACTAATATGAAACTCATTGAATCTGTCCTTAATGATGACTACCTGATAATTAATAACCCAAGGATAAAATTCTGAACATTGATACATGAATCTATCATTTTCCATGTAGATGAAAGGGTTTCCCTGACAAGCTGACTGCCTTGGGATCAATAGCGTAATAAGCATTCCAAAAATGATTCCGAATCTTTGATATTTTTCAATATTAATTATTCTCATCATCAATCAGGTAATTTTATGAATGGCAGAGACATGTAACGCTGTTGTATACAAAACACAGGATTCGGCGCGGGGGAGCAATATTTGTGTTTCTTTCTTGCCATCCTGATCTTGTTTTAAGACGGGTAAAAATACAAAACCAAATGAATGAATGCAAGCTATTCTGAAAATATATTTAAATTTTATTAGTAAGGAAATATGGCAGATTGGCCAAAATACCAACCTGGGGCAGGAAGGATTGACCTCTGTTTGTCCTTTCAATCCTTCTGCATGCTTTCAGGAGAATCAGCCGTGCCTCCAACCGATCGCTATTATAACTTCATGTAAACCTCAAGGATCCTGCAATCGGGCGATGGATCGATTTTTACATTTTCAGTCACGGCCGGTATCAGAAGTGCCTCCCCTGCCGAGAGTTTTTCGGAAAATGCTCCTGCAAAAATTTGAGAACGGCCTTCAACACACACATAGATCACAAATGAATCCAGCCCTGAATAATCCTTGCTAAACGGCCGGGAGAGGTTGATCAGATTTGTTGTGAAGTAGGGGCTCTCAACAACTTTCACCGTTTGACCGGGTTTATCCGGATAATCTGATCTGTATTGATCATGAACCTCAAAATCAATCGCATCCAGCGCTTCTTCAATATGCAATTCTCGTGACATGCCTGCTTGGTCAATCCTGTCCCAGTCGTAAATGCGGTAGGTTACATCGGAGGTCTGCTGTATCTCTGCGAGCAAAATACCGGGACCAAGTGCGTGCACCCGGCCGGCAGGCATGTAATAAACATCTCCTTTTTTCACCGGCTCGAAGTTCAGGATGCTCTTCAGCGTCTTGTTTTTCAGGTGATCCCTGTACCCTTCCTTGCTGATCTCTTTGCTGAATCCACAGATGATCTGCGAGTCCTTTTCTGCATCGAGGATGTACCACATCTCGGTTTTCCCGGATGAACCATGACGTTTCATGGCCAGGCCGTCTCCGGGGTGCACCTGGATCGAAAGCCAGTCGTTGGCATCAATGAACTTCACAAGGATCGGGAACTCATTCCCAAACTTCTGGTATATCTTTTCCCCGATGAGGTCACCCATGTAAATCTCCACCAGTTCATTGAGTTCATTACCGGCCAGAAAGCCTTCCGCAACTTCGGTCTGGCTCCCTTCAACACCAGAGAGGACCCACATTTCGCCACAATTGGGCAGCGGCGAAAAATCTTTTCCAAGGACCGACCTGATTCTTTGTCCACCCCAGATTTTATCCTTGAAGACCAGTTTGAATTTCAGTGGTGTTAACTCATGCATAGTCAAATTCCGTCAATATTCTGTAAAACGGCCGTAAAATTAACAATTTCCTGTAAGGATCATTTGACATGAACCATCACAAGCGTATTCCCTCAATCAAAATATACTTTCCCGGAATCCTCAATGACCCACAGTTGATTGGATGTGATTTTAAAGGCAATTACACCCTGGGCCCTGGTGTAATAGATTTCAAATGGCCGGCGTTCCTGTTTCCAGTAATAGACGTCGTTGAACACTTTGCCTCCGAGCGTCATGGTAGCCTGAAGCCGGAAGTTTTTACCCTTATTGAAATTATCTGTTTCGTAGGTGATAATTCTCAACTGATTTGCATAATACTGATTGTCGGAAATAGTCACTTTAAGCAGGTCCCAGTCACCGGTTTCAGCTTTGTTTTTCTCAAGGCAATAGGAAAGGAAATAGGTTGTTGAAGGTGATTCAAAGGTGATATGTACGCGCTCCAGATCAGCATAATAATCTTTTTGAATGCTGAAAAACCCACTTTGGTCGGTTTTATAAAGAACCGGTTCATAAAAAGACTCCATTCCTGTGGCCGTAAAAACCATTTTTTCATCTTCAAAATTAAAGGTAACGGACTCATTGCCTGCAAAGGGTATCCAGGCTTTTGAAGCAGGTTGTAAATCTTCCTTTCCGGAGGACACTGACGTCGGACCACACCCGGAAAGCAGGATTAAAACCAATACCGGCGCAACGATGATTGGAAGCACAAATCGCATCATAACTCATTATTTATGCATTTTCTACGGTTGGGAGAACGGATTGTTCCGTTATGATTTGATTTTTTCAGATTGAAATTATTGCAATTCAATTTTTCTAATCAGACCTCACAGTTCACATTTACATGTTGAAAAAAAGAGAGCAGGTGCAAAGATTGCAAGACAATAGGAGAATACATTTGTGCACTGAAGAATCGTTCAAAAATTTACAACAGAGCTACAAAAGCAGGTAGATAATTTAAGCAGCGACAGGCCGTTCCCCATTTTCACCCGGGAGGTGGTTAAACTCCACCCGCTGCTTTATCACCTCACCTTCCGTAAAAGAATTCTTTATCCAATGTTCAGGCATTATTTCCGCTGTGTTTTGAAGATTCGTTCCGGTATTATTGAACATGCTCAGGGTTCAATTCTGTCAAGCTCAACGGTAAAGTGACGCAGGATGGTAGGCTCTTTGCGTATTCTCAATCCCCTGACAATACTTTTCCGGCGTTCATAAACATTGGCAATCGTAGCCGCCACATAATCCATGTGGCTGTTTGTGTAAACCCTGCGTGGGATAGCCAGCCTGACCAGTTCAAGTTCAGGATACCTGTTCTCACGGGTGTCGGGATCGCGGTCGGCGAGCAGTGTACCGATCTCTACAGCTCTTACCCCGCCTTCGAGATAGATCTCCACAGCAAGCGTTTGTGCAATATATTCCTCTTTGGGTATTTGTCGCAGGAACTTTTTAGAATCAATAAAAATGGCATGACCGCCAAACGGCTCCAGCAACGGAACCCCATATGACTTCAGTTTTTCACCCAGATAGGCCACCTGTTTAATCCGTGTCTCCAGATAATCAAATTCAGTTCCCTCCATCAGTCCCTGTGCAAGCGCATTCATATCGCGCCCCGACATGCCGCCATAGGTTACAAACCCTTCGAACATGATATTATAGACACTGGCCTCCTCGTACATTTTACGCTCCCTGAAACCGATAAAACCACCCATATTTACAATGGCGTCTTTCTTGCTGCTCATCGTCATTGCATCTGCATAGGAAAACATTTCCCTCACGATGTCCTTGATGGAATGATCTGCATACCCCTCTTCCCGGGTTTTGATAAAATATGCGTTCTCAGCAAATCTTGCCGAATCAAATATGACCCTGGTTCCGTATCTCCTGGCGAGTTCAGAAATACCTTTCAGATTGGCCATGGATACAGGTTGTCCGCCCGAGGTATTGCAGGTGAGGGTAACAATGACCATGGGTATTTTTTCAATGGGATTGTTTTTAAGGACATGTTCGAGCTTACTGAGGTCAATGTTGCCTTTGAAGGGATGGTACTCTGTTGGGTGAAATGCCTCATCAATGGTACAATCCACAGCCCGTGCATGCCTGAATTCGATGTGTCCTTTGGTCGTGTCGAAGTGTGAATTTCCGGGAACCAGGTCACCTTTACTTACCAAAACTGAGAAAAGAACATTTTCAGCCGCCCGTCCCTGGTGTGTTGGCAAAAAATCGTTGAAGCCGAAGAGATCTTTGATCATAGCCTTCATTTTCAGGTACGATGAAGCGCCGGCATAACTTTCATCGCCAATCATCATTTCCGACCACTGGCGGTCGCTCATGGCACCGGTTCCCGAGTCAGTGAGCAAGTCAATATAAACATACTCACTGCGTAAATTAAAAAGATTGTAATATGCCTCTCTGAGCCACGTCTCTCTCTCCTCCCGGCTACTTCTCCGGAGAGATTCCACCATTTTAATTTTATAAGATTCTGCAAAAGGAAGTTCCATTTTTTTCGTGTTAAACATGAATAATTCATTGATTAAACGCAATCCGATAACCGGATAGATTCTCTATCAAACTGTTAACTACAATGGAACTCATCTCTTCGCTTGATATTAAGAAAGAGTTGTGTGGTAAGCAACCGCTGAAATATGTTTTGAAGCATGCCTGAACGATTTGGGCAAAAATAGATTTTTTTTAAGATGGTACACCTTTTAATAAAATAAATTCGGAATAAATTTTGGTGGCTCGGATCACCAGAAAAACATTATCTTTGGTGTCTTAAACCACCATTTTAGAAATAATGGTCAAGTAACATTTGATAAATGGAGAAGCTTATTGAAAAATCGGACAGGATGATTCTATCGGTTCAGCATCCCCATCAAAGGGAAGTTATCGGAAAAATCAACTGGGAATGGAGGATGAATGGAATAGTAGGAGCACGAGGTACTGGTAAAACAACTTTGATGCTGCAGAAGCTTGCTGAATATCAAAAAGCAAGACAGGAAGTGCTGTATGTTCGGCTGGATGATCTCTATTTCACCGACCACACAGTTTATGATCTGGCAGACGCTTACAGGAAAATCGGAGGCAGATACCTCTATCTCGACGAAGTACATAAATACCCCGGATGGGCAAGGGAACTGAAAGGCATTTATGATTCACTGCCGGAATTGATTTTGGTCTTTTCAGGGTCTTCAATTATTGAACTGACCCGTCAGGATGCCGACCTGAGCCGCAGGGCATTGATTTATGAAATGACCGGTTTATCCTTCAGGGAATATCTTCTTTTAGCAGATATCATTTCACTACCTCATTATCCGCTTGCTGAAATATTGAACAATCACTCAAGTATAGTCATGGATGTTGTTCAGCATATTCCCGTCCTCAAGCACTTTTCATCTTACCTGAAAAACGGGTTTTATCCATTTTTTCTTGAACCGGAACGCGATTACCTTCTGACCCTGGAACAAACCATCAGGACAGTGATTGAAACCGATTTGCAATTTATTGAAGGTTTTGACGTAGCTCAGGGTAAGAAAATGCTCACACTGTTAAAAGTGATCGCGGCTTCTGTTCCTTTCAAACCCAACATTTCGAAAATCAGTGAGAAAACCGGGCTTCACAGGCAAACCGTTCTGCAATATCTATTCTACCTTGAGAAAGCAAGAATGATAAGGCTGATAAACCAGCCTGACAAATACATCAGTCGGTTGCAAAAACCCGATAAAATTTTCCTGGATAACCCCAACCTGTTTTTTGCACTCAATCCTGAATTGGTCAACCGGGGAAGTTTGAGAGAGACTTTTGCCCTGGATCAGCTACTTGTTAAGCATGATGTATCGCTGCATGACAAGGGTGATTTTCTGGTAGATAATCAGTATGTCTTTGAAATAGGAGGAAAAAGCAAAACCAATGAACAGATGCGGGGGATTGATCATGCTTACATCTTTGCTGATGAGATAGAAACCGGCCATCAAAATAGAATTCCTCTTTGGTTGTTGGGATTTTTATACTAAATCATTAGTGTCCGACTAAATTTGTAAATTATTAAATCTAGTGCTAGATTCCTATCTTGCTGAGGCGGGATCAGAATGACAGATAGTTACGTCGTTATACAACATTCAAAACATCCACTCGCAAGTAAAGATCAAACCGCGCGGAATCCCTATGTCCAGGACATATCGTCCATTGTCTCTTACAGGTGGAAAAACGAACTCCGAAAGGGCGGTTCCAAAGTCATAGATGTTGTAAACTGAAAGGCTAAAAGCCAGCCGGTTCTGTTCTGATAACGGGAGGATATACCTTGCGCGCAGGTCTGAGTTAAAAAATCCGTCCTCCCTGGCACCCATTTCTCCTGTAAATGGATTGTCGCCCGGTAGTTTTTTTCTCCAGATGGCAGAGATGTAACCATCATCGGTCTCCTTTGTTTCCAGGTCAAAATTGCTGATGGGCTGGCCATCGCGGTATGAGAATTCGAACGCAAGTGTAAGATCGGGATGAAGTGCCCATGAAACAAAAAGTTTACCCAGGTATGAGCGGTCTGTATCAAGGCGGCCTAAACTGTTCAGGTTATTGTTGGGGTTTGCCATTGATTCGGAGAGCAGCCCGATGTTGTTGTGCAGAAATCCATTGCCCAGAGCTCCTGAGCCAACTACCATGTAAGCTGTTACAGAAGCAGAGAAATACAACTTATTGCTTTCCCTTAAGAACCTCAACGTTGATCCTGCATAAAAAGGCTGGCTGAAAAGTATCCCTGAATTCCCGGTAGCCTCCTGCATCAGGGTTTTGTTGCTATTCACCACAACATAATGTATTTTCCCGGGATTCAGAAAAAAGACCTGATCCCCGTCAATCTCCTCAAATTGACCATAGTGGGTAGGATCCTTATCATATTGTACGGTCCAGAGATCACTAAAAAGCCGGTATTGTCCTGTCAGAACGATGCGGTTATATTGGCCTATGTTGAATAGCAATGGAACATCGAGGTAAAATACAGAGGGTTGGGCAATGTTTTCAGCGATTGAATGACTTGCTCCACCTGTATTTGAATAGAAGCGATTGTCGTTGTTCCAGAAATAGATCTCACCTGAAAGGTAATCGGAACTTAAAAACCTGACTTGCTCAAAATTAAACGGGACGGGCTTTCTACCTGTTGCAACCCTCAGGGTGAAAAAGCGTGTAAAACGGTATCCAAAAAGCAGGTGGGCCTCAACATTCATTTTGACTACGGATAACTCACTGAGAAGAAACCCCTGCAGGGTCAGGCCGGTTTTCAGGTCAGCGGTGAATCTGTTGTTCTTTGAAATGCCGTTGTATATGAGCATGGCGTTGTTCCTGAGAAGTCCTGCTGTAAAAGGATTGCTGTTCCAGTCGATCCTGTAGAGGTTTAACCTGTTTGTGTCATTCGACTGGTAGTAGATGTAATTATTGAACGCGTTCTCATCCGGTCTGAAGATTCCAACCCCGTCAAAAAAATCAAATTCGAACCCAAAATTCCGGCTAAGCTTCTTTCTGTAATTAAAATGAACCGACCACTCAAAAAAGTTCATGCCCGGATACCAGGGATCCAGGCCCTCTCCGTCATAGTCGGGCAAATTCCTTTCAAAACCCGGTTCATTGGGCTTTATATTCTTGTGTGAAAAGTTAATGCCTGTATTGTATATTTTGGTTTTAGCCTCTTTTTTACCAAACACAGAAAAGGCCGTGGAGGCAAGTTTTGCTGTTTCATTCCGGCCAAAGTATTGTTCAGCAAAAAGATGGTCGCGGGAAGTGAAACTGAACAGGTATCCATTGTGATCAAACAGTTTTTTACTGATAACGGGAAACCGGCCGCCGTGATGAAAAATCAGATAATTTTCAGGATAATAGTCAGCCGGGCCTTTGTAATCAAACCCGGTGATCATTCTTGATCCGGTATAAAAATGAAAATGCTGGTCAAAATGATCCTGCTTACCTTTTAAGGAATAAACCCCAAAAGCTGAGACAGCATTCCTGATCTTTCGGCGGTTGTTGACGGGCACAAGCATTCTTTCCTCCGCGGATGAATGAAACCAGCGAACCATGTCGTCAACAAAAGGGGCTTTGCCTCCCAACCCCCCATGATTATACTGAACTCCAAATCTTTGATCCTGCACTTTTACAGGTTTGAATTGAATCTGAGCATTGGCAGGATTCAATAGCAGATCATGGTGGTGAAGTTGTATCTGATGAAGCGGACTACCCGTAAAAAACAGGTCGTCCATGCAATGGCCATCATAAGAATAACTATTCCATAAATACGAATACCCATTGAAAGAAAAAACATACGGATCGGGCAATGAAAAATCACCCACGGTTTCGATCTGGAAAAGAGCAAAGTCATAATGGTGTTCCAGGAACTGCTCAGGATTGAAATGGAGATACCTCTGGTTGAAAAAATCAGCAGAAATGGTATCAGGATTACTTTGTTGCGAACCCATGGCTCTTATTTGCAATCCTGGTACAACCAACGCCAGGATCCAGCATGAAAACAAAAAGTGATGTATGTTCAGCTTTTTAGGTCGCATGTCGTCCCGTTCACAATGCATAGATAAATGAAATCTGCATGCCTTCGGGTCCGGGCTTGGGACATATCCTCACTTTACCGCAGCCATGACGAACCATATACCGGCCAATCTGATAACCCAAAAAAGCTCCGAGGAAAATATCCGAAGACCAGTGTACATCCTGGGTAATCCGCGACAGACTTACAAGTGTCGCAAGACCATAGCTTATGTAGGGAACCACCTTTACATCTTTGTACTGGCCTGCTATCACAGAAGCCATTCCCCAGGCAACAATGGAATGACCGGAAAAAAAAGAGTTGTAGCTCCGTATGTTATGATTCGGCTGGTACCTGATCAGGGCTCCTTTCGGGCCATGCCATATATCCTCTGTACCCGATGTTATGAATGGTCTTTGCCTGCCGGCAATGTGTTTTGCCACCTGCGCCATCAATCCGGTGTGAAAAAGGGTTTGCCAGCCAAGAACCGCTGTTTCCATTGCTCTTTGATCCTGGAATATTTCGCCTGAGATATAGAATGCTGCAAATATGCCGGCAACAAATTTTTCGTCACCCATAAACGTAATGTATGGATCTACTCTGTCTACAAAAGGATTGTGATCTTCCCAATCATGGATCTCTCCATATACCGGCTTATCGTAAGCAATTAAGGCGACTGTTCCTGCAATTGCAGGCACCCATACGAGCAGGTCTTTCGGTTTGGCTCTGAGGGGGGCTGTCCATATTTGCCCAAGATCCCTGGTCATATACCTGAACAGATGAGGAGGAGGCGTTTTAATTCCGGAAATTGAATCCCGGGATGGCAATGATACCTTAGTCACTTCCACCTGACCAATAAGTGGCTGTAAAGGCCATACGAGTTGCAGCAAAAGCACAACCATAAGCTGACAAATTACTGATTTGTAACGTCCAATCCTGTTGAAAGATTTATAAAAGAGTCTGTTTTCGTATTGCAATTTCAATTATTCCAGTGTGTTATATCCTGCCAAAGCGTAATTCAAAACTTTCATTACAGGTTTAAAATGTATTGGCGATGAAACCCTTAGATCACCACGATCAAAAACCAATGTTAAACCCAAAGAAGAGGGTATCGGTTTTCCCGCGGAAAAATTCAGGGGTGTATAACATTACCATATCCTCATCACCTGATACCTCGCCTGTGATGAATTCGGCAAAGAGATATGCATTGCTGATGAATTCATACCGTGCACTGAATGAAATATTCTCGTTCTGCCAGGCCACCCTTTCTATAAAAGGATGCTTTGTAACTGTGCCATCCAGGGTATAATTGTAATCAGGACCATGTTGTGCAAGTGTATAAGCGGCACTCAAATGCAATCCTCTTAAAAACTTATAACCAATGGCAGCATAGATCTCCTGTGAATTGTCCTGAAGATAATACCCCAGATTATAATAATTCGATTCGAAAGTAAGCGTAGGAACACGGTGCTGGTAAGTGATCGGGTACGACATGGAATACTCCAGATTCAGCCACAGGTTCGGAACAGCCAGATTGGTAGCTTTGGCGCCTGCTTTGGTGCTCCAGAAATTACTCTCATTGGGGTCATTGATCCGGCCAATTTTCAGCTCATCAATATAAAGCGTTCCATACAGGTGAAGATTTTTTATATTCCTTGAACTGACATCCAAAAACATTTGTGAATTCTGATTGTCAACTTTTTGGTTCAGGGTGTGGTCGATTGATTTGTAAAACATAACCGGGATCAGATAAGCCGGATGAACATTGATATCGGAGTAAACAATGGAATTTCCGAGTGAAACGTTCAACTTTCTCCAGGGGGTGAAGGTAAACAAATTGGCAGCAATGTATTTCGGCCGGTAAACTTCCCTGGCCGGATCGGTTGAATAATAGGAACGCACGCTGTCGACTTCCATCGATACCAGCCATCCATGGTAATAGTTCAGTTCAAACCACTTTACCGGCTTAATGTTTAGCCTCAGCTTGGTAACAGAGGGCGGCCTGTCGGAGAAGATCATGGCACCATGCTCGTTGTTGCCCCATTTTAAATGGTCTTTAATCAAACCAAACGAACCCCATTTCCATGAATAGGTTACCCCGCCCCGCATTTCACTATATTCAAGTCCTTTATAGGCTCCTCCGCTGCGAAGGGTAAAAAAGTCAGGACCTGAAATCATTTCAGTTTCATTGTTATCACGCAGACTGGCATAAAATCCCCAGTTTTTTCCGACATATGCATACGCTTCGGCTCCTCCCCACCTGTGATAAATGGAACCATTCTCATTGTTGAAGTAGTTGATTCCCCAAATAGGTTTGACGGACAAGGTGAATAATTGGTCTTTGTAGTAGCCTCCCAAAGGATTGATCGCAAACGCGAGGTTCTCATTTTTCTTAAATACATCAAACTTTGGATTGTAATCGGGCAACGGATCCAGTTCAGGTTTGTATTCCAGCAGGTAAAAATCCAATTCTTTTTTTTGCCGCTGATTCAGCAGTGTGTCTTGTGCTTTCGCTTCAGCAAGCCTTTCAGCAATAAACATTCTGCTATAGGGCTGAACGGCTGAATTGATGGATATGAGCCCCGCATTGGCCAGTTCATCCACAAAATCATAAATGTTTTTATTGGAGACATGCTGATACACATCCTGAGCGGGAAGGTTAAAAGCAAAAACAAGGATGGAGAGCAAACCGAATATTTTTATTAATTTTTTCATCATAAACCGGATTAGTGAAACCCTGCAATTTGAGTGCGAAAATAAGCAGATTCTGTTTATTTGCTTCTTGCCCGCCGGAACAGAATATTGAACCCCGCCATAAAGAAATACCTGAGATCAGTCCAGATTGGCCTCCTGGCGTAAGCATCCAGGTATTTTATTTCTGATGCCATGATCTCCTCAAGGGTTTTTGGCATATCAACATAAAACGGGGGAATGAGTCCGGGTTTGAACCTGATGCGCTTCTGCCTGAGTTCATCGGAATAGAGACTGAAATATTGCTTGCTGAGCGGGCGTACCCCTACCAACTTCATATCCCCTTTCAACAGGTTGAAGATCATGGGCAGTTCATCCAGCCAGAATTTTCTCATAAACCGTCCTGCTGCGGTTACCCTGAAATCGTTGCTGAACTTGCCACCATCCTGAAGACTGTTTTTCTTGTAGACATATTCCTGGAGGTACTCTGAATAAGCGTGCATTGTTCTCATTTTATAAACGCCTATCTCTTTTCCGTTTTTTCCGTAACGCTTCAGGCGAATAAACGGGCCATAGGTCGGGTTCCTGTCAAATAGAGGCTCCCTGACCTTCCTCATGACAAAAAAGAACTGGCCGTCGACAAACTTCTCATCCAGGCATTCGAAACCACATGAATAGAGTCGTCCCAGGGTCTCAGCCCTGCTGAGCACGCGATTTCTGCCAAATGTGACCCAAAAGTAGAATTTTTTCAGCAGGGGAAGCTTAGGGACAACCCTGGTAAACAGAAAGTCAAAAAAATAGTATATATGTCCGATCACTGGGGGATAGGCTTTCAGGATCCGCTCCTTGCGCAGCGGATAAGTCTCAGCACTGCCAATGAATATACCACCGAGTGGAAGCCGTGAGTTGACCGCCTCAAAAAACTTGTTGATATAGCGGATATCATTTACCTTGTGCAGATTGATCAGGCTGTTGAAACGGCTGGGCGGTAACTGTTCAACATTGAATTTCGAGGTTGTTGCCAGGGTTATATTCGAAGGATTACCAACATCAATGAACCGGGAAGTATACTGATAGACGTTCTCACTTGTTTCGTTGATGATGATTTGCCGTATCTGCTCACGGTTCTCAACATATTTCGCCTCTGCTTTCCGGGCTGTAACAAATGATCTGTCAGCCGGATAAAATTTGGGTTTCTCTATCCGGGAAACATCAAATTCGGGAACAATCACCGGCCTCCTGAAAGAGATGTAAATATATGCCAGCAGCAACTCCAGAAGGGTTGACAGCAGCACGGTCCCAAACACAATTAAACGCGAATAAAAAAAGGCGCCGTAAGAGTAGATCAATGTGCTGATGATGGCCAGAATGGTCAGATTGGCAATCAGGATCGGAATGAAAGCATCGCGGTAGTTTTTGGCTTTGTACAGGCTGTATTTTGAAATAACAACGGATACAAGGAGCCATACCCCTGCAAAAAAGAGGAAAGGAGGGAAATAAGTGGGAAGATAAATCCTGACCGTGGCTGGTTTATACCAAATGAACACAAAAAATGAAAATGCAATGATCAGGAGATCAATAGCTGCAAAAGCTACCTGTCGCTTGATGTTCTTGTTTTTAGTGTTGTTCTCAGCTGACATTCCCAATAAAAGAAGCCAAAATTAATGAAATTCGTAAGATAACATTTCCTCCCTTTTTCATTTTTTCTAAACATAATTTTTCTTTGGCAATTAATCCATATCAAACCTATACAGTCCATCCGTAACCGCATGGTTTATCCATTCAAACGGGAAAAATCTCGCCGGGGTTATCTTTGTTTTAGCCGTCCTCTGACGATCACACCCACTTCATCCATCCTGATCCTGTCCTGCTTCATTGAATCGCGCTCCCTGATTGTTACGGTATTGTCTTCCAGCGTCTGGTGATCAATGGTGATGCAATATGGTGTGCCAACAGCATCCTGGCGCCGGTAACGCTTCCCGATGGAATCCTTCTCTTCATAAAAACACATGAATTCCTCCTTGAGTGAATCGAAAATCTCCATCGCTTTTTCTGGAAGTCCGTCTTTTTTCACAAGCGGAAGGACGGCAACCTTTATCGGCGACAGGAAGGGAGGTATTTTCATGACAACCCGCTCCGAACCGTCTTCCAGCTTCTCTTCGGTGTAAGCAAAGCTCAGAACCGCCAGAAAGGTCCTGTCAAGTCCGATGGAAGTCTCCACGACATAAGGAACATAGCTCTCGTTAAGTTCCGGGTCGAAATACTGAATCTTTTTTCCTGAATACTCCTGGTGAGCTTTCAGGTCAAAGTCGGTGCGTGAATGAATGCCTTCAAGCTCCCTGAAACCCATCGGGAAGTTAAACTCGATATCGAAGGCAGCATTGGCATAGTGTGCCAGCTTTTCATGCTCATGAAACCGGTACTCGCTCTCAGGAATTCCCATGTTGAGGTGCCATTTCATCCTTTCATTTTTCCAGTATTCGAACCATTTCAGCTCTTCACCGGGTCTGACAAAAAATTGCATCTCCATTTGTTCAAACTCCCGCATCCGGAAAATAAACTGACGTGCCACGATCTCATTCCGGAAGGCTTTACCCACCTGTGCAATCCCAAATGGGATCTTCATCCGGCCGGTTTTCTGGATATTCAGGTAGTTAACGAAAATGCCCTGCGCCGTTTCGGGACGCAGATATATTTTGCTGGCGCCATCACTCAGCGATCCCATCTCGGTGGAGAACATCAGGTTGAATTGTCGCACATCGGTCCAGTTGCGGCTGCCCGAAACCGGGCACACAATCTCAAGGTCTTCAATCAGTTTTTTGAAGTCATCCAGCCGCTCCTCCTCCATAGCTCCGTAAAGCCTTTTTTTGATCTCTTCTATTTTCTGTTGTGTTTCCAGAACCCGTGAATTTGTGGTGACAAACTGCTGTCTGTCAAAGCTTTCTCCAAAGCGTTTGGCCGCTTTCTCAACCTCTTTCTCAATTTTGGCTTCCAGTTTCGCCATATGATCCTCCACCAGCACATCCGCACGGTAGCGTTTTTTGGAGTCCTTGTTGTCAATCATCGGGTCGTTGAAGGCGTCAACATGGCCGGAGGCCTTCCAGGTGGTCGGGTGCATAAATATGGCGGCATCCAGGCCCACAATGTTTTCATGGTACTGCACCATTGATTTCCACCAGTAATTCCGGATGTTGTTCTTCAGTTCAACACCATACGGACCGTAATCGTATGCTGCAGCCAGCCCGTCGTATATTTCACTCGATTGAAACACAAACCCGTACTCCTTGGCATGGGCTACAATCTGTTTCAGTTTTTCTTCATTGTTTACCATGCCGCAAAAGTAGAACAAAATTGAAATGGTGGATTTGTGGGTGGAAAGAAACTCGCATGGTTTTGATGAATGGAACTTATTTTCCGCGATTGATCCCGCCTGCCCGCTGTCGGTGTTTTCACCGACAGAAAAAATCCCACAACAAATTCTAAATGGGTTGCAGAAGTGAGCAGGTTGGTGAAAACACCAACCTGGGGCAGGTGGGCCTGAGTAAGCTGACTGTTAAAAATTTTTAATAGAAAAAGGTGCATGACCATCGCAATATTTTTAGCATAAACAAACCAACATTTGAGGTGCAGCGCACCGCAATATTCTTTGCTTCCATGGGCATTGCCATTATTTATAATATCACGGTGCTCCATACCCTGCCCCCTGTCGGTGTTTTCACCGACAGAAAAAATCCCCCAACAAATTTCGCATGAGTTGCAACAGTGAGCAGGTTGGTGAAAACACCAACCTGGGGCAGTGGGACTGAATAAACTGACTGTTAAAAAATTTGACTAGAAAAAAGGTGCAGAGCACCTCAATATTTGTAGCACAAATAGGCAAACCGGTATTTAAGGTGCAGAGCACCGTCATATTCGTTGCCTTTATCGGCATTGGTTATTTATAATATCACGGTGCTCCGCACCTGAATTTTATCCGGGGTGATACGTTCTACAAATATGGCCGATGCGCTGCACCTCTGGAAGTCGCGCTTAGCTCTAAGCTCTTTGCCCTTGGCTTTTGGCTCTGGGCTCTCCGCAGCCCACCTCCCACACTCAACTTCTCACTTTTCACTTTTCACTATTATTACATCCCTTTAACACTGAACTTTGTGGTAAATGACTTTTCGCCTGTATTGATTCTTACAAAGTAAAGCCCTGAAGGTAAATGACCGGTTTCAATGCTGAAATTGTGTGATGCCGGCCTGGTAGTTGTCATGCTTAGGCCTGCTGTATTAAATACTTCAACAGTGAGGCCTTCAAGCGGCATCTCAGCGGGTATTGAAATCCATAAATAGTTAGTGGTGGGATTGGGATAGACACCAATTATTGGTTTGATATTTTCATTAATGGAGGTTGTTTTCAGATAACACGTATTGTAGTTTGGATTCATGTAAATCAATTCTTCATTCTGTGACATGCATAAAAACCATCTCCAACCTCCAACGTATCCAGCAGTACCACTTTCTAAAATTCCCCGGTTGCTTCCTACTCCTTCAATCCATAGTTCATGTGCACTGCTGTACGTCATGTCTTTTAACAATATTGATTTTCTGTAGATTCCGTCAATTATAAGGGAATCTATTGATTCAACCAATACTTGCCAAGGAGAGTAATTTGGAGAAATTTCAATGGTGTCACCAACTTCAACTCCAAAGTCGTATTTTAAATAGTGTCTCTTAGAAAACTACCCCAATATCAATATTAATGCAGTAGTATTGTAGAGAAATTATGGTGCAAGAATGGTATCAACAGGGAATTTTCGTTTCTGAAGTTAAAATTTCAATAAAAATAATAGTATTGAGTTGATTTATAGAGAATTCGGTGCTATTTTGAATGAATCAGGACATAATCTTCCCCTGAAGTTTCCTCCGTAATTTTAAAACAGGCAATAAATCAAGCAATTAGGCTGCTGCCCTCAAAAATTGTTTTGCTTTCAGTTCTGCCCTTTTGGCTTCGAGGATAGCTCTGCCAATTTTTTTCAGGTTGTAGG
>JBLRXC010000050.1:0-17983 GCA_047920975.1 Bacteroidales bacterium | reverse complement strand
GGGGGGGTAATGCGTTGATTGTCAACGTTATAGATAATATATAGTAAATATTGTTATCGGTTTTTTGGCTGGTTTTCTGGCTGTATGTTTTTTGCTGTTCAACCATCATTCTTTTCTGTTAAGAATTGAGCGGCGAATATACAAAAATAAAATCCGGAAGTCAAAAAAAAAGTGAAATATTTTCAAATGGGTGCATATCGTAATCATGGAGGGGGAAGTCAGTCATTCTTTATAGTTCATCCGTTGTTTGCGAGCGAGAATATTCATATTAATTCCTTTCAGCATTATTATTGAAACAATAATGATCTTGCGTGTAATTGCAAAAGTTTAATATCGCGTATAAAATTGAAATCTTCTCATGTTTTTGTTTGCATATACTAAGTTTAAATAATGTTGTATCTTTGCCGCCGGTTAAAAATTGTTTTTTTCGATTTAACCAGTAAGTTTTTTGTATGAAATTTTTATCTGATCAAATCCTTCCTGATTAACTCAATCATTCAATTGGCCGTTTATGGAGTATACCGGAAAAGTTATGTCATGTCCAATACCTAAAGTGTTTAGAAGCGCTGCCAGGGGTATTGAATCAGTACATTTGATCTCTGAAAAGAGGTTGTGATCCGGTTTGCTCAATTGTTTTAATAATTAATTCTTTACACAATGAACATTTATGTTGGAAACCTCAGTTTTAAGCTTCAAGAGGACGATTTAAAAGAAGCTTTTGACCAGTACGGAGAAGTAACCTCTGTAAAACTCATCACCGATAAATTCACGGGCCGCAGCAAGGGTTTTGCTTTTGTTGAAATGGCGAATGCAGAAGACGGCAAAAGAGCTGTCCAGGAACTTGATGGCAAAATGCTTGACAACCGGAATATTACCGTCAGTGAGGCGAAGCCAAAACGGGAAGATTCAGGCCGTTATTAATCCGGATATCTATTCTGATGAAAACAGGAAAAGTAAAATTTTTCAATGCAACCAAAGGTTTTGGATTCATTGAAGCGGAAGAGGGAAAAGACATTTTCTTTCACCGGTCGGGTCTTTCAAATGCTTATTTGGAGCTTGAAACCGGCCAGGAGGTTGAATTTGAAACCAAATCCGGCGATAAGGGACTGGTCGCTGTGAATGTGAAACCGGCCTTTTAAAAGAGACCGGAACTTCCGATACAGGATACAAGCAAATCCCGCCCTGATTCAGTCAAAATGACTTCGGGCGGGATTTTTTTATACCGGGCAATTACTTTACAACAACCTTCCTGACGATCTTACCCTGGTTGTAAATCAGATGTATGAAATATATGCCCGCTCCATGATCATCCAGATTGAACTGATATGACCTTGTTTCGTGAGAAACAATGAAGTTTTTCACCAATCCTCCATGCGCATTGTATAGCAGGACTTCTGTTTGACCCATTTCTTCAGGAAGTCTCAGGTTGATCATTCCTGTTGACGGATTGGGATAGATAAGTACATTGCCATCAGCAGGCATACCGGAAACCAAAGTAAGCGGACTGATCATCACATTGTCAATGTACAGGTTGTTTCCAAAATAATTGTATGACTCGAACATGATTTGAATATTCTGACCATTTCCGATGTAGGGATCGAGTTCCAGCAGGAAACAATCTGCTCCCCAGCCCGAGCCGCACCAATCTTCTGATACTTCCGGTACAAAAGGTGTGGTCATCAGCGGACGGGTCGCAAATGAGCCGCTGTTGTTCTCACCAACAGCCATTATTCTTGTCCAGGTTTGTCCGCAATTGTTCGAAATTTTCACAATCAGGCTGTCTGTTACAGAGCTATGCCTCTTGGCATAAGCATGTTCAAAGGTAAGCACTACATTCGTGTTACCGGCGAAATTGAGGAGTGGCGTGATGAGTTGATCTCTTGGTCCGGGAGGGACAAGGTAGTCATAGAAATTCATGAATGCCGATTTATCACCGGAACTGTTTCCTCCGGTGGTTGCAACATCCCAGGTTATACCAAAATCAGGATTTTCAACCCTCCACGATTTGGTTGAGAGTAAACCTGATTCAAAATCATCGAAAAATGGAATGCTGATGCCTCCGATATGCATATAATTACTTTTCTCCAGGGAATTGGAACCGGCACTGTTGGTGACGGTTAGTGTGACCGAATAGGTGCCTGAGTTGAAAAATGAGACCACCGGATGCTGTGAAAACTGGGTAGTGCCATTCAGGAAAGCTACGGTACCGGGATTGAATGACCAATGCCAGCCTGTCGGACAGTTATTGCTGTTGTCGGTAAACTGCACCGGAACCCCTGAACAGGTGATGGAGTCGCTGGCAATGAAAGAGACATCAGGAACAGCAGATTCACTCACCGTCATATAGCCTGAAAGTGTTTGCGTGTCGGAACCAACGGAATTGGAGATAGTAAGTGTTACAGAAAAAGTACCCTGGTTCAGGTAAACAACTCCTGACGGATTTTTGTCGGTGCTTGAAGCGGGAGATGCCCCCTCAAAGGTCCATAGCCAACTGGTGGGTACACCAAGGGAAAGATCAAGGAAGTCAACCGCACAGCCAACAGGCACGGTGGTCTCAGATGAAGTAAAGGATGCTGCAGGTTGTCCCTGCCACATGGGGGAAGTCCAGAGTCCCCTTCCATAAGTTCCTGCCCTGATCTCATCTTCCGCAGGATTACCGGGATTGTGGAAAATTTCCACTTCATTCACCGAAGCGTCGACAGGCAGCCCGTTACTGAACATGATCCAGTCGGTCATGGATGCATCTCTGTAATAAACTCCGGCATCCGACCCAACATAAATACCGTCAACACTGTTCAGGTGAAAAGCCAGAGTATTCATATTGATATCAGGGAGGCTGCCTGTAATATCCGTCCATGAAAAACCTTTGTTTTCTGACCGGTAAACCTTACTGCCGCGTGTCATAAAAACCACATTTTCATTGTAGGGGTGGCATTCAATGTCGTAAATATTGCCTGAACCAGGGACATACGATGTAAGGGTCGTCCATTCCGGCTGATCAGCCATCACATCATCGCTTCTGTAGAGTTGACCAGCGCGTGAATAGAAGAAAAGGTCATGGTTTGCAGGCGAATGCTCTACAACATGTATATTCCCGCTTCCACCTTCGGTTATTTTTTTCCAGGTAAAATTATTGGTTTTGATCCCCACAGCTCTCCAGACATTCTTCATTCCGGCGAACATGATTCCCGGGTCGCCCTCATGCAGACAGAAAGGGGTGATCCATCCTCCCTCCTCATCCATACCATAGGCACCGTTTCCGCCGATTTTATGAGCGCCGGTGTTATTAAACAACCTGTAAATGCTGCCGTAATAAAGCGTTGCGTACGACCAGGCGGGATTCTGGTGATCGAAGGCACATTCCATTCCATCACCCCCAAAGGAAGTCTGCCAGTTGCCGCCTCCATACCAGGTGGATGTTCCGTTATCCTGATAACCATTGATCACTTTGTTCTTATCTGTCTTTGATTGTCCGATTTTGTATACCTGGCTGATGGGCAATCCATCTGTAATCTCCGGCCAGGTTAAACCCCCGTCATCGGTGTAGTAGATGCCCCCATCGTTACCGGCATACAGCCGGTTGTTGACCGGATTGTATTCGAGGATATGCAGGTCGGCATGCACAGCGGGCACGCTGCAATCGCCCCACCAATGAGAACTGATCTGCCAGGTTACACCTCCGTTGGTTGATTTAAAGCAATTGACGCCACCTGCATAGATCACATTTTCGTTCAGAGGATCAACAGCCATATCAAGGTCATACCACGCCTGCCCTCCTGAACCACCTGTGCAACCCCAGCTCATGATGTTGGGCGAATTTGACATGAGTGTGAAAGATTCACCAGAATCTCCGGAGCGGTATAAGCCATAAAATGAATCTCCGGTTGTCAGCAGGCAATAAACAATATTGGGATTGGCTGGTGTAACAGCTATGACCGAGCGGTTGGCATTGGGGATCCCATTGGTGATCTGAACCCATGTTTCGCCGTCATCAGCAGATTTGAAAAATTTTCCCGGGCCGCCGGCGTAAATCACAGAAGGATTATTGGGTTTGAAAACAATATCTTTGGTTCCGCCATTGTGTTTGAACACCCAGTTGGCTCCACCGTCGGTAGTCTTGTAAACACCTCCGGAAGTGGCGGCATAAATAATGGCTGGATTGACCGGATGCTGGATCATCATACCAACAGTTCGGTTACCCATCTCGTTGTTCCATATCTGCCAGGTAAGTCCGGCGTCTTCACTTTTGAAAACACCCATTCCGAAGGCATCGCCTGCATCCCGGTCGCCGGTTCCGATGAAGACCCTGTCAGGATTGTTCCAATCCACCACAATGGCTGAAACACCAAGTGTTGGAAGGACATCGGTGGTGCTGCTCCAGGTCTGGGTCAATCCATCGTATTTCCAGCAGCCGCCTGCGGGCGCTCCAATGTAAAGCACATTCGGATCGGTGGGATGGAAGGCGATGGCATTGATCCTTCCCAGCCCTTCATATCCTTTTGACGGAATATTGAATGGCCCAAGATTGGTCCAGTCACCATTTGAATTTTTGGCTTCAGGATTCTTCATTATGTAATGCATGTACTCCTTATAAACCTTGTCCGGTTCATGACGGGATCCATCCGGATAAATGTGGCGTTCCATTCGCCACTCCCAGCGTTTGAATGGCTTCCATCCGCTGCCTTTGGTAATTTCCCGGCCTTCCCAATAGGCCTCAAAGGCATTTTGTACTTCAAAAAAATTGACCGAATGATCCTGCATCATTTCGATCCAATAGGGGTATTCGCTGTAATCCTTTTGTGATTGAGCCACTGTGTAGTCAGAAAACAATACAACTGCACCAAAACAAAGGGTTAACAAAAGGTGTTTATAAATTCGATTCATAGGTAAGTGTATAAATATATTAACAATAAAGATTTTTACCTTTAGACACAGGCTATTCTGCCCCTCCTCCGGAACTCAGATATTCGGCAGCAATTTTCCAGTTCATATCTGCTCTTTTTAATACCATCAGAGTATTTCCTTTATCCAGGAAAGGGCCCATGGGTGTTTCAAAAGAGACCTCAAAATCAGCCAGTGCGTAAGCCATATCGCCTTCTGTGGAAACTTCTACTTTTGTAACCCTGAGATCAAGGTCAAAATTTTCGAGCTGCAACGTATTGGTGTAATATTTACGCAATGCTTCATGACCTGCAATCAATGGAGTTCGGGGTATTTTGATCACACCCTCTCCTGTGAACCTGTTGACAAGACCATCAAGGTCTTTGTTTCTGAAAAGCTCCATGCTTAACGTAAACATATCAAGAACTTCCTGTTTTAACTGATCAATGTCTGGCTGATCTTTGCCTGAAACGTTCTCAGAAGGATACTGACAGGAAGATGCAATCGCTAAGGATAACAGGATGAAAAACAGAAAATAGACTGACTTCATAAAAATGTTTTTTAACATTGTTGACTGCAAAGATAAAAAAAAGAAAAGCCACAGAGATGTGTCAACCCTGATCTGATTTTTTCTGCCGGCAGGTAGCGGATACTCCTGTAAAAAAATTTCTAATTTCGTGCCCGGCTTTTCACGACTTTGCAGTAAACTTTTGCAGAGGTCGTTTGTTTACAGACAAAATACTATTTCGATGCGTAAATTCCTGATCATTCAGGCCGCTTTTATTTTTTCCTGCTTTTTGACCGCCCAGGAGACTGAGAACCTGGAAAGCAGATTTTTAAAAAACACACGCCAGCTGATTCATGAAGGATTGCGGTCGGGTGAAGGTTATTTTTCGGAAGATGGCCGCTACCTTATCTTTCAGAGTGAACGTGAACCTGACAATCCATTTTACCAGATCTACATCCTCGATTTTGAGACGGGTGATATCGAAAGGGTATCACCGGGTCATGGGAAAACAACCTGTGCCTATTTTCAGTGGGGTGGCAACCGGGTTTTGTACTCTTCAAGCCATCATGATCCGGATATCATGCAAAAACAGCAGGATGAACTCGATTTCAGGGCTTCAGGCCAGCAGAGAAGATATGCCTGGGATTACGAACCCGAAATGGATATCTTCTCCTCACTGACCGATGGCTCTGATATTCAGCAGTTGACCGATGACTATGGTTACGATGCCGAAGGTTCATATTCCCCTGACGGAAAACTGATTGTTTACAGCTCCAATAAAAATGCATTTAACCGAGAACTCACCAAAGAGGAGCAGCAAAAACTTGAAGTAGACCCTGCATATTTTTGTGACCTCTTTATCATGAACGCTGATGGTTCAGGAAAAAGACAACTTACTGATGCTCCCGGATATGATGGTGGCCCTTTCTTTTCGCCTGACGGTAAAAAAGTGGTCTGGCGGAGGTTCAGCGAAGACGGCCATTCAGCCGATGTCTACACCATTAACATTGACGGTACGGGTGAAAAGCGCATTACCGATTTCAATTGTATGAGTTGGGCGCCATTCTTCCATCCTTCAGGTGATTACATTGCTTTTTCGGCGAATAAATATGGCTATGGTAACTTCGAGGTTTTTATTGTGGATGCTGAGGGACTGAAAGAACCTGTGAGGGTTACCTATACCGATAAATTTGACGGGTTACCCGTTTTCTCACCCGATGGTAAAAAAATGGTCTGGACTACGAGCCGCACTTCAGACGGGAAAGCGCAACTCTTCATTGCAGACTGGGATGATGCTTTTGCCCGGGAGATGCTCTCATTGTCGCCATACAGGCAACAAAAGCAGGGCTTTCAGAGGAACATTCGTTTTTCTCCTGAGATCAGAGTTTCAGAACTGAATGAAAAGCTGACCTATATTGCATCGGATGAGCTGGAAGGTAGGATGACCGGTTCCAAAGGAATTCAGCTGGCAGCTGATTATATTACAGCAATTTTTTCCGGTCTTGGATTGCAACCGCTTGCACCGGGAAAGGATTTTCTCTGGCCATTTGATTTTGTTTCTGAAACAGAGATGACTGAATCACAAAACTCGGTTTTAATCAATGGCAAAGAACAGAAGTTCAACAGTGATTTCCGGCCAATGGCCTCCAGCAGTAGCGGAGAAGTAAGCGGGAAAGTTGTTTTTGCAGGCTATGGACTCAAGGTGAGTGATGGCGGAAAATTTGATTATGACTCATATGCAAGCCTGGACGTCAGGGACAAAATTGTGATGGTGTTGGATGGAATACCGGAAGAGGCTGACAGTGAGAAGAAATTTCTTTTTGAACGCTATGGATCAACAGGCTATAAACAGATGATTGCACGCGAAAACGGAGCTAAAGCCTTGCTGTTGGTGAAAGATCAGATCAAAACTGACAATAACCGCGAAGTGGTTGGGGCTTCAGGAATCATCTCAGTTGAGATTTCTGAAAAAACAGCTGGTACAATACTCGAAAACGGCTCCGAATCCTTCTCAACCCTAAGGGATAAACTTAAAAACGGAGACCCTGCCGGCAATGATTTTCTTTTTGAAACAGATGCCGAAGTAAGAATTCAAATCAGGGTTGAACGAATCATCAGCCAGGATAACAACATTGCGGGGGTGATTTACAGTGATAACAAAGCTGCGGATTATATTTTTATAGGAGCGCATTATGACCATCTGGGTATGGGAGAAATCAACTCCAGATCAACAGGAGAAAACAGGAATGAACCCCATAATGGAGCAGATGACAATGGTTCAGGTACAGTGGCTGTGATTGAACTGGCAGAATATTTTTCAGGCTTAAAGAAAGATAAACCGTCCAACATTACCCATCATCTGGTTTTCTGCCTGTGGTCAGGGGAAGAGCTTGGACTGCTGGGGTCAAATCGTTTTGTCTCAGACCTTCCTGTTCCAGTTGAGAAAGTGAAAGGCTACCTGAACTTTGATATGGTGGGCAGGATGAACAGCAACCGGCTGTATATCCAGGGAGTTGGATCAGCCAATGAATGGAAAACCATTTTTGAACGGAAGAATGTGGTAGCAGGGTTTGATATGAAACTCAGCGAAGATCCTTATCTTCCAACCGATGCCACCTCATTTTACCTGAAGGGAATCCCTGTTGCAAGCCTTTTTACAGGTGTTCATAATGACTATCACACGCATCGTGACAGGGTAGAATTCATTAATTTTGAAGACCTTCACCGGGTTGTGAAATTCTCTTCACTTGTAATCAAAGATCTGCTGAAACCCGATCAACTGCTTACCTACAATGAAGTACAGGTGAAAGCAAGGCGCGGAAGCCGTGGCGGAGGCTCTGTTTCATTGGGAACCATTCCTGCATATGCAGGCAGCGATGACCCCGGAGTGGAAATACAGGGAGTGAGGCCTGGCGGACCGGCTGATAGAGCCGGCATTGAAACCAATGACATCATCATTGGCCTGAATGGTAAGGAGACCAACAATATTTATGATTTCATGAATATCCTGAATGAGCTGAAGGCCGGTGTTGAGGTTGAGATCATTGTGTTGCGCCATGGTACACAGCACAATTTAATGATCATACCTGAAGCACGGGATTAGTTTTTGTGCTTGTCCGGATTGCTGCAGCAGGTTTCGGGTGCACAGGTCGCAGGTTTCTCACCTATCAGGGTCACACTGAAAATGCCTTTATCCGAGTTGACATCCTTATATTTTTCGACCTCTTCAGGGGTAAGATACTTTTCAAAAATATCGTCAGGCAGATGAACTTTGTTCATTTCAACGATATCAACATGCTGAAAACCGGTTTTTGTGAAATATTGGATAAAATCGTCAATCTTTTCTGCGCCGCCGATGCATCCTGCCAGCCGTGCACCTTCAAGGCGTAATCCGTCAGGTATGTCGTGAATAATCACAAAGTCTGATACGCAAACCAGACCATTGTGGTCGCATACACGGTACATCTCATCTGCTACTTTTTGTTTGTCATTTTGCAGATTGAAAACACAATTGGCAAAAACAATGTCGGCGTACTCCTCAGGTAATGGTGCCTTCTGTATATCTCCCTGCCTGAATTCAACATTGTTGATCTTCAGTTGGTCTGCATAACTTCTTGCTGTGAGGACGTTTTTCTCAGAAAGATCAACCCCAACGACTTTTCCTGTATTTCCAACCATCTGCGCAGCAGCAAGAACATCATTTCCGGCCCCTGAGCCAAATTCGACGACCCGGTCACCCGCACGCAAAACCTGAAACCGGATGGGTATATCTTCATGGTTGTGTGAATGATTGTGGTTGTTTGAATGGCTGCCACAGCCACCTGATCCGCATCCACACGCACTGTGTTGTGACGGTTCTTTCTGTTCAATTGTTTTTATGTTATGTTCCATATCAATCAATTTAAAGTTTATTGAGTTAGTATTCTGTGAATGACTTGATCTTTATTCCTGGAAGGTCTGTAACTTACATCCGCAGGTTAAGTCGTGGATGCCTTCATTCAAAAAGTCATCCAATGCTTTTTTACAGGCAATCAGTACTTCCAGATCAATTTCATAACATACTTTCACACCATCAATTTTTGATTTCAGGAGTCCAAGATTTTTCAATTCCTGAAGATGTTGCGAGACAGTTGTCCGACTGAGTGGCAATTCGTCTGCAATGTCACCCGATTTACATCCGCAACACCTGGCAAGATGCTGTAAAATAGCAAGGCGCGCCGGGTGTGACAAAACCTTTGCAAAACGTGATATTTCCTGAAGATTACTGTCAAAAGCAACAGATTTTGTGTATGTCATACACTCCATTATGAAATAAGTTGCAAACATACGTCATAAATTTGATTGAAAAACAAAACACGATCATTTTTTTCGGGGTAAGATTTTTTTTCAGGTAGATTAATAAATGTTAAGGAATGTTAACCAGTAAATTTATTTGAACAACATAGAGGAAATTGTGTTTCATGTTCAATAAAATTTTAATTTAGTTAAACAAAATAATCTGATCGAAAATGAAAACTTTAAAAAACACAATTTTTTTGCTTGCTTCTTCATTGGTCTTCGTTGCTTGTGGCTCCCGTGACCTGGGAGAGAAAGCGCAGGTCACCGATGCAAAAGAGGTGGCATCTGTTTCAGGTGAGGAGGTAACTTATGCTGTGAATACGGAGAACAGCATCATTGAATGGATTGGGTCCAAGCCCACCGGAACCCATCAAGGTTCACTGAATATTAAAAGTGGTGAGCTATATGTACAGGGTGAGAATATTGTAGGCGGGAAATTCATTCTGGATATGAGATCCATCAAGAATTTTGATCTTGAAGATTCGAAGATGAATGATAAATTGGTCAATCACCTCCATTCTGATGACTTCTTCAGCACAGAAACATACCCTGAAGGGATTTTTGAAGTTACGGAAGCTGTTCCGTTTGATGGCATGGTTGCTGAGGGCGAAATCACTCCAACACACACCATTGCAGGAAACCTGACCATTAAAGATATTACCCGCAATGTCAGATTCAACACATTTGTTCAGTTTGATGACACAGGCATTACAGCAGAGACCGTTCCGTTTGTCATTAACCGGGCAGAGTATGACGTAAGATTCAAGTCAAAAAGTTTCTTCCAAAACCTTCAGGATGATTTCATCCATGATGACATTGGATTGAAAATCAAACTGGAAGCGACACCAAGAGGCTAAACCATAGTGAAATAATAAATTATTCACCAACTGTCAATAAAAGAAATGAATAAAACAGGGTTTATCATATTGTTGGTTTTCTTTTTAAATATAATTATGTCGGAACAAATGACTGCTCAAACCTCAAATTTTCACCAGTTCACTGCAGAAGCCATTGATGGAACCGTCATTGATTTTAAGGATTTTAAAGGCAAGAAGTTGCTGGTTGTGAATACGGCTTCAAAATGTGGGTTTACACCTCAGTACAAAGAGCTGGAGGAGCTTTACCGGGAATATGGTGGTGAAAATTTCATGATCATCGGATTCCCCGCCAATAACTTCAAGAACCAGGAGCCGGGCAGCGATGAAGAGATCAGGGAATTCTGCGAAGTAAACTATGGGGTCACCTTTCAAATGATGTCAAAAATTTCAGTAAAAGACGAGGATATAAGTCCTGTTTATGAGTGGCTTACATCCAAAGAACTGAATGGTGTGATGGATTCCGAAATAGCCTGGAATTTTCAGAAATACATGATTGATGAAGAGGGAAACCTGGTTGATTTCGTTCCTCCCCGTGAAAGCCCCAAATCAGATAAAATTGTTAATTGGATTAAGGGATAGGTTAGTAAATTTTCTCATGATGAGGCCGGACTTTGAAACAAAGTCCGGCCTTTTTTTTAGTCCTGATGCTGCTTAGTCGCTTGTTCTTTGGGGAATGACTTTTTGAGCCTTTCTCCGAGAGCTATATAGATTCCAATCGATATTGTGGCCGGAGAATGAAAGTCATATCTATGTTCAGTTAACCTTTCAACATGCATGTATTGTATCTGAGCTTTTACATTTTTGAATCCGGCGCGCAGCGTAACAGCAGGTTCTATCAAAAAATGGCTTTTGTCATTCAGCGAATGAACTGTCCAATAACTAGATTTACCAACTAATCCAGGGGAAGTACTTACTTTAGGAAAGGACAATCTTGTAAAACGGGTTGATAATGCGATGTCGATTACATTATTTGTAAATCCGAAAGAAGGTTGAACATACAATTTAAAATGAGATAACTCAGAAGTACCCGTGGTGAAACTTAAAGGATAAAATGATGTGACTATCTCATACTCATGATGCTGTTTCCCTCCACCCAATCCACCATATATCTCAAATACACCTGCTGCTTCAATTGGTTTGAAATATCCTATTGCTCCACCGAAATTATTTGATTCACTATCAACATCTTTTGCCGTCATGTAATCTACCATTATGCCAATATTGTCAGTAACTGAATAAGCAGCCTGCACATCGATTTGGGTTATTGTAGCAGAACTCCCGAGCGAACCGGAAAACCGGTATTCATTTTTTTCTTTGAACAATGGAACATTTTGAACATTTGGAACATAATAGAGATGGATGCAGCTGCTAAATAATATGGAAGAGGATAAGGCGATTGTTGTAAATTTATTCATGACTCTGGGTTTTAGTGAAATGAACGGTTTGCATTATAATAAGTTTGACTAAGTCATTTTGTTACTCTTTAAAATGCATGTATTTGTATAACAGGTGTCACATTTTCACATCAGGCTTCAAAGAAAGTATAAAGATAAATAAAATTTGAAGTGTTTGTTTGAAATATTTTCTCATAATACAAATAAATAACCATCATCATTCATTATCTTCAAGCTTAGGTAAGCCAGCAGGAATGTCAAAGACCTATCCATGCTGCTCAGCGCCCTCTGCGCCTGTGCAGTGAAGAAAAACGAAGATAACCGCTAAGACGCTAAGGACGCAAGGATTTTTCGCAAATGGGTCTGTCAAATATTTCTCTGCGTTCCTCAGCGCCTTTGCGGTGAAGTAAAAACCTATTCCCTTGCCTCGATCATCAGTTCCAGCAATTTGATGCCGGCATCAGAGATTACTGAACCGGGGCCAAAAATGGCCAACACCCCGGCCTTGTAAAGGAAATCATAATCCTGCGGTGGGATCACTCCGCCCACAATCACCATGATGTCTTCGCGACCAAGCTTCCGGAGCTCTTCGATCACCTGCGGGACAAGGGTTTTATGTCCGGCTGCCAGACTTGAAATACCCAGGATGTGGACATCATTCTCAACAGCCTGCCGGGCGGCTTCCTCCGGTATTTGAAAAAGCGGGCCAATATCTACATCAAAGCCAATGTCTACAAAACCTGTCGACACTACCTTGGCTCCCCGGTCGTGCCCGTCCTGGCCCATTTTGGCCACCATGATCCTGGGTCGCCTTCCCTCAAGCGCCGCAAACTGATCTGCTAATTCCATAGCCCGCCTGAAGCTTGCGTCATTTTTTCTTTCTGCAGAATAGACTCCGGAAATAGCCCTGATCTCTGCTTTGTACCTTCCAAAGATCTTCTCCATCGCAAAAGATATCTCACCCAGGCTTGCCCTTTTTTGAGCTGCATCCACTGCCAGTTCAAGAAGATTTCCCCTGCCGGTTTCACAAGCTTTTGTGATGGCATCCAAAGAGGTTTGCACTTCCGGTTCATTCCGGTTTTTTCGTAGTTCGGCCAGCCTTCTGATCTGGGATTCCCTGACGGCGGTGTTGTCCACTTCCAGCGTCTCGATGGGGTCCTCTTTTTCAAGCCGGTATTTATTCACCCCTACGATGGTGTCTTTACATGCATCGATGCGTGCCTGTTTGCGGGCAGCTGCCTCTTCGATCCGCATCTTGGGTATCCCGGTCTCTATGGCTTTGGCCATACCACCAAGACTCTCAATTTCCTGAATGTGATGCCATGCCCTGTGCGCAATTTCATGTGTCAGAGATTCAACGTAATAAGAACCGGCCCAGGGGTCAACCGTACGGCAGACATTGGTCTCTTCCTGGATATAGATCTGTGTGTTCCTGGCGATCCGTGCGGAAAAATCAGTCGGAAGGGCGATGGCCTCATCCAGTGCGTTGGTGTGCAACGATTGGGTGTGACCCAGCACGGCACCCATGGCTTCGATACAGGTACGCGCGACGTTGTTGAAAGGGTCCTGCTCTGTCAGGCTCCAGCCGGATGTCTGGCAATGGGTTCGCAATGCAAGCGATTTTTCGCTTTTGGGGTTAAATTGTTTCACGATCTTTGCCCAAAGCATCCGCGCAGCGCGCATCTTGGCGATCTCCATGAAATGGTTCATCCCGATACCCCAGAAAAACGAGAGCCGGGGTGCAAACGAATCAATGTTCATACCTGCATTTACACCTGCCCGGAGATATTCCAGTCCGTCAGCGAGCGTAAAAGCCAGTTCGATGTCGGCTGGTGCGCCTGCCTCCTGCATGTGGTAACCACTGATGCTGATGGAGTTAAATTTGGGCATCTTCTTCGATGTGAACTCAAAAATATCGGCGATGATCTTCATGGAGGGCAATGGCGGATAGATGTATGTGTTCCTGACCATGAACTCCTTCAGAATGTCGTTCTGGATGGTTCCCGACATCTCTTCAAAACTTACCCCCTGCTCAAGTGCGGCGACAATATAGAAAGCCATCACCGGAATCACCGCCCCGTTCATGGTCATCGAAACCGACATCTTGTTAAGCGGGATCTGATCGAACAGGATGTTCATGTCGAGGATGGAATCTACTGCAACGCCGGCTTTGCCAACATCGCCTTCTACCCGTGGATGGTCAGAGTCGTAGCCTCTGTGTGTGGCTAAGTCAAAGGCGATGGACAAGCCCATCTGGCCGGCTGCCAGGTTACGCCGGTAAAACGCATTGGAATCCTCGGCTGTGGAGAACCCTGCGTATTGCCTGATGGTCCAGGGGCGCATCACATACATGGCCGAATAAGGCCCGCGCAGGAAAGGGGGAATCCCCGCTGCATAATCCAGATGCTCCATGGCAGCCAGGTCTTCTTTCGTGTAAACGCTTCTCAGCGGTATGCCCTCAGCTGTGAGCCACTCTCTGGAGATTTGATGTTCCTGTTTCCATTGGTGGAGGTCAACCTTTGTCTTAGTTCTGGCCTTTATGTTCAGGTTATGAAAATTCGGTTTCATATTATTATTTTTCAATGAATCGGTGTTAATGTTTGCTATTGTGCGATACCCAGTTCTTTCTGGAATGTTTTCAGGGTCTCCAGTATGTTGGATTTGATGTGGATAAAATGCCGGATCCCCTTTTGCTGCAGCGCTTCCAGAATGGCCTTCGGATAGCCTGCAACAACGAAAATAGTCTTCTCTTTTAGCAGGGCAAACAAGGCCGGAGCCAGTTCAGCATATTCGTCATCCGAACTGCAGATCACGGCAATGTCGGCTTTAGACTTCAGACAGGCTTCCGCAGCTTCTTCAACTGTTTTGAAGCCATTGTTGTCGATGATCTCATAACCGGCGCAGGCAAAGAAGTTTCCGGCAAACTGTGAACGAACCTTCCGCATGGCAATGTTTCCCAAAGGAAGCATAAACACTTTCGGGCGACGTCCTTGTTTCGTATATTGGTCTGTTTGATAGCGTAACTCTTCAAATGGAATAGCAGCCCGGTACTGCTTAAGCGGCTCAGCTTCAACGCTATGATCGTCTGCACTTACGGGAGTATATAATGATGAGTCAAACTGTTCTGACTTCACTTCAGTAGAGTTCGGATACTGGTTGGTTCCCAGCAGTATTTCTTTGCGTGTAGCCAGGTTCATCTCACGCTGACGGGCTGTCTCATTGATCTTTTGCTGAATAAACCCTTTCCTGAATGCTTCAAGGAAACTCCCCTTCTCCTGCACTTCCATAAAAAGCTTCCAGACGTGCTCCACGATGGAATCGGTGAGGTTCTCAATGTAATAAGCACCTGCTGCAGGATCAACTACCTGATCGAGATAAGATTCCTCTTTCAGTAACAACTGCTGGTTGCGGGCAATGCGCTCCGAAAATTCAGTCGGCGTTTCATACACGGCATTGAACGGATGTACGGTGAGCGAATCCACACCGCCGATGATGGCCGACATGGATTCGGTTGTAGTCCGAAGCATGTTGACATAGGGATCGTACAATGTTTTATTCCAGCTACCGCTGGTGGCATGGATATACATACGCGCCCCGGCTTCATCATAACAGCCGTAAGCTTTTACAATCTGCGCCCAGAGCAGCCGGGCTGCCCTGAATTTGGCAATCTCCATGAAATAATTGGAACCTGTTGCAAACTGGAACTTCATCCGGGGTGCTATGTCGTTGACAGAGAGTCCGCGCTCGGTCAGTTGTGTCAGATAGTTCACCCCATGCGCCAGACTAAAGCCGATCTCCTCAACGATGGTGGCGCCGGCATTGTGGAAATAGCTTCCGTTCACGGTAATGACCCTGAATTTGGGAAGGTGGGTTGCAGCCTCAATCATGTTTTTGGCCAGGTCAAAAGAGGCTTCGGCAGAGGCCGGGAAACGACCTTTGAGAACAAGCTGACCAAGCGGGTCAAAGTCAACCGAACCATAGATCTTCCCGAGTTCGCGGTTGTATTTCTTCACCAGTTTCTCCACATACTGAACCACCTTCAATGAATTGTGGTAACAGATGAAATTCAGTTCCACGGCATCGGCGTAAATGTTTTCGCACAGGCGTTCAATCTCATCCATGGATGGCCCGAACTTCGGGTGAATGATAAAACCAAGCGATGTCACCCCTTTCATCAGGATGTCGAGTGCTTTTTTGTTGGCTGCCTTGATGTCCTCCACAAAGATATCCTGGCGGATGTGCCATTCGTTGGCTCTCACCCTGTTACCACGCGGAAAGGGAAACTGCCCGGGAAGCACATCCAGGTATTCAAGGCCGGTAAGGTCTTCGCTCCGGTAATAAGGTTTTACATTGAAACCCTCTTGTGTTTTCCAGACCAGCTTTTTCTCATAGTCGGCGCCTTTCAGATCCTCTCTGATCTTTGCTTCCCATTCGCCGGTAGTCACAGGCGGGAAATCAGTGAAAAGCTTTTCATTTTTCTGATCCATATGATGAATTTAAAATTCCTGATTCTTAATAGTGATAACCCGACAAAATTATGGTTTTAATTGAATTGATGATCGGGCATTTGTAAGTGAATTACTTTTTATCGTGCGTAAATCCGTCATTGGTTTGAGTAACAGATAAAGCAATCCTGACCCAAAGGTCAGCAGCAAAACATATCAGCACATCCATGATGATGGTGGAAATGAACCCAATTACAACAGATTAGAATAGTTATCACTAATTTTGTCTGTTGATCAACTGCTTGCGACAAGTGGTGCTTTAACTTTCATAACATTTACATGGCTTTTCTTGCAACCATAAAGAATAAAACAGAATATCAGTACGTGATCAGTCTGGGTCTTATCATAGCCATCGCCCTGCCCTGTTTTTTCCTGATGGAATACATCGGTAATAAGGTGGTTGCCTTAATCCTTCTGTTAGCTGTCTCGGTCCTTGCTATGCTATTTGATATATTGCCGGTTATGATCACTGCAGTTTTCAGTGCCCTGATTTGGAATTTCTTTTTCATCCCGCCTCTTTATAAATTTCATATCGGAACCCCGGAGGATGTCCTCTTATTCATGATGTATTTTGCAATAGCCATGATGAATGCGGTTCTGACCTCAAAAATCAGGAAGGCTGAGATGCAAGCCAAAGAGAAAGAGGAGAGAGAAAATACGATCAAATTGTACAATACTTTATTGAATTCACTTTCACATGAACTCAGGACACCTATTTCAACCATTATAGGGGCGGTTGATACCTTGAAATCAGAAGAAATAAAACTATCACCTACCGACAGGGAGGATTTATTGTCGGAAATTAATATTGCAGGTTTGCGGCTCAACAGGCAGGTTGATAATTTATTGAACATGAGCAGGCTTGAGTCCGGATTTATACAGCCTAAACTTGACTGGTGCGATGTGAATGAGTTGATGCATAAAGTCATTCAAAGTTTTCAGGGTGAATCAACAGGTCACAAAATAGTATTCGAATCAGAGGACAATATTCATTTATGCAGACTTGACAGAGGCTTGATGGAACAGGCGTTGCACAATATACTGCACAATGCCATCCTCTACACACCTAAAGATACGATCAATGAAGTCAGTATTGCATATACAGAAACAGACTGCATTATTACCATTGGCGATTATGGTCCCGGATTTCCCGAAAGCAAACTAAATGAGGTTTTTGAAAAATTCTACAGACTGCCTGATTCACTCACCGGAGGAACAGGCCTGGGACTATCCATTGTAAAAGGATTTGTTGAAGCGCACCAGGGACAGGTTAAACTGGAAAACAGGAGTAATGCAAAAGGTGCTATATTTACCATTTCGATCCCGGCAGAAGTATCCACCATAAAAGATATTGAAAATGAATAAAGCCGAAATATTGATTGTTGACGATGAACCGCAGATTCAGAAATTATTGAAAATAGCACTTGAAACCAATGATTACAAAGCAATACAAGCTACTACCGGAAAGGAAGGATTGAT
>JBLRXC010000049.1:0-18480 GCA_047920975.1 Bacteroidales bacterium | reverse complement strand
GGCGATGTTCTTTTTTTGTTTATGCATGTGCTGCCGGTCCTTAAACCTGGCGTGATTATCCATATCCACGACATTTTTACACCCAAAGATTACCTGGAGGATTGGGTCATCGGTAAGAACAGATTTTGGAATGAGCAATACCTGCTCGAAGCTTTTTTAAGTTTCAATGAAAAATTCAAGATCATTGGCGCTTTAAATTTTCTCCGCCACTTTCATTACCGGGAGCTTTCCGAAAAATGTCCGATCCTGAAAATGCAGATTGATCGTGGATTGCAGCGTGAGCCCGGCTCTTTTTGGATTAAAAAACTTTAAGCGCGATGGCTGATTTGGAATCATATGCACTGTCATGAAGTCTTTCCGGCCTTCTCTCATAAACAGCCTTTATGGCCAAGAACCAACAACGAAATTTTTTTTATTGTTTCTTTGTATAATCAACCATTGCGAATTAAAATAGTTTATTTTTGCATTTCGTTCATAGAAGATTATTATTAATTAAATATTTCAAAAATGAAAAAGTTAAGTTATTTATTAGGACTCATGGTTGTTGCAGGATTTATCTTTTCTGCCTGCTCAAAAGATGATGACGAACCGGATCCGCCTGCTGTTAATTTTCTCGGAGGGATTTATACGCCCTGGGGTGTGGAACGCGTATCAAGTGATCAAACCCTGGCAGTTGGTGAAGGTTTTGTATTTGGATTCACTGCAACTTCCAAATCAGATAAGAATTTATCAAGGATCCTGGTGAAACGCAACTATGAAAATGTTTCAAATATTACAATGCTTGATTCTACTGTAAGCGTCAAGTCATTTACCATTGACATTGAAACAATTGCTTACCCCAATACTCCTGGCGTAGAGGTATTTGAGGTAACTGTTACAGATGCAAACAACAAATCGGCATCCATCAGTTTCACCATAACAACAACCCCCGGAGATCCCGGAATTCATGTCTATACAGACATTCAACTCGGATCATATTCCAGTCCCACAAATAGTTCATTTGCATCAGCCAGTGGCGAAACATTCAGCTTAAGCCAGGCAAATTCCAGTCCCGAGATTCAGAACAAAATTGACTGGGTTTATTTCCATGGAGCTACTTATGGACATACCCTCATGTCACCTTCCAACAACGTAGTTTATGATTTGTACCCATCCATTGCAACCTGGACGAATAAAAGAACAACAAAATTTGCCAAAACAACTCTGACTGCAAGTCAGTACAATGACGTTGCTTCTAAAAATCAGTTGGTTCTTACGATTCAGAATCAGGGAATACAGTTGACCGAAAACTTCTATAGCCAGATGACTTCAAACCCCGGCGGGTTTAGTGTCAACGACGTGATTGCATTTGAAGCGACAGGAGGGAAATATGGACTGTTGCTTGTGACCGAAGTTAACGCAGGTGCCAATAACGGATTAAGCACCATCAAATACAATATCAAGGTGGTTAAATAAAACAATTTGATCTTGATTAAAAAAAAGGGGAAACTTAAAAGGTTCCCCTTTTTTAATCCTATCAACACGGTTTACTCACGAAGAGTCTTCACCTATCATCTTCAGAAACTCAGATTCTGTAATGAGGGGAATACCAAGTTCTGCGGCTTTGGATAATTTTCCTGCGCCTGCGTTCTCTCCTGTAAGGACAAAATCTGTATTTTTCGATACTGAGGTAGCTGGTTTGCCGCTGTGCAAAAGAATCACCTCTTTGATCTTTTCCCGTGTAAAATTTATAAGCGTACCTGTGGCAACGATGACCTTACCTTTCAATTTGTCAGACCTGATCTCCTCCTGATGATCCAATCTTAATTGCAAACCGGCTTTTCGCAAACGTTCAATGATGAAGCGGTTTTCAGGATTCCCGAAATGACTCACGACTGATTCTGCAATTCTTTCCCCTATTTCGTCAATACTGACCAGTTCTTCATAAGTAGCATTTATCAGGGCATCTATACTGATAAAATGTCGGGCAAGTTTCCGGGCTACTGTCTGGCCAACATACCTGATCCCCAATCCAAAAAGCACACGTTCAAAAGGCACAGAGCGGGAGTCATCAATTCCCTGCAGAATATTTTCTACTGTCTTTTCCCTGAAACTGATCTTTTTCTTCTTTTTGTTATCCGTTGCCGCAATCAGCTTTTCAAGTCCGATCAGTTTTTCAAAAGTCAGACTGTAAAGGTCGGCGAAATCTTTTACAATTCCCTGGTCAACAAGCATTTCAATGCGGCCTTCACCCAGTGTGTTGATGTCAAGCGCATTTCTGCTGATAAAGTGAAGGATCCTCCCTTTGATCTGAGGTGGACATCCCGCCGTGTTCGGACAATAATGGGCAGCCTCGCCTTCATTCCTGGTCAGCAATGTCCCGCACTCCGGGCAATTTTTAATATAGCTTATCCTGGGCAGGTTAGTTTTTCTTCCGGAGAGATCAACTCCTACAATCTTGGGTATGATCTCTCCACCTTTTTCAACGAAGACATAATCCCCGATTCTGGCATCCAGGTTGCTGATGATATCGGCATTGTGCAAGGATGCCCGCTTAACGGTTGTCCCGGCGAGTAACACAGGTTCAAGGTTGGCAACAGGTGTAATGGCACCAGTCCTTCCGACCTGGTAGCTTATGGAGATAAGTCTGGTCAATGCCTGCTCAGCCTTATATTTATATGCAATAGCCCACCGGGGTGATTTGGCAGTGTACCCCAACTCCTCCTGGTGATTGTATTGATTAACCTTCAGGACAACACCATCTATCTCGAAGGGGAGTGATTTACGGCCCTGATCCCATTCGTGAATAAAATCAAGAACTTCCTGAAGGGTTTTGCATTTAGCGATGTACCCGGGAATTTTAAAACCCCATGACCTTGCGTTGATCAGATTATCATAGTGGTTATCAAAGGGAAGTGAGTTACCAATCAAAAAATAGAGAAAGCAATCAAGAGGCCGCCTGGCGACCTCTGAAGAATCCTGCATTTTGATGGTACCTGCAGTTGCATTTCTTGGATTGGCAAAGGGTTCAAGGCCATTTTCGATCCTTTCAAGATTAAGTTTGTCGAACCGGTCCCGTGGCATAAAGATTTCACCCCTGATTACAAACTCATCAGGATAATCCCCCTGCAATATCAATGGAATAGAGCGGATAGTTTTAACATTGGATGTGACATCATCTCCTTTCACCCCATCACCTCTTGTGATTGCATGAAGGAGTTTTCCATTTTTATAGGACAGACTGATGGAGACACCGTCATACTTCAATTCGCAAACATATTCAACCTGATCGCCGGTTACTTTTCTGACCCGGTTATCAAAATCCCTGATCTCCTGCTCTGAATAGGTATTGGACAGGCTCATCATTGGGTAAGCATGCAATACCTGCCGGAATTCCTTTGTAATGTCGCCTCCTACCCTTTTGGTAGGTGAGTCCGGATCAGCCAGTTCAGGATAACTCAATTCCAGTTGTTCCAGTTCCTTGAGTAATATGTCGAATGCATAATCAGAAATCGAAGGTTTTGCAAGTACGTAATATTTATAATTGTGCTCATTCAAAAGCTTTGTAAGCTCGTTGATCCGCTGACGGACTTTGTCTTTTTCCATATTTTTTGCTTCGGAATAAAAACTCAAAACTTTTTAACCGATTGAAATATCATGCAAATTTAACGTTTATTGAGGGTTACCGACACAAGAATCGGTTCGGAATATTATCTTTGTAAAAAGATGACAAATTAGGAAATTCAAATCTTTCACTGATGAGAACAATAATTCTGATCACCCTTTTAATAACCTTATATCCTCAAAACCGGAATGATATGGTTGAGCAATTATTGAATGCAGGTTCAGAACAAACCGGTGAAATAGATCTGCCTACACCCAGGTTTACTTCGGGGGTTTCCATTGAAGAAACCCTGCTTAATCGCCGTTCTGTCAGGGAATTTAACAAGGAACCCCTGACATTGGATGATGTTTCCCAAATTTTATGGGCAGCCTATGGAATTACCTCTCCGAGAACTCATCCTGCCTCACTGAGAGGTGGCTTAAGGACTGCTCCATCAGCTGGAGCACTTTATCCATTGGAAATATATCTGATAGCCGGGAAAGTGAGTGGCCTGAATCCGGGCATTTATCTGTATATTGCCGATGGTCATAAACTTAAACTTCATGCCACTGGAGATATCAGAAAGGAGTTGGCAGAGGCTGCTGCAGGCCAGAGTTTTATTGCCGATGCATCTGCTTCATTGGTCTTTACTGCGGTTTATTCGAAAACAACAGGTAAATACGGGTCGCGAGGGAAAGAGCGTTATGTGTGCATGGATCTTGGACATGCCGCCCAGAATGTTTACCTGCAGGTTCAGGCACTTGGTTTAGCCACATGTGCTGTTGGCGCATTCACTGATATGATGGTCAGCAATGCTGTTATGCTTCCCGACCATGAGGTGCCGCTTTATATGATGCCCATAGGAAGAGAGAAGTAAAATGACTCAGGTTTTCGCATCACAGGTTTTACCATCAGAAGAATTCAGCCTGGTGAGCAGGCAGTTCATGCTGCTCCTGCCGGATTATGCAAGGGATCGGGTTTTAAGGAATAAACAACCGCTTGATAGACAAAGATCACTGTTGGGGGAAATCATGATCCGCGCAGTGATCCGTAAATTCAAAGAATTGCCGCCGGATCAGATCGAACTTGGCATAACCGAAAAAGGAAAGTCGTTCCTACGGGGAATGCATGATTTTCATTTCAACCTTTCCCATTCAGGGAAGTGGGTAGTGGTTGCTGTGTCAGTGCATGAAGTGGGAGTCGACATTGAAAAGATTGAAAAAGCAAGGTTTGAAGTAGCCAAAAGATTTTTTTCAAGGGACGAATATCAACAACTTCAATCTCTTCATGGAGAGGTGAAAAACTTTCAATTTTACTCTCTCTGGACTGTGAAGGAAAGTTACCTTAAATATCTTGGGAAAGGTCTGACCCAGGCACTCTCATCATTCTCTGTCAGGAACAACCACGGGAAGATGGAGTTGGAGCAGTCCAGCGACCTCATGTCAAAGGTCTATTTTCATCAGTATCAGTTGCCTGAAAATCATCTGGTTTCGGTTTGTTCACCAGAGGATCATTTTTCACGGGAAATCCAGATCATCAGTCATTCAGATTTATTCAATATGCTGCAAAATGGAAAATGATAAAAAAAACATAGCGCTGGTACTTTCAGGTGGAGGTGCAAGAGGAATGGCACATATCGGTGTGATTGAGGCCCTGGAAAATAATGGATATACAATTACCTCTGTTGCAGGATCATCCATCGGGTCTCTGATCGGGGGCATTTATCTCTCCGGTAAATTACCCGAGTTTGAAGAATGGGTTATGGGTATCAGTAAGTTTGACATTATCAGATTGATGGATTTTGCCGTGAGCAAAAACGGGTTTATCAAGGGAGAAAAAGTCTTCAGGGAACTGAAGAGGTTCATCAGTGATCGGAATATCGAAGACCTTGACCGTCCCTATGCAGCAATTGCAGTTGATTTAAAAAATCACCGGGAAGTCATCTTTACAAAGGGGAAACTTGTGAAAGCAATCAGGGCATCGGTGTCAATTCCGACGGTTCTCAGGCCTGCCCGTTATCATGATATTGACCTGGTTGATGGGGGTGTACTCAACCCATTGCCGCTAAATTCAGTACACCGGAGTGGATCAGATTTGCTGGTTGGGGTTGACCTGAATGCCGACATTTCCTATGACTTTAAAGTCAATAAACAGATGGAAGAGGAAATGGAAGAACAAACAACCTACGAAAAAGCCATTGAGTTCATCAATAAAAAATGGTCAAAGTACTTCAGGAACGACAAACATAAAACCATTGGCTATTTTGACCTGATCACACATTCTATTTACACGATGCAGATGAAACTCACCCAACTGGCCATTGAAAAATACAAACCCGATGTAGTGGTTGAGATTTCAAAGAAATCCTGTGATATTTTCGAATTTCACAGGGCTGCTGAATTAAGAGCTTATGGAAGAGAACAGACCCTGAAAGCACTTGAAAAAATCAATATGGTTGCTTCACCTGCTCACTGATATCCTTGGGTGGATGCGATACTACGCCCTTTGTTTTCCATTTTCCTGACATGTAATAGCCGTAAGTAAGACTCATCCCCAGAAACCAGCCTATGGGAATTGCCCACCAAATACCGGTTTCGCCAATTGCCTGCGACAAAAAATAAGAAACGGGTATCCGCACAAACCAAAGTGCAAAAAGGGTTATAAACATGGGAACCATTGTATCTCCTGCGCCCCGCATAACGCCATTCAGAACGAACATGGTTGAAAAAACGATATAAAATGAGCTCACAATCACAAGGTATTTAACACCTATGTCGATAACGGCAGGGTCATTGGTAAAAACAGCAATCAGGTTTCTTGAAAAAAGAATGGCAATGATGGTGATAACAGCTGAAATGACTGAAGTGAGTTTGAGTGTAGCAATGAGTCCCGCCCTCACCCGTTCAACTTTATTGGCACCCAGGTTTTGTCCGACAAATGTGGAAAGGGCAGCGGCAAAATTCATAGCGGGCAGAGATGCCAGCGAATCAATCCGCATTACTACGGAGAAAGCAGCGATGACATTTGTTCCGAAGAGGTTAACAATCCATACTACAGCAATCAGACCCAACGATACAATGGTCTGCTGGAAACCCGAAGGCAAACCAATCCGGAGGCTCTGACGAAATATCTCCCGGTTGAAAACCAATTTAAAGACAGAAAGTTTGACAATCTCATGGGTCTTATTGAGGTAAAAAACAGAGGTGATAAATGCGCCTGCCTGTGAAATAACTGTTGCAAAAGCGACACCGGCCACACCCCATTTAAACACAAGAACAAACAGCAGATCGAAAAAGATATTGGCAATAGTGGAGATGATCAGAAAATAGAGGGGCGTTTTTGAATCGCCCAACCCCCTTAAAATTGCTGCAGTTCCATTAAATCCAAAAAAGAACACCAATCCTGAAATATAAACATTCAGGTACGTCACAGCATCGGGCAGAACCTCCACGGGAAGCTGGATCCATTGAAAAATAGTTTTACTGAGTAGCAAACCCAGAATAGAAATGACTATAGATGCAAAAAACAGCACAATATACAATGTATCAATGGTTTGCCTAACCTGATTCATTTTTTTGGCACCAAAATACTGGGAGATGATAATGGTTGCTCCGGTTGCGAATCCTATCACCATGGAAATCAGCGCGAAGATGATAGGAAATGATGCTCCGACAGCAGCAAGTGCCTCCTTCCCTATGAAATTACCGATGATGATGCTGTCAACAATATTGTATAACTGCTGAAACACATTTCCAAGCAACATGGGAGCGGTAAACTGCAATATCAGTTTACTTTCCTTTCCGGAAGTCATATCCCTCATTTTCTGACCATTTTTATTCAAAAAATCATATTGCTCAGGTGCTGCGAGTTGGCAAAGGTATCAAACATGTTGACTTCAGAGCCGATATTTTTTCGTCAAAAACAGACTGCTTCAATGTAAACAAGGCTATTTTTTAAAAAAAATATATTTTTCTATTGCATTTTGATCTACTTTTGACGAGTTTTTTAACTATTAATACTTAAACATTTAGTAAATCATGAACATTTTCGTTGGTAGCCTTCCTTTCAGCGTTGAGGAAAGCAGATTACAGGAACTTTTTGAAGAATTTGGAGAAGTCAATTCAGTGAAGATCATATCCGATAAATTCTCCGGCAGGAGCAAAGGATTTGGTTTTGTTGAAATGCCGGATGACGAACAAGCCAAAAATGCCATTAATGAATTAAACGGCTCTGACTTGGAGGGCCGGAAAATTGTTGTCAACCAGGCCGAAGAAAGAAAACCAGATAACCGCAGAGGTGGTTTTGGTGGAGATGACAGACGTGGCGGCTACAATAAAGGTGGCGGCGGTGGCCGGGGCGGATATGGCAACAGAGGTGGTGGTGGTGGTGGCTACAGGTCAAGCTATTAAGACCTGTCAGAATAATCGCCAGCAAGGGGGAAAATAAAATTCCCAAACCCTTCAATTTAAAACGGTTGTAGCATTTTATTGTTAAATGACTACAACCGTTGTTTTTTATTTTTCTATTTCCCGATCTTCTGATCCATGATACGCCATATGCTATTCCACAATCATCTTTTTGGTAACAGAGCCCTCCCCTGCCCTGACCGTATAAAAATAGAGGCCGGGTTTCAGGTTTTCTGCATGAATGGACAACTTTGTTGCACCTGCGTTGACCTGCCGTCCGGGTATTTCATAAACCACCTGCCCCATCAGATTGGTGACTTTCAGACTCAGGATGCATGATTTTCTGACGTGCACATGAACGTAAGACGTTTCCCTGAAAGGATTGGGATAGTTCTGTGAAACATCCTCTGTCAGAACCGGAGAGTGGTTTTCTTCAATGCCTACGGGAATCAGCATATTTTTGGACACTTTCATGAACTGAGTGAAATTATCACCATAGGGATCCTCGTCTCCTCTGACAGCCAGCCCTGGTTCATTGTCGGTTTGGTAAACCAGATAAAATGAATCGTCGGTGTAGGAAGCAGCCGAAGGGAAAACACATTCATCAAAAATATGGACAAGATTGGAAGTAAGATGTACAAAAGGTCCCCAAACATCATCATCCCACGATCCCCTTGCCCAGAGATGCCGGAAGTTCTGCAAACCATTGTCATAGGTCTCGGTTACGGAAGACCAGATCACATATTTGTAGTCCATATTGTCAATAACTATCTGAGGCTGGCTGGATAAACCAATGTAATAGGTTCCAATATCCCCCACAAAGGTAAGTTCTCCGTCACCATCCATGTCCTGGCTCCACCCGATCAGGTTATGATCCTCTATGAGTTCAGTATACGGTGCATCATCATATGGATTCAATGCATGCTTGTGATTTGAAAACATGGGCATATCTTCATTCCAATACCCAACGCCATCCACATAAGGAAACCAGTAACTGCCAGTTCCATCGGAGTAGGCCCGGTTGATTCCAAAAACTACATGTACTTTGCCCTGAGAATCAAACGCGAGATGGTGGGCTCCGTCAACACAATAAAAAGTATCTGTGACAATTGGGGTACCTGTATTTTAGAAGGGGTATGGATGCTCCCAGATGATTGTTTTACTCCAGGTATCACCTCCATCAGCAGATTTCATCAGAATAAAATCAAACCATGTATCCCCCAGCAGGAATGCAATGTTGTTGCCCTGGGTGGCCCACTCGTAGTCATCCGCAGAAAACCCGGCATACTCTGAGGAGGTGATTCCGGGCAGGATTGAATTTTCAGGATTCCATGTCAATCCCCCATCAGATGAGCGGGAGTATAGAACAGCACCGTCAAGTCCCTGGTATACGGGCCCTCCATTCGGAGTAGGCCAGGTAATAGCCAGTACCTGAATCACGGAGTTATTTATACCTGAAGTCATAGCTCTTGGCCAGGAAATTTGAACACCGGGGCCGTTTAAAAAACTCTCTGTCCAGGTACCTGTTCCCTTTTGATTTCGTTTTGAAAGCATCAACCTTCCGGGACCAAAATCGTGTGAAACGACCAGTTCACCACCTTCACCATAGGCAGTATAGGAGGGCCATCCTGTCCGGATGCTTTCTATTCTTGCGGTAGGTTCAGGCGCCCAGTTATTGCCATCAAAATAATTATATCCTGTACCCCGGTCAGCAAAAGCAGGATCATTTAACCCAAAAGTCCATGTAGCACCAATGGTGCCATCATCATAGACATGAATCCGGTTTTGAATACTTGTGTTGGTCTGTAAGTCATACCTTGTAGAACCGATGATATCTTCTTCAATCACAACCGTATTTTTATTCCCGGGAACCACCGGTGCTTTGGTGAAGCCTTCAACAGCAGGTGCCTGATAACCTTTTCTGACAGCAATCTCACGAAGGGACTCAGAGACAACCGGGCGGGTTTGGGAAAAAACAAAACTAAACAGAGTGAGCGACAATGCAACAAGTATCAGCTTTTTCATGATTAGATATTTTTTTAATTGTTAAAATTTGATGACAAATTTACACAATATTATTTCACACAGGGTTTGATAATCATTTGTCATGCTTACAATCTTGTCAAAGCTTTCTTCTGCTTAATCTTTATTCGATGTTGTATCTTTGCCCCGGATTTCGGATTTAAGGCTCATTCATGAAATCTTTCAGGTCGTTTATGCGCTTGATTATAAGTGCTTTATATGTTATTATCTTTACTTCAGCCATTTCACAGGATACGCTGAAAGCGATGTATTACAATGTGCTGAACTATCCGGGCAGTACATCTGGACGGGTTGAATACTTCAGAACAATTACCCATTATGTGATGCCTGACGTAATCCTGATCAATGAACTGATCAGTGATGCAGGAGCGGAATTGCTTTTAAACATTGGCTTGAATACCTGGGGTGTTCAAAAATACCAGAAAGCGCTTTTTACTGACGGACCAGATACCGATAACATGTTGTTTTTCAACAGCGAAAAGCTCACCCTTTATTCTCAGGATACCATTCCGACCTTGTTGAGATTTATCAATGAATATGTCCTTTATTACAATTCACCTGAATTGGCGGCAGGTGCCGATACTGTATTTTTGCATTTCTATTCAGCACACCTTAAAGCAAGCAATACAACTACAGATAGAATAAAAAGAAGAGACGAAGTCATGGCTTTTAAAAATCATATTGCAGCAAAAGGATATCCTGAAAATATTTTTTTTGGTGGAGATATGAATTTCTACAGTGCATTCACAGAACCCGGATACGATTCGTTGGTAAACAGCCAGGTTTACAGTCTTGTAGACCCATTACCGGCGGGTAACTGGCATGATAATCCGGATTTTGCCTACCTGCAAACCCAAAGCACACGTACAAGTCAATTTGGAGGCGGAGCAACAGGTGGAATGGATGACCGGTTTGATTTCATATTTTTTTCGCATGATGTAATAAATGGGCTGAACGGCGCGACCTATATCCCTGAAAGTATCGTTTCCTTTGGAAATGATGGCAACAGACTGAATTTAAGTCTTCTTGATCCCCCTGCCAACCTTTCAATCCCCGATTCTGTTATACAGGCACTTTATTATATGTCGGATCATTTGCCGGTGCTTTGCCAGATCGAAATCAGTCAAACAAACGATGACACTGCTATGCTCGACCTTAAAGTTTTTCTTGAAGGCGCCTTTGATGGTGTTTCCATGACATCAGAATTGGCTGACTCCTTTCCCATAAACCAGCCTTATGATCAGGCACCCTGGTTCCTGAATGAAACTGCTTCAGCTAATTCAGTGAATCTGACCGATGTTGTTGATTGGTGTATTGTAGAGCTGCGAATTACAGATGGTGATGCTATTGCTGCTGTGTCTGTTTTACCTTCATCTGCCCATGCATACCTTATTATGAATGACGGTTCAATTATCGACCCCAATACAGGTACACTACCCTTGTTATTTGATACAATCCCTGGAAATAAATTTATTGCAATCCGCCACAGAAACCATCTGGATGTTCTTTCGGCTTTTCCTTTAGTACAGATTGATAGCATCTATGCCTATGACTTTACCACATCCGCTTCCAAAGTTCTTGGCAATAACAGCGGATATTCAGAACTATTGCCGGGAATCTGGGGTATGACAGCCGGGGACGCTGATGGAAATGGGGTCATAGATCATATGGATATCATTGCAAAATGGCGTTCACAAGCTGGAAGAATGGGGTACTTTTCCGCCGACTTCAACCTGGATCAGCAGGTTAACAATCTCGACAAAATAAGATTCTTTTTGCAAAATCTCTATAAATCATCCTCCCTCTCCTATTAGTTTGTTCAAATTATTTAAAATAAAATTAAACATAATTAATTTTATTAACATCAATATTTTTCCGGAAAAGGAAAAATATCATTAACTTTGTAATAGTTTTTAACAATTCAACAATAGTTTTATTCTGATTGTTATAATAGAACGTTATACAAAAACTTCTTGAACTTCAAATGAAGGGTACAATTTTTATTCTGCTGTTGGGTATTGCGATTACAAGCAATCTTCTGTCTGCAAAAAATCCCGGATGGAGTGGGGAAAAGCAATATACTTTTCTGAAGGAATGGAGTTTTGGTTTGAAAACCGGCGTTACTTCCTATTACGGCGATCTCAGTCTGCATGACCGCAATTACTTCAATAAAATCCGTTTTGAAAGCAAGCCGGCTATAGGTATGATCATAACCAAACATCTCAATAACACATTTGCGCTCTCCAGCCAGTTGGTTTACGGCGGTTTCAAATGTGATTTTTCACCTGAATTATCTTTTAGTACAAGACTCCTTGAATATAATATTCACGGCCGGGTCGACCTCTTTGAACTGATGGTGCCTGACAATCCCTTCCGACTCAAAGGAATTGCCTTTGCAGGATTGGGTCAGTTTATATTCAATGTCAGCGGACCTGATGGCGCCGGTAGAGACTTCAACGGGACCGTCCATAACACCAGGGTTCCTGAATTTGTCATCTTTTTTGGCGGCGGGCTCAGTTATGAAATCAATTACCGAATCAGGATCACTGCGGAATTAGCCCTCAGGCAGGCCCAAAATGACAAACTTGATAATTATGTCCATGGCAATAATTTCGACTATTACAATGCCCTTTTATTTGGTATAACCTACTATGTTCCTACTTTTATTAAAAAGGGTAATGTGGTCAACCTGCTTAGAAATGATTCCATGAATAATCCCAGGTGATCATAACGGATCATGGATCAATCCGGTTTAAACAATAACATGACTTATATCAGAACCAATTCTGATAATCTATACATTCAACGTGTTCCTGTTAATTCCGTGGCCGGCCTGCCCTGGCTTCTGTATGGCTTACTTAGCCCACCGCCGGAATCCTTACTTTGAAAACGTATGAAATTTTTATAAGGCCGGTCCCCTGAACAGACGGCGTGGGCATTAAAGACCGACCTTAAATTCTTTTCGCTGCAAAACAAGGCATTAAACTATGTGACTTCGGCAAGCTCAGCAACCACGGTGGCCTGCGGAGCGATCCGGAAAATTCTGGTGGTTGAGATTGTCGAAACCACGCTTGATTAAAATATTAACAATAGAGATATTAAAATATGGGGTTTCGACCCTTCGACTTTGCTCAGGCCAGGCAAGCTCAACCCCCGGTCTACCGGCTTGGATCGCGCAAGAGGTTTGTTGCTGTAGATTTTGCGCGGAAAGAATTTTCAGTCATGATTTTTTCGTTCTTTTTTATCAAGGAAAAAGAACAGAATTCACTTATAAAAGTCAAGGCTTCATAAAAATATCAATGAAAAACATGACCGGGGCATACAGGTCTATTTAAAAACCGATCATAAATAATTGATTATCAGCATTGCATTTTTTGAGTGTTCACATCGCGTACAAAACAGAAAAAATGTATGCCTGGCGGAAAACATTAAATAATTTAAGGACTGCCCGTCTAATGGACTAATTTGTACTTTTGTCCATCATTAATGGTGAAAAAAATGACTGTTGATATTTTTATCCCCTGCTTTATTGATCAGATATATCCTGAAACAGGTATGAACATGGTAAAGATTTTAAGAAAGACCGGGGTAAAAGTTGAATACAATCCAAACCAGACTTGCTGTGGTCAGATGGCTTTCAACAGTGGGTTCTGGGATGAAGCAAAGGAGCTGGGCGAGAAATTTATCCGCGATTTTCCTTTTGACCGGCCTGTAATAGCACCTTCGGCATCCTGCGTGGGATATGTTAAAAATTATTATGGGAAATTATTTTTCAACACCGGTCTCCATCTGGAATACAAGCGCATTCAGAAAAACATCCATGAGCTTTCGGAATTTCTGGTGAATGTGATGGAAATAAAAGATATTGGAGCAGTTTTTGAGCATAAGGTCACCTACCACGACTCATGTGCTGCTTTGCGCGAATGTCATATCAAACAAGAGCCAAGGGTACTTCTTTCGCATGTCAAAGGCCTTGAACTGATTGAAATGAAGGACACAGACATATGCTGCGGATTTGGGGGAACGTTTTCTGTCAAGCATGAAGCAATATCTACAGCTATGGCAGAACAAAAAGTACTCAATGCCATCGATACGGGTGCCGAATACATCGTATCAACCGATTCATCCTGCCTGATGCACCAGGATGGCTATATCAAAAGAAACAAGCTGCCGGTGAAGGTCATCCACCTGGCAGATGTGCTGGCCTCAGGCTGGTAACCGGTTTCCACAATATGATTCAACCGTTTTAACTGCCGATCATGGAAAGATACTTTCAAAAAATTGCCACCGAACTAAAAATTGGAGAAGACCAGGTTGAAAACACAATAGAGCTGCTTTCACAGGGAGCAACAGTACCCTTTATCGCAAGGTACCGGAAAGAGGCCACTGGAAGTCTTGATGAAATGGTCATCACAAATATCCGCGACCGGCTGGAAAAGCTTAAGGATCTGGATAAAAGACGGGAGGCCATCCTCCGATCCATCGAAGAACAGGATAAATTGACCGGATATCTGAAGGAACAGATCAGCGCAGCAGAAACCATGGCGGAACTGGAGGATCTATATCTCCCTTACAGGCCAAAGCGAAAGACGCGGGCTACCATTGCCATCTCCAAAGGACTGGAACCACTTGCAAAAATAGTGATGTCGCAACAGTATGATGACATCGAAGCAAGAGCCGGACAGTTTGTTCATGCAGAAGCTGAGGTGAACACGGTAAAGGATGCGCTGCAGGGTGCATCGGACATTATTGCAGAGTGGATCAGCGAAAATAAGTCAGCACGGGCTAAAATCCGGAACCTGTTTGTAAGGTCAGGGTTCATAGAATCCAAAGTTGCAAAGGGAAAGGAGGCGGAAGGCGCAAACTATCAAAACTACTTCGACTGGCGGGAACCGGTGATGAAGTCGCCTTCACACAGGTTGCTGGCAATGCTCAGGGGTGAAAAAGAGGGATTTCTGAAGCTAAAAATAGGGCTGCCTGAGGCAGAAGCTATTTTGATTCTTGAAAGACAGTTTGTGAAAAGCCGGAACAGATCAGGAGAGCTTGTTATCAAAGCAACTAAAGATGGATACAAGCGTTTGATGCAACCCTCACTGGAGACAGAAATACGCGCAGCAGCCAAAGACCGGGCAGATGAACATGCCATCCGTATTTTTTCAGGAAACCTCAGGCAATTGATGATGTCGGCTCCGCTGGGTCAAAAAACTGTCCTGGCCATTGATCCGGGTTTTAATTCAGGTTGCAAACTTGTCTGCCTCGACCGGCAGGGTAAGCTGCTGCACAATGAGACGATTTATCCCCACCCTCCCCAGAATGAGATCAAAAAGGCCATTGCAAAAGTGCTCCAGCTGGTGAATGCATATAAGATCGAAGCCATAGCCATTGGGAACGGTACCGCAGGCCGCGAAACTGAGAACCTGTTCAAAAAAATAAGATTTGACCGGGATGTTACTGTTGTGATGGTGAATGAAAGCGGTGCTTCAGTATATTCAGCATCACCTGTCGCCCGCGAGGAATTTCCTGACTATGATGTAACCGTGAGAGGTGCGGTATCCATTGGACGGAGACTGATGGATCCACTTTCTGAACTGGTTAAGATTGAACCCAAATCCATCGGTGTTGGTCAGTACCAGCACGATGTAAATCAGACGCTGCTTGGCAAAAGCCTTGATGATACAGTGATGAGCTGCGTGAATGCTGTTGGTGTGGAGGTCAACACGGCAAGCAAACAACTGCTCGCCTATGTTTCAGGAATAGGGCCTGCACTTGCTCAAAACATCATCAATTACAGAAATAAATACGGTGCTTTTCACTCGCGTGAAGCATTGAAAAAAGTACCCAGACTGGGCGAAAAGGTGTTCGAACAGTCAGCAGGATTTCTGCGTATAGCCCATTCGTCAAACCCCTTGGATAAAAGCGCTGTTCACCCGGAAAGTTACCCGGTGGTAGAAAATATGGCCGCGCGTATGAATTGCAGCGTTGACGAACTGATAACCAAAGAAGAGATCCGGAAGAGAATCAACCTGGACGAATTTATCACTGATAAAACAGGTCTTCCCACGTTGAAAGATATTATGGCTGAGCTGGAAAAGCCCGGTCGTGACCCGCGCGAGAAATACGGATTTTTTGAGTTTGCAAAAGATTTACGGACAATCGATGACCTGGTCAAAGGCATGGTCATCCCGGGGATCATTACAAATATCACTGCCTTCGGTGCTTTTGTCGACATAGGGATCAAGCAGAACGGCCTGATCCACGTCAGCAATATGGCGGGCAAGTTCGTCCGCGATCCGAATGAACATGTGAAGCTGAACCAGAAAGTAAAAGTGAGGGTCATAGAAATAGATAAGATCCGGAACAGGATACAGCTCTCCCTGAAAGATGTTGATTGAGATGAAGTAATGTAATAGATAAAAATTTTTTGACCCTGTTTGCGTTCGTAATGGAAACACAGATCAGATTATTAAACATGCGATTTCTCTTGTTTTGTATGATCCCCCTTGTTATAGTTTTGCCGCAAGCCCGGTCGCAGGATGTTCAGGCTGCGGTGATTGCGGGGCTGAACTTGTCGCAGGTTGACGGGGATGAGGTTTATGGTTTTTACAAGCCCGGTTTAAACATGGGTCTTTCGGCCATTGTCCCTGTTGGCCGCCATTTTAATTTTGCGCTCGAAACCTTGTTTAACCAGAAAGGAGCATTTCAGGGTGATCAGTATTTCTCAACAGATTCTGCAGGTAATGTTTTAACAGGAGCCTATAATCTCCGGCTGAACTATCTTGAAGTACCCATCCTGTTTTTTTTCAATGATAAAGACATCATCATGGGCGGAGCCGGAATTTCATATGGCCGGTTGGTGGGAATCAAAGAAGAGGAACACAGACAAAGGATAACCACAACCACTCTCAATAGCGGAACTTACAACAGGGATGATTTCAATATCATGGCCGACATCAGGTTCCGGGTTTACAAGAAGTTCCAGTTCAATGTAAGGTATGCATACTCTCTCTTAAAAATCAGGACCCGTGAATTTGAAAGTTTCATCGGAGATACCTGGGAACGCAACCAGTACAATAACCTGCTCTCCTTCCGGCTTATTTATATGATCAATGAAAAACCACCGCTTGCTGATCCAAAAAAATAGCCGGATCTCGCAAAGTTGGTCATCAAATTTGTTACAATTTATCTTTTGAATAATCCATATTTCAAAATGCAGTAGATGGCTCTCAATCCATCTTTCCAGCCAATTTTTTTGCCTTCATCATAGGTTCTGCCATAATATGAAATACCGATCTCGTAAATCCTAATTTTCGGTACACGGGATATTTTTGCCGTAACTTCCGGTTCAAATCCAAAACGGTTCTCACGCAACGTCAAGGACTGGATGACAGATGTATCAAACAACTTATAGCATGTCTCCATGTCAGTCAGGTTCAGGTTTGTAAACATATTCGACAGGAAGGTCAAAAACTTATTCCCGATGGTATGCCAGAAAAACAGTACTCTGTGAGGATTGCCACCCATGAACCTTGATCCGTAAACAACATCTGCTACACCTGCAATCACAGGTTTCAGCAGGTCATTGTATTCTTTGGGATCATATTCAAGATCGGCATCCTGAATAACCAGATACTCTCCGGTAGCTATGGCTATCCCTGTATGCAACGCCGCGCCTTTACCTTTATTCACCTCATGTGCAAAGTATTTTAGCGGGAACCCGGTATTTTTCTCCATATAGTCGTGGATGGCCTTTTCGGTGCCGTCTTTTGAGCAATCATTCACAACGATGACCTCTTTTTGGATCTCATTGATCAGCCTGACATCCCTGACCCTGTCCAGGATGAGGTGAATTGTTTTTTCTTCGTTGTAGGCGGGAATAATAACAGAGAGTTTATTTACCGGCATATGGTTTATTCAATTGTAATGTGTTTAACTATCGGTATAACTGTAAAAGACAACCGGAGACACATCAAAGCGTCCGGTTAAATCAGGGCAAATTTAAGTAATTAAATCACAGGCATGGGTTTCCTGCGATTAAGCTTCCATATCTGACAAAAATATTTTTCAGCGACCATTGTCAAAGTTAATTAATTTTGCGCCCGTGGAATTGTTGGTGGAACGCAACGAAATCTCTGCATCTGAAATTTGTTTCGTTCTTCATTTCATCATACTGGTCCCGTAGTTCAACTGGATAGAATTCGAGATTCCGGTTCTCGCGGTGGGGGTTCGAGTCCTCCCGGGATCACTTCTCACCCTTCAAACAATATCAAATTCACTTAAATCACTGATAATGAAGGGTGTTTTTTTTTGCTCCCCTTCAAATTTCATCAAAATCTTCAAAGATTCGGTTACCAATTCGGTTACCCTTTTTTTTCATAAAAATAGGTAACCGAATGTTGATAACTAGTTGAAAGGTAATGCGATAAATCATAGTTTGGATGTCAAACCAAC
>JBLRXC010000048.1:0-18717 GCA_047920975.1 Bacteroidales bacterium | reverse complement strand
TCGATAATCACTGTATCCATTCGATTGTACTGCGCCATCAGTAATACCAGCAACGCAAATGGAAGGCTCTTTTTCAGGATCATAATGAAAAATGGCCGGTTCCAGTATAACCGGTGAAAAGCTGATCGCCGGATGACGATGATCAGTGCAACCCCGACAGTAAGACCATAGGCCAGCGTCTGAACATAGACGAACCATTCTATTCTGAAACTCTTTGCGGTCAGATTTCCCCATAAAAGCAGACTACAAAACAAAATCATCAATAGCCGATCCAGCACTGAAAGCATACTGTCGGTTTTGAACAGCATAAGCCCGGAAATATTTGAGCGGAGGTAAAGAATAAAGGAGAGTAGAAACTGGTTGAAGGCAACCCAGGTCAGCAAATAAAACTGTCGGGAGTCATAACCTATTGCGAAGCCTATGATGAAAGAAATAACAATATACAAAACACCAAGTAAAATCTTCAGGATCAGAATGCTTGAGAAATGTTTGTTCAGTAGTTGACTGTTCTGGGCAATATTTCTGTTATTAAAATTTGTGATGCCGAGATCAAGCAGGATGTTAAACAGGAAGGAAAAGTTGAGGATTGAGAAATAGAATCCAAACTCTTCAGAACCAACAGAGTTTTGCACAGACCGGTCAATACCGAGTACCCAGAATGGCTTCACCAAAAGGTTTAGAAACAGAAGAAGTCCGAGGTTCGTAAGAAATTTTCTCTGCATTACATTTCCTGTTTATTCTTTTTCAGGGAGAAAAAAGAAATTCTGGGTTCTATGCTTCTCCGGATTAAATGGTTTCAACACCCCTTGATCCAGCACCATGATCACATACCCTTTTTCGCGTATAAAATGAAAGCAATTTTTGCGGTTTTCATTATCCCATAATTCAGTATAGATGAGAGGCCGGTATTGATCTATCGTTTTTTCAGCTCCTTTTAACACAAAGTATTCGAAATTCTCAACATCCATCTTGATTGCATGCACCGGCAGCCCAAATGTCTTATGAACTTGCAGCCCATCCAATGTTTCGACTCTCACCTTGAAATTATCTCCTGAGCCATTGTCATGAATGGTTGGATGAACCACGTGACTTAAACCCTGCATTTTGACCTGGTTCAGAACCGGCATCATCATTTCTGCCTCCCCTTGCTGATCACCAAGCGCAAAATCATAAACAACCGCGTTGTTAAGGTGAAAGAACTTCTGAACCGTTTTCAGTGTTCTGACATTAGCAGGAATGGGTTCAAAGCAGAGGATTTTTGATTGTTTCAGTTTTTTTGCAAGGTGATAGGTCATTATGCCAATATTCGCACCGATATCCAGAACAAGTCCTCCGACGGGAATCAGTTTTAAAAAGTAGAGGAAATCAGCTTCTTTTTTGTTCCATCTTAAGGTTCCGATAGTAAAGACTGAAAAAACAAAAAGATACGTTTGAAAGCCAAGGATTTTCTGAAGCAACTTTTTAATAAAAGATTTCATGAACCTTTTTTATTGTTCTGTAAGTTATGCAGATTTAATTTCAGATATTTGCCACAAAGTTAGTCCAATTTGAAGTAAAACAAATGGTTCGATGAAGATTGCCGTAAATACACGCCTGTTATTAAAAGGAAGGCTCGAAGGGATTGGATGGTTCATGTTTGAAACCTTAAAGCGTATCACACGGCAACACCCGGAACATGAATTTTATTTCATTTTTGACAGGGCGTATGATGAATCCTTTATTTTCTCTGAAAACATTCATCCTGTGGTCACGTTCCCGCCTGCCCGTCATCCGCTTTTTTTTTATATCTGGTTCGAACACATCATTCCCAGGACATTGAAAAGAATTAAAGCTGATGTATTTTTCTCCCCTGACGGATATCTGTCGCTCCGTTCAAAAGTGCGATCACATGTGGTTATGCATGATCTCAACTTCGAGCATTATCCGGAAGACATACCATATCTGGCAAGCAAACATTACCGTTACTATTTCCAAAGATATGCCCATAAAGCTGACCGGATTGCTACCGTATCGGAATTCTCAAAAGATGATATCATCAAACAATATCAAATATTACCTGAAAAAATAGATGTTGTATATAACGGAGCAAGCGCTGAATTTCACGTATTGAGTGATGTAGAAAAAGAAGAAGTAAAGAAAAAGTATACTGCAGGCCGTCCCTATTTCATTTTTCTGAGTGCGCTCAGTCCCCGGAAAAACCTGGTCAACCTGTTTTATGCATTTGATCAGCTTAAACAGTCTGATAATCAAGGGTTAAAGCTTTTGGTTGTAGGTGAGAAAATGTATTGGACCCATGAAATCAGGGATACATACAAACAGATGCGTTACAGGGATGAAGTAATTTTTGCCGGACGACTTGAATTTGGTGAACTCACCAGGGTTCTTGGTGCTGCGTTGGCACTTACATATGTCTCTTATTTTGAAGGATTTGGCATTCCAATCGTGGAGGCTTTTTATTCAGGAACACCTGTCATCACTTCCAATGTCACCTCAATGCCTGAAGTAGCCGGTGATGCAGCAATACTGGTTGATCCATTTTCAGTTGACTCTGTTTGCCAGGCTATGCAACAAATCGCTCATGATGGCCTTCTTCGAAAATCAATGATAATAAAGGGATCTGAAAGGGCTAAATTATTTTCCTGGCAGAAATCGGCTGACCTTTTATGGGATTCCATTCAGAAGGTCTTTTGATTTTTGATAAATTTACATCCCAAGTTTTTTTGCCTCTTCCCAATATACATCCATTTCATTCAATGTCATGGTTTTAAATGACCTGCCGGTCTCCCTGACCTTTTCTTCCAGGTGCTGAAAACGTTTCATGAACTTCATGTTGGTTCTTTCCAGTGCATCTTCCGGATTAACGCCAATAAATCTGGCATAATTGACAATGGCAAAAAGCAGATCACCCAGCTCAATTTCCATTTTTTCCTTCCCCCCCTGGCCTTCCACTTCTAACTTCAATTCATTCAACTCTTCCAGTACTTTATCCCATACCTGCTCCGGTTTTTCCCAATCGAATCCTACGCCCTTTGCCTTTTCCTGAATTCTGTAAGCTTTTACAAGTGGGGGCAAAGACTGCGGAACCCCGGAAAGGACCGACTTTCGTCCCTCTTGCAGTTTTATTTTTTCCCAGTTATCTTTTACTGTCCGCGCGTCATTTGCTTTCACATCACCATAGATATGAGGATGACGATGGATTAATTTTTCATTGATGGATTGCAGGACATCTCCTATGTCAAAACTTTTTGATTCCGAACCAATCTTGGCATAAAAAACCAAGTGAAGCATGAGGTCTCCAAGCTCTCTCATAATACCATCCAAATCCTTCTGAAGGATGGATTCAGAGAGTTCATAAGTCTCTTCAATGGTCAGGTGTCGAAGACTTTCGAAAGACTGCTCCTTATCCCAGGGACATTTGTTGCGTAGTTCATCCATGATGGTTAGCAAACGACCAAAAGCATCAAGTTTTTCTTCCAGGGTGGTCATGGTGAAAAGATTTTAATGATCAATTCTGGTTCAATAATAGGTAACAGGATATAAATTTCTTGAAAATACATAAGTCCGATAGGATCAATATGCCCGGGCAAAAACAACCCGCTGTTTTGATGGCTTTCCTGAGTAGATGCAGCTACCTGCTTCCCTCCTGGTATTTATTGGGATTGTGCGGATCGTTGCTTTTGTTTCCTCTTTGATTTTCTCTTCCGTTTCAACTGTTCCGTCCCAATGTGCCAATACAAATCCCCCTTTATTTTCAATCGTGTCAACAAATTCATCCCAACTGTTGACGACATGCGTATTATTTTCCCTGAAGGAAAGGGCTTTCTGGTAAAGCTTTTTTTGCACCTGTTCGAGCAGGTTTTTTATTTTTATTTCAATACTTTCAATCTGCAAAGTCTCTTTTTCAAGTGTATCCCTGCGTGCAACCTCAACTGTATTGTTTTCCAGGTCCCTGGGACCAAGGGCCAACCTGACAGGAACTCCCTTGAACTCATACTCGGCAAATTTCCATCCTGGCTTGAAAGTGTCGCGGTCATCGTATTTCACCCGCACCCCAGCCTTTTCAAGCTTAGCTTTGATATCCATGGCAACCTTTGAAATATCAGCCAATTGTTCAATTTTCTTATAAATAGGTACGATCACTACCTGAACAGGAGCTAACTTTGGAGGCAGCACAAGTCCGTTATCGTCAGAATGGGCCATGATCAACGCTCCCATCAACCTTGTGGAAACTCCCCAGGAGGTAGCATAAACATACTCCAGCTTATTCTCTTTTGAGAGGAACTTCACATCAAAAGCTTTGGCAAAATTTTGTCCAAGATAATGTGATGTACCAGCCTGAAGTGCTTTACCATCCTGCATAAGTGCTTCTATGCAATACGTCTCGATTGCACCGGCAAATCTTTCGTTGGGCGATTTAACCCCTTGAAGAACCGGCATTGCCATCCATTCTTCAGCAAAATTTGTATAAACATCAAGTATTTTTTTCGTTTCTTCAATGGCCTCTTCCTGGGTTGCATGGGCTGTGTGCCCTTCCTGCCATAGAAACTCAGTAGTTCGCAAGAAAAGACGGGTTCTCATCTCCCATCGCACAACGTTGGCCCATTGATTCACAAGTATTGGAAGATCTCTGTATGATTGAATCCAATTCCTGTATGTATCCCATATGATGGTTTCTGATGTAGGTCGCACAATAAGCTCTTCCTCAAGTTTGGCATCCTCATCCACCACAACACCCTTTCCATCCGGTGAACTTTTCAGCCGGTAGTGGGTTACAACGGCACATTCTTTGGCAAATCCTTCAACGTGAGAGGCCTCCCTGCTAAAAAATGACTTTGGAATAAACAAGGGGAAATAGGCATTCACATGGCCTGTTTCTTTAAACATCGCATCGAGTGCAGCCTGCATCCGTTCCCAAATAGCGTAGCCATAGGGTTTTATTACCATACATCCCCTGACGGCAGAGTTTTCTGCAAGGTCAGCTTTAATTACCAGGTCATTGTACCATTGGGCATAATTTTCTTGCCGTGTAGGAAAATCTTTGGCCATATTTACTTTATGGTATAGTGTTTGTATATTTTTGTACCGATGTCAACGCGGCAAAAATAAATAAAAACATAACTTAGGAGGGTTTTAAAATGAAAACTTACATCACACCGGCAGCACTAGCAATCCTGATCATAGCAGGGTGCTCAACCACAAAAACAAGCGTTGAATACGATGACGTTTATGCTACCGGAAAACAACCGACAAAAGAAGTAATAACAGTTAAAAGCTCTGTTGACCAGACAGTTGACCCTGATTACTTCGTAAAAAATGAAACAGTCTCCAATGACTATGTACCGGAGGATTATGAAGCCGGACAATATGTCTATTACGGCGATGAACCCTATTACGCCGAAACAGAGACACATCAATCTCCTGAGGGGACAACCTATATAACCAACAATTATTATGGCGGGTCCGGATTTGATTATTACGATTATTCATATGCCGCCAGGATCAACAGGTTTTACGATCCCTTCTTCGGATTTGGGTACTATTCACCTTTTTATACCGGATTTTACTACAGTCCCTGGGGGCACTATGATCCATTCTGGTATCGCCCCTCCTTTTATTTTGGCATGAGCTGGGGATGGGGTAGCTTTGGGTGGGGATATCCTTACTATCCATATTACTGGTATCCTTACAACAATTACTGGTATGGCTATAACCGGGGATATTGGGATGGATATTACGGATATAACTACTACGGATGGAGCAGTAACAATTACTATGGTCACCGATCAAACATGGGCAGCACCAACAGTCCTGGGGGAATTTCAGGACGGTATCGCACTTCAGAGCCAATGGGTAGAAACGATGCATTGGGAAGAATTGAAAGGGAAACTACAAGTGGCAGTTCTGTTACAGGTAAAACTACAGAAATAACTGGAAGAACCGGTACTTTAACAGCCGAACCACAAACCAGACAAGGTGAAACAGGCAGGCAAGTTGCCGGTCAGACAGGTACTTCCACAGATATCGGCCAAAGCAGAGAAACCAATGTTCAGACCCGAAATGCAGTCATAGAGTCGGGAAACAGGACTTCAGAGATGGCATCTTCGAAGATTCAGGACCAGGGAAAGTCACCATCATCAAGTGCACCCCAATCGAGATATAGTTATAAAAAGCCTGACGAAAGTACAACAAGAACACAGACTTACCGTCCAGGACAAGGAATAGGTACTGATGGACAGAATCCTTCTGCAACGCCTTCTCAAAGGTATCAGAAACCTGCAAACCAAACCAATGTTGAACGCAATGATGCAGGAAGGCAGGGAACCACTCCGGGTAATACCCAGGTGTATTCCAAGCCGCAGCAAAATACAAGAAACACCTATTCAAGGCCGGCTCAAAGTAATGTGAACAGAAGTTACTCACAACCTTCCCGGGTAAATAGCCAAAGAGTTGAACCGGCACGCAGCAGTCAAAGAGTTGCTCCACAATCTTCGGGTACGACGACCAGGAGCTATTCCCCACCAGCAAACACAAGAAGTTCGGGGAGTTATTCCGCACCTTCAGGTACACGCAGTGGTTCATATTCAGCCCCTGCAAGTTCCGGAAGGAGCTCATACTCAGCTCCTGCAAGCTCAGGAAGTTCTTCACCATCGAGGTCAAGTTCAGGCAGTAGTTCGGGATCAAGCAGTGGTTCAAGAGGTACCAGAAGATAAATTCATTAGAGGGAAGCAATACATTACATAATTGCTTCCCTCTTTTAAATACAATTCACCAATTAAACAATCTATAAAAATAAATCAGAGATGAAAAGGACAACCCTGCTCATTATAAGCCCAATACTCCTGGTCCAGGTATTGATTGCCCAAAATGATGTGGATGCCCTTCGGTATTCCATGACAACTTTTGGTGGTACAGCCAGGTATACATCCATGGCTGGTTCATTTGGTAGTCTTGGTGCTGACTTTTCAACCCTGAGTTCGAACCCTGCAGGAATCGGGCTCTATTCAAAATCAGAGTTTACCATCACCCCTTCATTTTTCATGGGGAAAACCAAGTCGGAATTTAACAATACCTTGTCGGAGGATTACCAGTACAATTTCAACATCGGAAATGTCGGTATAGTTTGGGTATCAGAGCGCAACAACAATGAAAACAGCATTTTTAAAAATTTCCAGTTCGGTTTTGGCATGAACCGGCTCAATAATTTCAACAACCGAATGCTGATGGAAGGGTTTAATGATAAGAATTCACTCATTGACACCTATGTTGACAATGCCAACGGGATTCCGTATCAAAACATCGAAAATGACACATACGGGGCGTATGCATTCGATCTGAATCTTGCCTGGTGGACTTTCCTCATCGACACACTGGATGGTTCCACTGATCAATACAGGGGCGCACTTCCTGCCGGTGGTGGTGTTTGGCAAAGAAAAGAGATCAACACCTGGGGTTCTATGAATGAAATGGTGATTTCCGGCGGCACAAATATTCAGGATAGACTTTATCTAGGATTAACCCTTGGCTTTCCATTTATCAGGTATTTTGAAGAATCTCTTTATTCAGAAATGGATATCAGAAATGATATCTTTGACTTCAGGAAATTAACCAGATATGATGAATTGACTACAACCGGTTCCGGTTTCAATATGAAATTTGGAATGATTGCCCGTCCGACAGACTGGATGAGGATTGGAGGAGCCATTCATTCTCCGACATGGTTTGGAAATATGCGCGATTACTGGTTTACAAGAATCTCAAGCGAATTTGATAATGGTGATGCTTATTCTGAATGGTCACCTAATGGAAGCTATAATTACAACCTGGAAACTCCCTGGAGAGCGATCGGAAGTCTTTCTTTCATTCTATATCAAAGGGCTTTACTCAGTGCAGATTATGAATTTGTCGATTTTTCAAGGGCAAATCTCAGGGCAGGAGATTACAGCTTCTATGATGAAAATACTGAAATCAGAAGGAAATATACAGCTACCCACAATATCAGGCTGGGAGGTGAAATGCGGTTTGACCAACTGGCAGTAAGGGGGGGATTCGGATACAGCATGAGCCCTTTTGCAGATAAGATCAATGACGGTGAACGGTATTTTTACACCGGAGGATTTGGATACAGGGAAAAGAACTTTTTCATTGATATTGCTTACGTCAGATCCATGCAGAAAGAAGATTATTATTTCTACGGATCACCTAATGTATCGTTTGATCCTGTTAAAAATTCAGCCATTACAAACAGCCTGTTGATCACCCTTGGTATGCGGATTTAAGTCTCCCAGGGCTGGTCAGGCTAACCGGTTGTTTACCTGTTTTCTATCCTGTTCAGACCCGCTTTGGCTTTCTGATTGATGCTGTTGCGGTACTCTGTGTTTTTCATATTCTGAGCCTGCGTGTAGTATATTCTTGCCTTTTCATAATCACCTTTCTCTTCATGGATCAAACCAAGTTGAAGTGCTGAATTGGCAGCATAATAAAGCTCTGATGAAGATCCTTGCCGTATTGTTTTTTCATAATGGATAATGCCCTGATCAATCTTACCCCATGCATGATAAATGCGGCCAAGCCGGTAAACATATTCGAGGGTTTCAGCCTCATCATGAAGTGATCCTGGTTTAAGCCGCACGGTTAGTTCCTCAATAGCCTTTTGATAGTAACCACCATCAAACAATAACCTGGCCCGCAAAAGATTTACCTGTGGCCTGACGCCTGTTTCAGCTTCTTTCTGAGCCTGCTTGTCAGCATCCACAACGGTGTTACCAAATTTCGACACGCGGGCAATATAATCCTGATATTTCCCCTCATCCCCATGTACCAGGTAATGCCAGGCTATCTTTTGATAACTGTCTTTGATAAAATTACTTCCCTTGAAATGGATCACATATCTTAACAAGTGTGTATGTGCATCATCATCAAGCCGGTGTAACTTGGTAAGGCCAGTCAAATAATCAAGAAAATAAAATGGGAAATAGCTTTGGCCAGTTGGTCGTTCTGTTAAAATATTGATGGCTTTATCATTCTGACCATTCGACATATAGATCCTGGCCATGGCATAAACAGCGAGAGGACTTTTCAGGCTTGTATTGTCCTCTTCAATGAGCTTTAAAAAATCCAGGGTTTTTTCTTTGTTGGTCATGAGGTTGATCTGAATAAAGCTCAGATAAAACAAGCATTCTGCCTTATAATGGCTGTAATCCTCATTGATCATTGCCTCTTTGAGTACTGTAAGGATCTCGTTTACACCCTGATCAATTGACCCGTCTATTCCCACCATCCTTTTTGCCCAGTTATAATTATCAGGAATAGTGCCTATCATCGTGTGTAACAACCCCAAATTGATAAGATTTGGTAAAAAATCCGGAAATTCTGTTCTGTTTCTTTTCAGCAAACGGTAAGCCTTATTTATTTCCAGTGTTGCTGATACATATTCTTTGAATTTTGTCCGGGCAACTGCCCATTGCAGATTGACCTGTGCAAGGGAATACTGGTAATAGGGCGAGGTTTTATCACCCTGATTCAACCGGGTAATGATTGCATTTTTCTTTTTATCAAACTCTTTAAATGTATCATTCTCCTCGCCAATGAAAACCGTCAGAAAGTAAATATAGTTTTCGAGCAGATAGGGAATATTATTGTTCGGATTTCTCTGTTTTTCAGACTCAATCAATTTGGAACCTTCGTCAAATTTCAGACCAATAATGGCAGTGTAGGCTTCCCTGCAATTTTTATTGAAGTCATATATAAACTGACTTTGTGCTGTTAACCCAAACATCCATATCAAAACAAGAGAAGAGAACCGTACCATAACCATTGTTAAAACTGACTAAAAAAACAAAGAGGAGATTGACTTCAAATCCCCTCTTATATACGGTAATAAGTTCTTTTAGTTCGGAATATTGACTTCCTGAATAATTTCGTCATCCACCAGAATCCGTCCGCAATATTCACAAACAATAATTTTTTTGTGCATTTTGATATCCAGTTGATGTTGGGGAGGGATTTTATTGAAACATCCCCCACAGGCATCCCGTTCAATTTGAACGACGGCCAGGCCGTTCCTGGCATTTTTACGAATCCTTTGGTAGGCTGCCAGCAGCCTGTCCTCAATATATTTTTGATTTTCCTGTGAATTCCGGGTTAATTCCATCTCCTCTTTCTCCGTTTCAGCAATGATGTCCTTCAATTCACTTCTTTTGACCTCAAGGTCCTTCATTCGCTCTTCCAAAACTATTTTAGATCGTTCGATTTCAGATTTAATCGTCTCAAGTTTAAGGTTAAATTCGTTGATCCTTTTTTCGCTTAGCTGGATTTCCAGGGTTTGGAATTCAATTTCTTTGGAGAGTGAATCATATTCCCGGTTATTCCTCACATTCATTTGTTGTTCTTCGTACTTCTTGATCATGCCCTGGCTCTCCTTGATGGCATTTTGCCTGTCGAGAATCTGCATTTTGATGCTATCTGTTTCCAGCTTGTAATTGCTTATCCTGGTTTCAAGTCCCGCTATTTCATCTTCAAGGTCAGTAACTTCCAATGGCAATTCACCCCGCACAATGCGAATTTTGTCAACCTTGGAATCGTATTGCTGCAGTTTGAAAAGCGCTATCAATTTTTTCTTCACCGTAATTTCCTCTTCCAGTTGTTCAGCCTGTGATTTCTGGGGAAGAGATTCAACTTTTTCTTTTGCTGTTTTAGCCATATTTTTTTAATAGTAATTTACAGGGTTTGTGTTCGTTTCCGAAATAAGGACTGCAAAATTAGAAAATTTTTCATTCAGGAGGTTATAAATTAATTCTTTTGCGCATTCTTCTGTTTCATAGTGTCCGGCATCAACAATGACTATTTTGTTATTTGTATCAAAAAAGCTGTGGTATTTCAGATCACTGGTCATAAACAGATCTGCACCTGCTTTTAGGGCAATTGGTATTAAAAAACTGCCTGAACCACCGCATACTGCTATTCTTCTTATTTTCCTGCCACTTAAAGGAGAATGCCTGATATACCTGATCTTTAAAGCATGTTTGATACGCATAAGTGATGCCTCTTCCTCTTCCTCAATCGCAAGATCCCCGATCATACCTGAGCCAGCCCCTCTAAAAACATTATTGAGCGGATAAATGTCATACGCCACCTCCTCATATGGGTGTGAACCGAACAAAGCATTCAGAATTTTCTCTTCAGCATATTGCGGATAAATTGTCTCAATCCTTACCTCTTTTTCGAAATGGATTGATCCCTTCTTCCCCACAAAAGGATTGGTGTTTTCCAACCCACGGAACGAGCCCATCCCCTCGGAATTAAAGCTGCAACAGTCGTAATTGCCGATATGCCCGGCCCCGGTTGAAAAAACAGCCTTGCGGACCTTTTCAGCATGAGCAATCGGACAAAAGGTCACCAGTTTCCGCAGCATTCCAGCCATGGGCAGTAGAATCCGTGTATTGGTCAAACCGAGTTTATCGCTTAAATATTTATTGATACCTTCTCCTGCATTGTCAAGATTGGTGTGAAAGGCATAAATAGCGATATCATTTTTAACGGACTGGGTAATTATCCGTTCTTCAGCATTACTTCCGGTTATACTTTTTAATCCTTTGAACAGGATTGGATGATGCGTGAATATCACGTCACAATTCTTCTCTAACGCTTCCTGCAGAACCTTCTCAGTCACATCCAGGGTTATCAGTCCTTTTTTGACTTCCCGGCCGCGGTCTCCCACAATTAATCCGGAATTGTCAAAAGATTCCTGCAGGGCAGGAGGGGCAAATTCCTCCAGAATGGAAATAATTTCCTGTAATTTGATCATTTCAATTTTTTGATGTAAAGTTAAATTAAAAAAATTTGAGTCACTCACCATGGTTGGTAAACTATTCGTACTTTTATCCAGTGGTATTTTTACGCATCATATTATTCCCGGTAAGTCTGCTATATGGGTTCTTAATCTATATACGAAACAAGCTTTTTGACTGGAAAATTATTCCCTCCAAATCATATCCGGTTCCTGTCATTTCCATAGGCAATCTTTCAACAGGAGGAACCGGCAAAACACCCCATGTTGAATACGTGATCCGTTTGTTAGAACCTGATTACAAGGTTGCGACCCTTAGTCGCGGTTATAAAAGAAAGACAAAAGGTTTTCTGCTGGCAGACACACAAACAGGAGTTCCTGATATAGGGGATGAGCCCTATCAGTTTTATTCAAAGTTCCCTGATATCAAAGTCGCGGTCGACAGTTCCAGGGCAAGAGGAATAGACTCACTCATGAAATTGGATTCTCCTCCTGAGGTGATTCTTTTGGATGATGCATTTCAGCACAGGCATGTTAAACCAGGCTTGTCCATTCTGCTGACCGATTTCTATAAGCTTTACACCCAGGATTATATTTTACCTTCCGGAAATCTAAGGGAATTCAGGACAGGAGCAAGAAGAGCCGACATCATTGTGATCACAAAATCGCCAAAAGTTCTTTCGCCGATAACAAGAAGAAGACTCCAGGAAACAATCAGACCACAATCAGGTCAAAAGGTATTTTACTCTTATATTCAGCATGGTAATTTTACTGCTATTCCGGGTGTGAATTTTCTCCCCGGCAAACCAACTGAGTTTGCAACTGCGCTGCTGGTAGCAGGGATAGCCAATCCCTATCCCCTTGAAATGTTTTTGAAAGACAAGTCATATAAAGTGGAAACCCTTCTGTTCCCCGATCATCACCAATTCACTGCAAAAGATGTTGAGATTATGATTGATCGGTTCGACAATCTTTTTGCTAAAAACAAGATCATTGTTACAACAGAAAAAGACATGATGCGTTTAAAGCAGATTGATTTATTAAAAATGATAAAGAATCTGCCTCTTTGCTATGTTCCTATCAGGATGAAATTTCATAAGCAGGATGAAGCAGCATTCGACCAGATAATTTTAGATTATGTTAAAAGAGCTAAAGGAGACAACCCAATACATACAACATAAAATCAAGTTTGATCCGCACGTAGGTATAGTCCTTGGAACTGGCCTGGGGGGTCTGACAAAAGAGATCAAACCTATTGCAAGCATTCCCTACACCGAGATTCCCCATTTTCCTGCCTCTACGGTTAAAGGCCATGAAGGAAAGCTGATTTTCGGAGAGCTGGGTGGCAGGAAAGTCATTGCTATGCAAGGTCGTTTTCATTACTATGAAGGCTACTCCATGCAGGAGCTCACATTTCCGATCAGGGTTATGAAATTATTGGGAATCAAACTATTGATTTTATCAAACGCAGCAGGCGGCGTAAATCCCAATTACGAGATCGGTGACCTGATGGTGATCAAAGATCACATCAACCTCATGGGGGGCAACCCTCTCATTGGGAAAAATGACACCGGTCTTGGCCCCCGGTTCCCTGACATGAGTGAAGTATATGACAAAAATATCATCCGGCAGTTCACCAAAATAGCACGTCATCAAAATATTCATTTTCAGATAGGTGTTTATGCCGCAGTGAGTGGACCTACTTTTGAAACGCCCGCCGAGTACAAATACATTCGAGTACTTGGTGCTGATGCTGTGGGTATGTCTACTGTTCCTGAATCCATCGTTGCCCGGCACATGTCTCTGCCTGTTCTGGCTGTATCGGTTATCTCCGATCTTGGGGTGGAAGGTAAGATTGTGGAAATTACACACGATGATGTGATTGATGCGGCCAGTCTCGTTGAACCTAAAATGACCTTCATATTGAAAGAAATGCTGAAGAATCTTGAGGATTGAGCCTCAGGAGAAGGTTCTAATCAGGATCTGGAATCATCACCAGACGCCACTTCTGGTTATCAATTACATGCTTTTTCTGTCTGAAATAGAGCAATATACCTCCTGTAACTGCTAAACCTCCGCCAATTGGCCACGGGTTTCTGATCAAACCTTCATCATCACCATCGATCCATTGATTGACTGAGCCAACGATAAAGTACCCCAATCCAGCTTTAAGAAAAAGTTCGCCAATAAAACGAAATCCTTTCCTGGCAGTATAAAATGCAGTGATGCTATCCAATGTAATTTCATTCACAGACCCATCCAGAAACAGGACATTTTGATGCAGACGTGCAATTCTTCCGTTGATCAACTGATCCCCGGGCTGAAGGATAAACTGTATCCTGTCTTTTTCATAAAACTTATAATTCCTGATCGTTCCCGGTATTTCGAGGATCAGTATACCCTGTGCAAAGGATTGATTGCAAAGGAGGATAAAAAATATAATACCAGCGAGTTTCACCACTTTCATATCAACATAACAGCAAATTTAGCTTTTATTGTTGAACCTGACATGTCCTCGTTCATGTGGCACTGCTAACAAAAGTTCATCAAAGCCTGTATTTTGTATTTTTGTCCGAAATGGTTTTTTTGATTATGCGATTTATATATTACATTATCATAAGTGTTTTTGTCCTGATTTCGTGCAAACCAGCAATAACTCCTGAACATATCATCATCACGGGTCACTTTCCTGCCTTGCCGGGCCAGGAGGTCTATCTTGATGAACTGGAAGTCCGCGGAAAAGCTGCCCTTGATTCAGCCATTATTGATGAGGAGGGTCATTTTCAATTGAAGATTCTATCAGACCTGCCCGGATTTTTCATGCTGCGAACCAATACTCAGAACAGTATACTGCTTCTGCTTGAGAAGAATGATGAACCTTCCATACATTCAGAGCATCATGATTTCAACCTTGGCTATCAAGTAGATGGCTCTGAAGGGTCAAACCTTCTTCATGCATTCGAACTGTTTATGAAGAAACAGAAGAGCAGACTTGATTCCATAGCTGAAGCCTATTATGATGCGAGGGGTTCTGAAAATTTCCTTGAAACCAAAGAGAAACTGGATGCTGTGTATGAAGATATTGTGGCCAGACAAAAAATTTATATAAAGGATTTCGTAAATACAAATCCCGGTTCTCTTGCTTCATTGATTGTTTTAAACCGCAAACTTGGACAGGTCCACGTGCTTGATGAAGAGGAAGATTTTATTTTGTTTCATCGGACCGACAGTACATTAACAATTCAATACCCCGGAAACAAACATGTTGCAGATCACCACAAGCGTGTAAAAGAGATCAGGACAAGGATTTTTGACCGGAAAATGGCTGAAGAAAAAGTCAAACCAGGAAATAAAGCACCGGATATTGTTCTTCCTGATACAACCGGTAAAATGATATCGCTGAAGAGTTTTACCGGAAAGCCAACCATCCTATACTTTTGGGCAGGATGGAATGCCCCATCGCGGTTAAGCAACCAGAAGCTTACCGGGCTTTATCCCGATTGGCAAAAAAATAATATACAAATGTTGGGAGTATCTTTAGACGAGCATGCCGTGATCTGGAAAGGGGCCATTCAACTGGACCAGCTGGCATGGCCTCAGGTGAGCGATCTGAAAGGGATCAACTCACCCGTGAAGGGGGATTACAATCTGCCAGACAAACTCCCCTACTTCTATCTGCTCGATGAAAAGCTGAAGATCATTTACAAACATGATCACCTGGATTCGCTTATCACTAAATTGGATCAAATATTTTTTTAGCTTTGAAGGCATAAATACAATCACTTTGACAAATCAGCAGAATCAAAAAAAAGTCTATTTCGTCTCCGATTGCCACTTCGGAGTTCCTAACCATGAACAGAGCCTTGAGAGGGAAAAACTGTTCATTTCATGGCTCGATCTCATCAAAAAAGATGCATCAGAACTTTATATCATGGGTGATCTTTTTGAATTCTGGTTCGAATATAAAACAGTGGTCCAGAAAGGTTATGTCAGGCTGCTGGGAAAACTGGCTGAAATTTCAGATGCCGGCATACCGGTTTACTTTTTCAGGGGGAACCATGATGTGTGGGCTTTTGATTATTTAGCTGAAGAGCTGGGGTTTATCATTTATCCGGATACGCTGATCAGGGAAATGAACGGAAAAAAGTTTTTTTTGGGACATGGCGATGGTCTTGGCAAGGGTGACAATGGTTATAAATTCCTGAAAAGGGTATTCCGCAACAAGGTCAATCAGTTTCTTTTCAGGTGGCTCCATCCGGATATCGGAACCCGTATGGGAAGATTCTGGTCGAACAAAAGCCGGGTTGCCAATATAAACCAGGGAATAGAACAGGTAAATGACGAAGGCATTGAAAGGATTACCGGGTACTGTAACCAAAAACTTCAACAGCATCCCGACATCGATTATTTTGTTTTCGGTCATATTCACCGGCCACAGGTAACAGACCTTGAAGGAAAAGCGAAATATTACAGCATTGGCGACTGGATCCATCACTATTCATACCTTACATTTGACGGAGAAAACCTGTCGCATCAATATTTTTTAAAATAAGTTTATGAAAAATCTTTTGTTCCTTTTCACAGCTATCCTTTCAGCCCTGACCATTTCAGGCCAGCTTCATCAACGCTGCAGTCACAACACCTCATTTGGCACAAGCTGGATCAGTGATACACTAAGCGCCATTCACTACACCATCCGCCTGAATGAACTCGATTTTGTAAACAAAGAGATCAAAGCACAGGCAGATGTCCTGATTGAAGCCAAGATCAACAACCTTGGTCTGATAAACCTGGAATTGCAATCACTGACTGTGGATTCAGTTTTTGCCGATGGACTGAAAATTTCCAGCTTCACACACAGCGGAAACATTTTACACATCCCCTTACAGTCAAACCTAAACACAGGAGAGACAATTACCGTGAGTGTGTTTTACCGGGGACAACCTTTTCATGAAGGCTGGGGTGGGTTTCACTGGTCGGGTGAATATGCTTTTAACCTGGGTGTCGGATTTGAATCCATCCCGCATAATCTCGGCAAGACCTGGTTTCCCTGCATCGACGACTTCCGTGACCGCGCAACTTATGAATTTTTCGTGACCGTTGAAGATGGCAAAGATGCCGTTTGCGGTGGCGTTCTGGAAGAGATCATTGACAACGGGAATGGTACAAAAACCTATCACTGGAAGCTGAACCAGACCATTCCAACCTATCTTGCATCGGTAGCTGTTGGTGATTATGCAAGATGGACAGATGTTTATGAAGGCGTGAATGAAAATATTCCTGTTGAAATATGGGTCAGACCACAGGATTCTTCCTCTGTTGACGGATCGTTTCAAAACCTGCATGCCATCCTTGCTATTTATGAAGACAAATTTGGCCCCTACCGATGGGACAGGGTTGGTTACGTGGGAACAGCCATCGGAGCCATGGAACATGTCACCAATATTGCTTATCCCCATTTTGCAATCACCGGAGGGCTGGCTTACGAGTCGCTGTTAGCCCATGAATTATCACACATGTGGTTCGGCAACAATGTCACCTGCGCTTCAGCAGAGGATATGTGGCTGAATGAAGGATGGGCAGTATTCTCAGATGCCCTCTACCAGGAAGTGCTCTATGGCAAGCAACAATACCTTGACTTTTTCAGGGAGATGCACCGCAAGGTGATTCAGTTCTGCCACACGCCCGGGGGTGACGGCAGTTATTTCCCGATCAACCAGATACCACAGAGCATCACATACGGAATGAGTGCATACGACCGCGGTGCGACCATCGCTCACTCGCTCAGGGGTTACCTGGGCGATAGTATCTTTTTTGATGCAATGGCCGGCTATAACGAGTTCTTCCAGTATAATTATGCCTCCTCCTATGACCTTCGTGATTTTTTGACCACCCATACAGGAATTGATTTGACCGGCTGGTTCGATAACTGGGTATTTAATTCGGGGACGCCGCATTACTCCGTTGACTCGTTTCATGTTGCACCAACAGGGACCGGTGCTGATGTAACAGTTTTCCTGAAACAAAAAAGACATGGACCTGCATTTACAGGCAATGGCAACCTGATTGAGTTGACCTTTTTTGATGCCGGCTTGAACCACTACAGTGTGGAGGCATTCTTTAACGGCGAAACAGGTCAGAACATATTCCAGATTCCTTTTGTTCCTGAAATCGTGATTCCCGATTTTCATGAAAAACAGTGCGATGCCATCACCGATTTGCATATGATCATCAAAACCCCAGGGATAAAAATTTTTACCAATACTTTTTTTGAGATGGATGTGCAATCGGTCTCTGATTCTGCTTTCATCTGGGCAGGGCATCAATGGGCACCGCCGGATCCATTGCAAACGCCTGTGAAGGGTTTGACAATTTCAGACTATCGCTACTGGATCATCAATGGGATCATACCGGATAATTTCAACGCGACAGGAATTTTCTGGTACAACAGGAACACTTATCTCGATGATGGGCTCCTGACCAACCCGGCTGATTCGGTAGTTCTTCTTTACCGCCCATCCCCTGCTCACGACTGGCAGTTTGTTGATTTTACAAAAATCGGGTTGTGGAACATCGGTAAGCTTTACGTCCCGAACCTTCAGTTGGGTGAATATTCAGTGGGGGTTTGCGATGAAACCTTTGTGGGGTTGAATGTTATTCCTCAAAAATCAGGTCTAAAAATCTACCCGAACCCTTCGGGCAGCGAATTCAATATCGTGACCGGCCAGGCCGGGACTTTGATATTTTATGACATGCTGGGTAAACAGGTTGATTCAGTGATTGTAAGAAGCCATCTGGATACTGTCGTCTGGAAACCCGGCCAAATGAGGCAGGGAACCGTCCTTGTAAAATTCTATACGGAGAATCAGGAATTACTATCCACCGAAAAACTTGTCATAAGCCCCCATTGAGATGGATTCCTATCTTCTTCC
>JBLRXC010000047.1:0-18819 GCA_047920975.1 Bacteroidales bacterium | reverse complement strand
TGAGAGCGATCAGATGATTGAACTTTTTGGGATCCCGGCTTCAATGTTTGAACCTTTTATCAACACTCCTGATGTTTTGGCAGAACGCAGGCACGAACTGGAAAAAGGCCTCTTTTTATTGCGTGATAATATCATCGAGGTTGATAAGAGTGCTGCGGTTGAACTTTATGGTGAATCATTTTGCCGCCCAATTGCAGAATTTATCATTAAGTCTCTTGAAAAATACGGACTTGACAGCCGGCGCAACAGGATTGAATATGCCATGCGGTTTGTGCAGGACATACCCTATGGAATTCCAGCATATGATGACAAAACAAGGCATTATGGTGGTGTATTCCCGATACCGAAAATCCTTACTGAAGGATATGGTGACTGTGATTCAAAAGCTATCCTGTTTGCAGGTATTTTGCTTTACCTGATCGAGGCTGAAGACTTTGTCTTTCTGAATCAACCCGATCATGTGTTATCTGCAATCAGAGGCACTCCGGAAAAAGGTATGACATATATCCGGTATGAAGGAGACACTTTTTTAATTGCTGAAACAGCTGGGCCGGGAAGAAGGCACCTGGGTGAGAGGGGGAAATACTTTCAGACCAGGTACAAAGTGGAACCCCTTAGCGTTGAGCAGATGTTTGTATATGAAATATTACCGGAACAATCGACCTACAACAATAAACTGGTAGTCGACAAAATCGACGAATTTTTCATTTCCCTTCAAAATACTTCTGACCGGAGTCTCCGGATTCAACTTTCAACAGACAATGCAAAATGGGAGCAAATGCTGATTGCACCTTATCAGAAAACAAATATTGTTTTTGACAAGAATGCCATAGTCATGATCAGGTTCAGGGAAGACAATTCGAACTTCAGGACATACCGGGTTGAAATGGGTCAAAGCTTTTCATTCATTTTCAATCCGCGGAAAAAAATGTGGAAGATGGAACCCATATAAAAGTCTTTTCAAAACCCTCGAATTCCAAATACTCATGACAGAGAGCCATCCGGCAAATCAGTAAACCATCAATTTCTTCACTACTGATTCACCTTCATACATCACTACAACCAGCCACAAGCCGGATTCCAGTCCAATTTCTTTTAAGTGAAGCCTAATCCATCGGTCGTCATTTTCAGGAGCTATACCAACCAGGCGGCTTCTGAGTGATCCGGCAACATCGAAAAAGAGAAGATCAAAAACCCCTCCCTGATTGTCAGGAAATTCTATGGTTATGTGTTCATCTGCCGGATTAGGGAAAATTGAAAAATCGTTTGTGATAGCTATTTCACCAGCAAATCCTGTAAACAAATTTCTCACAGAGTCAATATATACAACAGAAGTGAAAAATTCGTCATCGGTGACAGTACAAAGTGGAAGACCAAAATCTTTTCCTATCCATTTGTACTCTATGTATTCACGATACAAAGGGATTCCTGTTCCAAGGGTGTCGAGAAAAATACTGTCGTACTGAGCAATATCCGATTTGACTTTCAGGACATCGAATTCACCAAATGGTGTTTTGAGAATTCCCCACCCATCTACATGGTTCACTCTTTTCTTCCACCCGCCATAATAACCAAATCCGGGTAACGACAGGCTGAAAGTAGCCATGGAAGAGTCCTGATTTCCATATGTCACAGGAAACTTATAAATGATATCCGGATCATTGTATTTATTAGGAATAGGAATACCGTTAAGTGTCACCCCAAATCCAACATACCGGAAATCTGTATTGTTGTTTCTGTAAAATTCATAAGGGTCGGACAATTCTAATCCCGGCAACTGGTCAAATTCTTCAAAAGATTTTGCCAGATTGGCAGATGTCAGGAAAACCAATTGATAGAGCCAGGGCGTTTGCTGCACAGTAAAAAATTCTTCAACCTGCTGGCTCACCGCATACAAAGCAGAAAAATCCCAGTATTGGTTTGCACCTGTTGTTTCAAAGTTGATCCCGCCGGTTTCAAACGAATTACTCACCCTTATTGTATCACCAGCAGATGGCATATCACTTTGGTTCACCACAATTTGCGCAAAACCCACCTGGACTGCAATGATTAGACTAAACAAGAAGCTGGCTTTTTTCATGGATTAAATTTTTCCTGCAAATATATTCGTTTTTTCGATGGCAAAAATTTTTGCATCGGTGAGATGTGACAAAAAAACGACCCACTGCCAAAATTTGTCTAAATTAGCATTGGAATAACTCTTGCAAGTCATCCAACATGTCAGAAGAGAGAAAACATATCATCCAGAGTTTATTACCCCCCATGTACCTGATCGCCCTCTTATGGGTCATAAAACTTGGCGAAATTGTTTCAGGTTTTGATTTGCATTTTTTGGGGGTTTTTCCGCTTAATTTTTCAGGTATTTTGGGAATTTTAACCAGCCCTTTGATCCATTCCGACATAAAACATCTGGCGGCCAATTCAGTTCCCTTATTTGTCCTGGGAGCAAGTTTGCTCTATTTTTACAAAGAAATTGCCCTCAAATCATTGGCATTAATTTATGTTCTCCCAGGGCTGTTTGTATGGTTCGGAGGAAGAGAAGCATTTCATATTGGTGCATCAGGAGTGGTTTATGGCCTGGCCGGGTTTCTTTTCTTTAGCGGAGTCTTTAGAAAAGAAGCCAGACTTCTTGCAATTACCCTGCTTGTCACATTTCTTTATGGAAGCCTTATTTGGGGAATTTTCCCGGGATTCTATCCGGAAGAAAAAATCTCATTTGAATCACACTTTTGGGGATTGATTGCCGGGATAATCGTAGCATTCTATTTCCGGAAACAAGGCCCGCAGCGGAAAAAATACAATTGGGAAATTGAAGAGGAAGATCAGGAAGATGTGCCTGAAACTAACTCCCAATCCAAACAGGAAAACATCACGATCAATTATATTCCTCCCAGCAGATCCACTTTGTAAAGATGCCTGTCTTCAGTTTAGATACAACCAACCGGTTTCCCGACCCTGAACTTTCTGACAAATCAGGATTAATCGCAATTGGTGGGGACTTATCACCAAACCGTTTGTTATCAGCTTATTCAGCAGGTATCTTTCCATGGTATTCCAAAGGTGAACCCATCCTTTGGTGGTCGCCCGATCCAAGAATTATCCTTATACCGAATCAGATAAAAATCTCAAAAAGTCTTAATCGCTCCATGCGTAACAAAGATTTTGATGTAAAATTTGATACGCGGTTTGAGGAGGTCATTACGGAATGTTCTACCATTAAAAGGACTGAAGGAAGTGGAACATGGATTACGGAGGAGATGAAAGAAGCCTATATTCATCTTCATCACCTGGGGTTTGCTCATTCAGTTGAAACTTACATTCAGGGTAAATTGGCAGGTGGGCTGTATGGCGTTTCGCTCGGCAGGGTGTTTTATGGTGAATCCATGTTTTTCAAAGTAAGGGATGCATCCAAAATTTCTCTGGTTATGCTGGCAAGAAAACTGACTCAATGGGGATTTCATTTGATTGACGCACAGGTAGAAACATCTCATATTCTTCGCATGGGGGGAATACGTGTTCCTAGGAAGGATTTTCTGATTAAACTGAAAGATGCCCTCAATTATCCAAACATAACAGGAAAGTGGTAATTTTGCCACAAATGCTTTCATTAATTCTATGATCCATCAAAAAGATTTCATGGCTCTTGCCATCCAACTCGCTGCCGAAAACCTGAACCACAAACGAGGAGGTCCATTTGGTGCAGTAGTGGTCAAAAATGGTATAATAATAGGCAAAGGTGTTAATACGGTAATCTCAGACAATGACCCCACAGCACATGCCGAAGTCAATGCCATCCGTGATGCCTGCAAACACTTACATAATTTTCAGTTACACGATTGTGAGATTTACTCAAGCTGCGAGCCTTGTCCGATGTGCCTGGGGGCTATTTATTGGGCCCGACCCGCCAAAATCTTTTATGCTGCAGGGAAACAGGATGCCAACCATGCCGGTTTTGATGACGAATCTATCTACCAGGAATTCGTTATTCCTTATGAAACAAGGAAAATTCCGGTTCATCAAATGATGCGCGAAGAAGCAATTGAGGTTTTTAAAAAATGGCTTGCACTTGACCTGAAAATAGAATACTAAAGGGCATGGATATTCTCTGGATCACCATTGGTACAATAGTCCTTCTGATAGGGATTGCCGGTTGTGTTTTACCCATTATTCCCGGTCAGATATTAAGCTGGGGATCGTTATTAATCCTGCAACTGAAAAGCCAACCACCGTTTACATCTGATTTTATTTTGTTTTGGGCCGTGATCACTGCAGTAGTTACCTTATTAGACTATTACGTCCCTATCTGGGGAACAAAGAAGCTTGGTGGTTCAAAATACGGAATGTGGGGTGCCGCTGCCGGATTATTGATCGGAATATTTTTCTTCCCGCCGTTCGGCCTAATTATCGGTCCTTTTCTGGGAGCTATGCTGGGTGAACTGATTACCGGAAAGAATTCAAATGTTGCATTCAAATCGGGGCTGGGCTCCTTTGTAGGATTTGTTGCTGGAACATTAATGAAACTTGCCGTATCTTTGGTCATGGGATATCATTTTATGACAAATGCGTTCAATTGACAAATCTTTCAGTATGAACTCAGAACAAAATACTGCATGATTTAAGAATGTTAGTTGAAATGAGACATAATAGGACCCACTAAATTTCATGGCAAAAAAAAGTACAAAAATGAGAAAAAGGATCCTGGTGACAGGCGGAGCCGGTTTTTTGGGCTCACATCTCTGTGAAAAACTGCTGGAACAAGGAAATGAAGTAATCAGTGTAGATAACTACTTTACCGGAAAAAAGGAAAACATTGTACACTTGAAAAACAATGCCTTTTTTGAGATGATAAGGCATGATATTACCATGCCCTTCTACATTGAAGCGGATGAGATCTATAACCTGGCTTGCCCTGCTTCACCTATCCATTATCAGTTCAATGCCATCAAGACCATCAAAACATCAGTAATGGGTGCGATCAATATGCTGGGACTGGCAAAGCGAACACGGGCCAGAATATTGCAGGCCTCTACAAGCGAAGTCTATGGCGACCCTGAGGTTCATCCACAAAAGGAAGATTACTGGGGCCACGTTAATCCCATTGGATTACGGTCGTGCTATGATGAAGGCAAACGGTGCGCTGAATCGCTTTTTTTCAATTACCACAGGCAAAATGATGTGAGGATCAAAGTTCTCAGAATTTTCAACACTTATGGTACCCGCATGGATCCAAATGACGGCCGGGTAATTTCCAATTTTATTGTTCAGGCATTGCATGGCAGGGACATAACAATTTATGGCGATGGCTCTCAAACCAGAAGTTTTTGCTACGTTGATGACCTTCTTGATGGGATGATAAAATTTATGGATTCTCAGGATAGCTTTACCGGACCTGTCAATATGGGGAACCCGGATGAATTTACCATACTCGAACTTGCTGAAAAGGTGCTGAAGCTGACCAAATCAAGATCAAAAATTATATTTAAACCATTACCGGCCGATGACCCTATGCAAAGGAAACCTGACATATCATTGGCACGCAGTGAACTGGGGTGGAAACCAAAAATTTCAATTGATGAGGGCCTTTTCCTCACAATAGAGTATTTCAAAACGATCATCTAATTTCTTGATATGAAAATTCTGGTTACGGGTGGATATGGGCAATTGGGTTTATCCATAAAAAAACTTTCTGCAAATTATCCTGATTGGGATTGGATCTTCACCGATTATGATGAACTCGACATTACAAAAAAAAATCTGGTCGAAAAATTTATCGGTGGAAATGATTTTACTCATCTGATCAATTGTGCTGCCTATAACGAAGTGGACATGGCAGAAAAGGATGTGAAGCGAGCCAGGTTGATAAACCAAACCGGCGTTAAATATCTCGCACAAATCTCTTCCAAACACAAACTGAGTTTTATTCATATTTCGACAGATTATGTATTCGACGGGAACAATTTCAGGCCTTATAGTGAATACGATGTTCCTAATCCAAAAAATATCTATGGCCTCACTAAACTAGAGGGTGAAATGGCTGCTATGGACAAATGCAGGAACACAATCATCATACGAACATCCTGGCTCTATTCGGAATTTGGCAAAAATTTTCTGAAAACAATGCTCCGGCTTTCATCAGAACGCAGCCAAATCAATGTGATCTCCGATCAGATTGGTACGCCAACTTATGCAGGCGACCTCGCTCAAACCATTTTCATGATCATTGAACAAAAGAGATCAGTACCGGAACCTCAAATCTACCATTATTCAAATGAAGGTGTAGCCAGCTGGTATGACTTTGCTTATGAAATTATCTCACTAACCGGGAAAGCATGTGAAATCATGCCTGTTCCAACAGAAGAATACCCGTTACCAGCAAGCCGCCCTTTCTACAGTGTATTGTCGAAGATAAAAATCAAGAATGACTTTGGAGTTACAATTCCCAACTGGAGAAATAGTTTGCATAAATGTCTTGACCAGTTACAGTCACAACCCATTTGAAAACAATAGTGGACCAGAATGTATTGCAATAAAAAGTCTTAGAACCAAAATTTAAAGTGGATATGAAAATGCATAATACGGAACAGTTTATCATTGAAAGAGCCAAAAATTGGCTTGCTGATGATTATGACCCGAAAACAAAAGCGCAGGTGCAGGACCTGTTGAATGAGAATTCAACGGAATTGACGGATTCCTTTTACAGGGATCTTGAATTTGGAACCGGTGGATTGCGGGGTATTATGGGGGTTGGCACAAACAGGATGAATAAATATACTGTTGGAATAGCTACACAGGGTTTGGCCAATTACATGATAAAAATGTTTGGTTCAAAAAAAGAAATCAGTATGGCCATTGCTTATGATTCAAGAAAAAACAATACCTTTTTTGCCAATATCACAGCCGATGTGATGTCAGCAAATGGCATCAGGGTTTTTCTGTTTGATGCCCTGCGGCCCACACCTGAACTATCTTTTGCCATCCGCCATCTGAAATGTCAGGCAGGGGTGGTGATCACCGCATCGCACAATCCACCGGAATATAACGGCTATAAAGCATATTGGGAGGATGGAGGACAACTTATCAGCCCGCATGATACAAATGTCATTGAAGAAGTTCATAAGATACAGCACATCCATGAGGTAAACTTTGAAAGAAATGAAAACCTTGTCAGTATCATTGGAGATGAAATTGACAAGGAATATCTGCAATCGATTTCATCGTTATCCCTTTCACGAGTGCTCATTCAAAAGCATAAGCAGATGAAGATTGTTTATACTCCTATTCACGGGACTGGTGTAAAACTGGTACCTGATGCGCTCAGGACTTTTGGATTTTCAAATGTATTCAACGTGCCTGAACAGGATGTTCCGGATGGGAATTTTCCAACAGTGAAATCCCCAAATCCTGAAGAACCTGCAGCTTTGGAAATGGCCATAAAAAGAGCGCAAGAGATTGGAGCCGACCTTGTAATGGCCACAGATCCCGATGGTGATAGGGTCGGAATTGCAGTAAAAGATGACAAAAATGAGTTTGTTTTACTCAATGGTAATGAAACAGCTACCCTGCTTATCTATTATTTGCTGAATGTGTGGAAGAACTCGGGAAAGATTACCGGCAGTGAGTACATCGTCAAAACCATTGTCACCACTGAAATCCTCAAAGAAATGGCCATCCGTTTCGGAGTTGGATGTTTCGACACCCTTACCGGGTTTAAGTATATCGCTGAAAAGATCAGGGAACTCGAAGGGGTTAAACAATTTATTGGCGGGGGAGAAGAGAGTTATGGTTATCTGGTAGGAGATTTTGTCAGGGATAAAGATGCTGTAATCTCATGCTGTATGATTGCTGAGGCTTCAGCATGGGCGTTGGAACAGGGAAAAACACTCTATACACTCCTTCCTGAAATATACCTTGAATTCGGATTTTATAAGGAAAAACTGATCTCTGTGGTCAAAAAGGGTAAACAGGGTGCAGAAGAAATTCAGCAAATGATGGATGATTTCCGTAATAATCCACCAAAAACAATCAATGGATCCGAATTAATTCTTGTCAAAGACTACCTGCAACAGAAAGAAACAGACATGGTTACGCAACAGGCGAAGAAAATTCAAATGCCAAAATCCAATGTCCTGCAATTTTTTCTCAGGGATCACAGTAAAATCTCAGTGAGACCTTCAGGAACAGAACCAAAAATTAAATTCTACTTTGGGGTTATGGATAAACTGAACCGTATGGAAGATTTCAACCTTATCAGCAACAAATTGGATCAAAAAATAGTACAAATCATTGCTGATATGAATTTGAAATAAAATCCCATAATAAATGAGTCATAAGTTATCCTCGCGTACTGGATTTCTCCCTGTTTTATTTTTTCTGTTGACACCGGGCTTCTCCCAGGACGGATTGCCGGACATTTTTTACAGACATTATACAGGGATTCTTGACACAACCATGAACCTGACATTTGATCTTTTCTCCTTCAACGGAAAAATCGAGGGCTATTATTATTACGGTTTTCAGATACCCGGGAGTGAAGGTGGTTACCAGTATGGCAAAACAATACCCATCACCGGAGTGAAAGATGGTAGCAACTTCAGTATTCAGGAAGCTTTCAATCCAAGCTCCAGATTTGTGGGCACATTTCATCAAGACGACCAATTAACCGGCAAATGGGAACGAAAAGTCTATCAGAAAGAGATCCCTTTTACCTTAAAAGTTAACCATGCCAATGAAAACATTCCACTCAAGGCCTATCATATAATCAAAGAAAAGCCGGCAATTACCCTTACCCGTCCGAATGAAAATGTACCCAAGGCTATTATCGAGATACTGATCCTATATCCTGAAAAAGCCAGCAATCCCAGATTTAAAGAAGTTATCGATCAACAAATTACAAGGTTTATGTTCAATGTGCCTCAAGCAGTCACATCCGTTGAATTATTGATGGAAAACATAGTGTTTGATTTTTTTCAAAGTTATCATCATCATGCTGAAGGAGTTGAAAATATAAGGGAACTTTCATCCTTCAACTGGAAAAAAACCCTTTCGATGGAGGTGATCTATAATTCAAACTACTTGCTTACCCTTAGATTTATGAAACACGCATATTCCGGAGGTGGGCAAGGTATTAGCATTCAGGAAAATCATGTTTTTGACATCCAAAAGGGGAAGAAACTTGAACTTAGCGACATCCTTAAAGATGGATTTGAATCACAGCTGAACTTCTTGCTTGATAAGAAATTCAGGAGCCTGAACGGATTAAAACGTGATGAAAGCTTAAGACTTGCGGGTTTTTTAATTGATCAAATCGAATATACCGGCAACTTTTTCGTAACCAATGATGGCATCGGATTTTATTACAACGTATATGAAGTTGCACCATATTCTACTGGAACTACAGAGTTGTTTATTCCTTTTTATGAACTGCAACCTTTGTTGAAGCAGGATCATCCTTTCACCTGGACATCCTTTGGAGGCAATTAATCAGCGAGCATACTTACCTTTCAAGTTAAAAGTAATTCCAGGGCCTGAGAAATCACTGGATATTAATGCTTTTTACCCCAATCTTGTTTCCCACAGGAAAATCAGTCAATAGGCTATAAATGACAGCTTGTAAACCACCAGTAAAAATTTCAGCGTTATAAATTCAATCTTCATTTCAATTTTCACTATTTTTGCAGAACTTAGAAGTCGCTGCTTCTGCAATATCCTGGTGAGCTAGCCAGCAAATAAATTATTCACCCAAATCATGAAGAAGTTTAAAGTGTGATAATATGCCGAACAGAAAACTTATCCTGGTGACCGGAGCGCACAGGTCTGGGTCAACCTGGGTTGGACAAATATTGTCACTTTCAAAAAATATTAGATATATTCATGAACCTTTCAATATTGATGAACCCAGGATACACCCGTTGAACTACTGGTTTGAATACATCAGCGAGAACGACCCGAAAGACCGGCAGAAAAGAATCTATCAATTCATTGATGAGATGCTTGACTACAATATTCCCGGTATAATAAAGGATTTTAAGATGATCAGAGGGCCAAGTGATTTGCAGAGGTTTGTTGTGGACACCTTTGAACGCATCAACAAAAGACCATTAATAAAAGATCCCCTTGCCATCATGTCAGCCGACTGGATTTATAAAAAATTCAAAGCCAGTGTAATTATTACTATGCGACATCCTGCCGCATTCGTTGCAAGTGTAAAAGTTAAAGAGTGGGAACATCCTTTTGGGCATTTTTCTAAACAAAAGGAATTAATGAAGGTATTGACTCCTTTTGCTGATAAAATTCTGGCATATCAACAAGCAGAACCCGACCTGATTGACCAGGGGATATTGCTGTGGAATATCATCTATTACAGGGTTTTGCAGTATCAGCAAAAATATCCGGGATGGATTTTTATCCGTCATGAAGACCTTTCCCGCAATCCTGTGGATGAATTCAGGAAGATTTTCAGAAAGCTTCACCTGAGGTATCATCAACAAATCGTTGACAAAATCATCGAGTCAACCTCAGCAAAGGAAGAGGAAAAGCTAAAAAGAGACTCAATCAAGAACATAACAGCCTGGAAAAAACGTTTGACCAAAAGAGAAATTGAAAGAATAAAAGTGGGAACTTCAGGTCTTTGGGAAAAATTATACGCTGAACAAGACTGGTAAGCCAAAATATCCGTTGAAATTTATCGTCTGAAAGAGGTTGTTGTTATTTATTTAACAAAAAGTTTCATTTCCTTTTTTTTTGCACCAAGATTTATAATTTTGCCCCGGCTTAAAGAATTTCAAACAATAAATATATCAATGATCACAGATAATTTTATCAGAAGACACAATGGTCCGGGACAGAATGAGGTAGACATCATGCTGCAAGCAATTGGGGTCACATCAGTGTCCGAATTAATTGATCAAACGGTTCCTGCATCAATCCGGATGGAAGGTGAGTTATCGTTACCTAAGGGTATGAATGAATATGAATACCAGACACATCTGAAGGAGATTGCACGAAAAAATAAGATTTTCAAGTCCTACATCGGGTTGGGATATTACAATACCATTACTCCTGGCGTTATCCAGAGGAATATTCTTGAAAATCCAGGATGGTATACCTCTTATACACCCTATCAGGCCGAAATTTCGCAGGGAAGGTTAGAGGCGTTGCTCAATTTTCAGACCATGGTCAGTGACTTAACCGGACTTCCCATTGCAAACTCCTCTCTGCTGGATGAAGGAACTGCTGCTGCTGAGGCTATGATTATGCTTTACAATAGCCGATCACGTGAAAAAATAAAACAAGGTTCCAATATATTTCTTGTTGCTGAAAACATTTTTCCACAAACAATAGAAGTGTTGAAAACCCGTGCATTGCCCCTGGGTATTCAAATTGAGGTTGCTGATCATCAACATTTTAAGCTGACAAAAGATATCTTCGGTTTAATTCTGCAATACCCTGATCAATGGGGTGGAATTCATGCTTATGAAACACTTGTAAATCAGGCACATGATGTACAGATTGATGTCATTGTTGCCTCAGATCTGCTTAGTCTTACACTCCTGAAACCACCCGGAGAATGGGGAGCAGATGTGGTTGTTGGATCAAGCCAGCGGTTTGGAATACCAATGGGCTTCGGAGGTCCTCATGCAGCTTATTTTGCCACGATAGAAAAATACAAACGAAGTATCCCGGGCAGGATCATTGGAATATCCCTGGATGCGAATGGAAACAGAGCACTGAGAATGGCCTTGCAGACCCGTGAACAACATATCAAAAGAGAACGAGCAACTTCCAATATATGTACTGCTCAGGCTTTGCTTGCTATAATGGCCGGGTTTTATGCAGCTTACCATGGGCATAAAGGACTGAAAGCAATTGCCACTGATATTCACCAGCTGGCTGTTACTCTTTCAGAGGAGTCGAGCCGGTATGGATTCGAATTAATTAACAATACCTTTTTTGATACGCTCACGCTTAAAATTCCTGCTTCGGTGACGGAAGCAGATCTTAAACGAATTGCCGAATCCCATGAATGCAACTTCCGGTTTATTGACTCAAATAAGATTTCCGTAGCTTTGGATGAAACCACATCATTGGATGATGTGAACACTATTCTGAAAATTTTCGCTGAGGCAAGCAATACATCATTTCAGATCATCGGCATGTCACCTTTGAAAAAAGAAACGGTCCCTGCTTTTTTAAAGCGTACAACTGCATTTTTATCGCACCCGGTCTTCAATACTTATCATTCCGAAACCGCTATGATGAGGTATATAAAAACACTGGAGAACAAAGACCTCGCTTTAAACAGAACAATGATTCCCCTGGGGTCATGCACCATGAAACTAAATGCGGCAGCAGAATTGTTTTCCCTGAGTTGGCCTGAATTTGGAGAGATCCATCCATTTGCGCCGGCAGACCAGGTAGCCGGATATCTTGAACTGATCAGTAGCCTTGAAAATGATTTGAGCATCATAACCGGGTTTCATTCCATTTCACTTCAGCCAAATTCCGGCGCATCAGGGGAATATACAGGACTACTTGTCATTCGGGAGTACCTGCAGAGTATTGGAGAGGGAAACAGGGACATCTGCCTGATCCCCTCATCTGCTCACGGGACCAATCCAGCATCTTCAGTCATGGCAGGCATGAAAGTAGTTATTGTTACCTGTGATGAAGAAGGGAATATTGACCTTAATGACCTTAGAAACAAAGCAGAAGCCCACAGGACCAGCCTGGCTGCTATCATGGTTACATATCCTTCAACACACGGGGTGTTCGAGGAGAACATCCGGGAAGTAGTTGAAATTATTCATCAAAACGGAGGTCAGGTGTACATGGATGGGGCCAATATGAATGCACAGGTTGGACTCACAAAGCCGGGCATCATTGGAGCAGATGTTTGTCACCTGAACCTTCACAAGACCTTTGCGATCCCTCATGGCGGGGGTGGACCAGGGGTAGGGCCCATAGGCGTTGCCAGACATTTAGCACCCTTTTTACCAGGTCATCCATTGGTTAAAACTGGCGGATTAAAAGCCATCACACCGGTGAGTTCAGCTCCTTTTGGCAGTGCAATGATCCTCCCAATATCGTATGGTTATATTAAGCTACTCGGAAACCGGGGACTCCGTGAAGCGACTGAAATAGCGATATTGAACGCCAACTACCTTAAATCGAAACTTGAAGGTCACTATAAAATACTTTATACCGGAAAAAAATCACGGGTCGCACACGAAATGATTCTTGATTGTAACGGCTTTGCCAAATCTGCTGAAATTTCGGTAATCGACATTGCAAAACGATTGATAGACTATGGTTTCCATGCACCTACAGTTGCATTTCCGGTCCATGGAACATTAATGGTTGAACCAACCGAAAGTGAATCTCTTGATGAACTTGACCGGTTTATTGACGCAATGATAAAAATAAGGCAGGAAATTGCAGAGATTGAGCAAGGCAAGGCAGACAAAAACAACAATGTGCTCAAGAATGCACCACACACAATAGAAATGGTTATTGATGAGCAATGGACAAGGCCCTATTCAAGAGAAAAAGCCGGACTGCCCGCTCCTTTCGTAAATCCTTCAAAGTTTTGGCCTCCTGTAACACGGATAGATGATGCATATGGTGACAGGAATCTGGTTTGTACGTGCATGCCTGTATCAGAATACCTGTAAAATATAGCATTACAATTGTTCCCCTGGATTTTATCTGTCTGATACTGGAATAAAATCAAAAATTTATAGATTCAAACTTGAATTCATTCAGGTTTTTAAATACATTTGCAACCTGATCGTTATTAATATTTTCGAATGGGCGAATCACTCATCATGATCAGAAGGATTCGGGAAAAAGTAATCCAACTGATCGACCTAAAAAGGAAGCTCAGTATTGAAAATATGGAGTTACTCCAAAAACAAAAAGCGTTTCAGGATAAAATAGCGTTGCAAAATAAAACAATTGAAGAATTAACAGAGAAAAATAAAATTTTAATATTTGCTAAATCAGTTAATAACGGAGATTTAAACAGTGATGTAAAAAAGAGGATTGATGAAATGGTGCGGGAGATTGATAAATGTATTGGACTTCTTAACAAATAAAATCTGGTTGTAATAACCCCCTGAGCAATGGATGAATTGAAAATAACAGTTGTAATTGCCGACAGGTCTTACAGGTTAACTATCGAAAGAAACGAGGAGGAGGGAGTTAGAAAAGCTGCCAATGAAATAAACAAAAAAGTAAAGCAATATTCTGAAAATTATGCGTTTAATGATAAACAGGATCTTTTGGCGATGGTAGCATTAGAGAAAACCACCGCTGTATTTCAGAAAAACGAAATATTGACAGAACATGAGCAGGAATCTATGAAGGAGCTTAATGAAATTGAGATTTTGCTGGAAAAAGATTTGGTTGATTATTGAGTCCACGTTCTTTGATACTATCCCTTTATGGGATAAACGATTACCCGCAGTCATTCAACACTTGTTTGTAAACTCAACATTACAATCTTAAGGGAATGCTCATAGTCTATTAGAAAAGGCCTCACCCCTTCCTTTGGCAGGGTCTCCCCAAAAAAGGAGCAGTGGACTTTCGAAGAGACTGGCAACCCTAACCGTGTCTTTAGGGGTTTACTAAACCTCCTTGGATGTTGCGGGTTTTTTTATTGCTGTTTTTTTCTATTAAATCATCGAAAAATGGACCCAGTTATATTTATTATCATCGCAGGATTAGCCGGGCTAATTCTGGGGTTTCTGATAACAAGCACAGTTCTCAGAAAAAAAGTTGAAAAGAAAAGCGAACGCCTATTAATAGAAGCTGAAGAAAAGGGCGAGGTTATAAAAAAGGAGAAAATTCTTCAGGCAAAAGAGCGGTTTTTAGCCTTAAAATCGGAACATGAAAAAATGATCCAGGAGAGAAATTCGACCCTGCAGGCCAACGAAAACAGGCTGAAACAAAAAGAGGCCGGAATCTCTCAAAAAATTGAAGAGCTAAGAAGAAAACAAAAAGAGGTTGATACGATCAGGGAAAATCTGAATGCCCAGCTTGACATGGTCAACAAAAGACAATCAGATCTTGAAAAGGCACAGAAAAGACAGGTGGAGGCACTTGAAACTATCAGCAGTTTATCTGCCCAGGAAGCAAAAGCCCAGCTCATTGAAACACTGAAAGACCAGGCACGTTCAGAAGCAGTCGTCCATATCAATGACATCATGGAAGAAGCTAAACTAACGGCAAACAGGGAAGCAAAAAAAATTGTTATCGAAACAATCCAGCGAACAGCTACAGAGCATGCCATTGAAAATTCCGTTTCGGTCTTCAATATCGAAAATGATGAGATTAAAGGACGAATCATCGGCCGTGAAGGGAGAAATATACGGACACTCGAAGCATTAACCGGCGTTGAAATTATCATTGATGATTCACCCGATGCCATCTTGTTGTCTTCCTTCGATCCTGTCCGCAGGGAAATTGCCAGGCAATCCCTCCACAAGCTGGTTACTGACGGACGTATACACCCCGCCAGGATTGAAGAGGTGGTAATGAAGACAAAAAAACAGATTGACCAGGAGATTGTCGAGGCCGGGAAACGTGCAACCATTGACCTGGGTATCCATGGGATGCACCATGAATTGGTCCGGATTGTTGGAAAGATGAAATACCGCTCCTCGTATGGTCAAAACCTGTTGCAACACTCGAAGGAGGTTGCCAACCTATGTGCTACCATGGCTTCAGAGTTAGGACTGAATCCAAAACTTGCCAAAAGAGCTGGTTTGCTCCACGACATCGGAAAGGTTCCTGATAACGAACCGGAATTGCCACATGCACTTTTAGGGATGAAACTCGCTGAAAAGTTCAAGGAGATGCCAGAGGTCTGCAATGCCATTGGATCGCATCATGATGAGGTTGAGATGGAAAACCTGATAGCTCCTATTGTTCAGGTTTGTGATGCCATTTCCGGAGCGAGACCAGGTGCCCGGAGAGAAGTGGTGGAAGCCTATATTCAGCGATTGAAAAAACTTGAAGAACTTGCCTTAACTTACCCGGGAGTTGTTAAAACCTATGCTATACAAGCAGGAAGAGAACTCAGGGTTATTGTGGGTGCAGAAAAAATCTCTGATAATGAGGCCACGCAAATATCCTTCGATTTGTCAAAGAAAATTCAGGATGAAATGACCTATCCTGGTCAGATTAAAATTACTGTGATCAGAGAAACACGTGCCATCAGTTATGCCAAATAAAAAGGAAGACTTAGTGTTTAAACCAACTGAGCAGGCTTAAATATTATAACTTTAGTCATCAGAGGAATTTATTCAAGGTCTCACCTTTCATATGATTCACAAATTCCTGTGTCAACTTTTTGGTAACATTGTTAAAAATACACTTATCGAAAGGACAGATCGGATTATCAAGCGGGCAATCTCCAATTTCAATTTTGCCTTCAACAGATTCATAAATATCCAGCAGGGTGATCTGCTCAGGGGATTTTTTCAGAACAAAGCCACCATTGGGTCCTCTATGAGAATGAAGAAATCCATCCTTTACGAGTCGTTGCATTACCTTTGCCACATGGTGGCGTGAACTGTCGAGCTGTCCGGCAATCGTAATGACATTGGTTAGTCCCTCCGATTTTGCAACGATTACCATACCGTGAAGTGCGATGAAGGCGGCTTCTGAAAATTGAATAACATGTCCCATTTTAGAATTTTTATTGAGGTGGGTTATTTCCGAATTTCATAAAAACACCGTTTGGGACTGAAAATTTTATTTTCTTTTTTTAATCTGTTGATGACCTGATCAACCTCTTCTTTGTTGAGCCCGGATCTCAATACCATGTCGGCCGGTCTCAGGGGCTCATTTGCTTCATGCAATATGTCCAGGATTTTCTGATTGATGTCCATAAGGGTATTGAATTACTGATTTACAAAATTATAAAAACACCAAGCAAGTTTATAGAAATTATGTCTGGCACTGAAAGCACATCAATTATGGATGGCTTATTCTACTAATATTGTAATACTTAACTCAAAAATAACCATAGCAAAAAATATTTATTCTAAATAAGGTATCTGCAATTCAAATTTATTGAGGTAATCTGGCAGAAATGTTAAATTTGGGGCAAAAATCTTTAAAGGCTGACATGAAGCTTTCAATCATTATTGTCAATTACAATGTCAAATACTTTCTGGAACAATGTCTCCACTCTGTTAAAAATGCCATCAGTGCAATAGATGCTGAGGTATTTATCGTTGATAACAATTCGGTTGATGGGTCGGTTGAGATGCTTCATGAAAAATTCAGTGAGTTTCGAATCATTGTCAATCAACAAAATGTCGGATTCTCAAAAGCTAACAATCAGGCAATTGCGCTGTCAAAAGGAGAATACATTCTTTTATTAAATCCCGATACTGTAGTCGAACACGATACTTTTGAAAAAGTGATCCGGTTCATGGATGGGCACCCCGATGCCGGAGGTCTTGGTGTAAAAATGGTGGACGGGAAAGGTATTTTTCTGCCAGAATCAAAGCGTGGATTACCTACTCCATGGGTTGCTTTCTATAAAATTTTTGGTCTCTCCCGGCTTTTCCCTAAATCAGAAAAGTTTGGACGCTATCATCTGGGATACCTTGATAAAGAAAAAACCCATGAAGTAGATATTTTGTCAGGCGCGTTCATGCTTATCCGGAAATCACTTCTGGATCAAATCGGTTATCTGGATGAAGCTTTTTTCATGTATGGCGAAGATATTGACCTTTCATACAGAATCACCAAGGCTGGTTATAAAAACTTTTATTACCCTGAGGCCCGTATCATTCACTATAAAGGCGAGAGCACCAAAAAGGGAAGCCTGAATTATGTGCTCGTTTTCTACCATGCCATGATTATTTTTGCAAAAAAACATTTCACCTCCAAAAATGCATCGCACCTATCACTTCTGATCAATATGGCTATTTATTTCAGAGCATTTATGGCCATTGTCAACCGTTTTTTTTCCCGCATTACCCTCCCCCTGACAGATGCAATACTAATCTTGGGAGGTTTGTTGTTCATCAAAGACTACTGGGAACATAAAATCATTTTCCCTGAAGGAGGAAATTATCCGGTCGAAATTGTTTCAGTGGCCGTTCCTTTCTATATTATCATCTGGCTTTTTAGTGTATGGATGAGCGGAGGGTATGACAGGCCAATTAAATTATCAACCATCATCAAAGGACTGATTGTTGGAACCATTGTTATACTAACAGGATATGCACTTTTACCCGAAGAGTTCAGATTTTCCAGAGCCATTATCATATTTGGAGCACTGTGGGGACTGATTTCAATGATTGGTCTAAGAATTATCCTCCACCTTTTAAAACTGAGAAATTTTAAACTGGGTGTAAAATTAAACAAGCGTTTCATTATTGTTGGGGACAAGGCCGAAGCCGAACGGGTGGCTGACCTTCTCAGAAAAGCCGATATGAACCCCGGATTCATCGGGCTTGTCTCAATGAAGGAATCCGGCAATCATTCAGAGGGTTTTATAGGGCAACTCGGACAAATAAAGGAAATCATAGCCATCTATGACATTGACGAGGTAATTTTTTGCGCAAAAGATGTTCCCGCGCAAACCATCATTGATATCATGTCGGAATGGAATGCTTCCCAGGTTGATTTCAAAATTGCACCTCCCGAAAGCTTATCCATTATTGGAAGCAAATCTATAAATACTTCGGGTGATATTTATATCATTGAGCTTGATTCAATAGCTCATATCAGGAACAGGAGAAGCAAGAGATTTCTTGATGTGCTGATCGCATTCCTTTTAGTTCCATTGATACCCCTGGC
>JBLRXC010000046.1:0-18961 GCA_047920975.1 Bacteroidales bacterium | reverse complement strand
GTGCACAAATACGTGAATCAGTCTGGTGATAAGCTAATTCACGATAATCCAAACCCTTTAGTTCTTTGTAAATTGCTGCCCTTACAATTTGTTCTACACTCGGTGTGTCGCCACGACCAAATATGGAATTTTTACAACCTACAGTAATGTCGCTTGAAAGCAATTTATACAAATTAGGATATTTCTCTAATATGGTGTCTATCAGCCCCAATTCAGGATCGCGGGCCCAGTTGGGCTGCTCAAACTTAAGTTGCAAATCTTCAAATAATTTCATTTTTCCCTAAAAGTAGTAATACTGTTTTTATCTTTAACCCCGTAAATACTTCTGTTATCAACAGTTTGAAGTTTAAAGACAGACACTACTTAGAATAGTTTTAATCTTACCTCCTTTCTTTGTTTATACAGTTAAATAACGGTTTATTGCCCGGAGACAGTGGCCACTGTTTCCGGGTTTATTATCAAAAGCCTTTTGAATTTGCGGTAGATGATTGGTATTTGATATTTCATCCATAATCAAGTAGTTTTTCTTCTGTTTACAAAAATAAGGACAAACCAATTACATGAAGGAAAAAAAATGTGCATTTGAGGGGGGGGGTATAGTCCTGTTTATCAGATATTTATGAGTGTTATTAATTCTGGTTCTAAATAACAGGATGGAAAAATTGTTTAAGTAAAAAGCAAGGGGCTTCCTCACTCCCACGCTTTATCCAACGCAAAGGTTAGGAAATGTTATAAGTTGAATTGTTAAATTGCTAAATTGCTGACTGAACTGAAAACTGTGACCGTGAACTCAACATCGAACTTCGAACATCAAACTGTTTATCCTGTCATGTCCAACCTCTGGATTAGCCTTGGCGTAGGAGTGAGACATCTCCCAGCAAAACCGGATGTGAATTAATGGACTAATACCTAACCTATATTTTGTTTTCTCATAATACTGCTGCATCTTTGCATTAAACAATTTGATTTGTATAAAATGAAGCAATTTATTATCCTTGAAACATCGGCTCTTTTGTTGTTGAACCTCTGTCTGGTTTCGGCTGAGGTTACGATGATCGTCACCTCTATGCCGCCCAACACACCCCAGGGTGACAACATTTACATTGCCGGGAATTTTCAGGGCTGGAATCCGGGAGATCCGGATTATGTGCTGCAACCCAACCTGCAGGGCAAACCTCAAATTACAATTCAGGGAACCGGAACCATCGAGTTCAAATTTACACGGGGCGACTGGCAGACCGTTGAAGGCAATGAGAATGGCGGTTTTCTTCCGAACCGGACATTTACCTTCGGGTCATCTGACACGCTTGAAATTGTGATCCAGAGCTGGGAAGACCTCGGAGGTTCAAATCATACTGCTGCTGAAAATGTGATTGTTATGGATGAAAGTTTTTTCATACCACAACTCAATCGCAATCGCAGAATATGGCTCTACCTTCCTCCCGATTATGAGACTACAACAAAACACTATCCCGTGTTGTACATGCACGATGGACAAAACCTTTTCGACCTGGCCACATCGTTTGCCGGAGAATGGGAGGTTGACGAAACACTGAATGCGCTTTTTGATCTGGGCAAAGAGGTTCCCATAGTTGTGGGCATCGACAACGGAGGTATTCACCGGATCAATGAATACACGCCCTGGATCAACCCACAGCATGGCGGCGGAGAAGGTGATCTATATGCAACTTTCATCGTTGAAACGCTCAAACCATACATTGACCAAAACTTCCGCACCAAACCCGAAAGGGAGTTTACTGGTGTGATGGGGAGTTCATTGGGAGGTTTGATCTCACATTATATTGGTTTGAAATACCAGGATCTCTTCTCCAAAGCCGGGATTTTCTCTCCTTCGTTTTGGTTCAGTGATTCCTCTTTTGTCTTCGCTTATGAAACCGGGAAACAAAATGCTATTCGCTACTACATGATGGGAGGCACAAACGAAAGCGGAAGTTTGGTGCAGGAAATGAACCAGATGAAAGACACACTGAACGCGGCCGGATTCAGTGATGAAGAGATTTTCCTGAAAGTGGTGCAAGGTGGCCAGCACAATGAATATCTGTGGAGAACACAATTTAAAGTGGCTTATGAATGGCTCTTTTTGGAAGGAGCAAGTAACATTTCAACCTATCCATCATCAATGTCGCTGACAGCCGTATATTCAAAAGGTAAAATTTATCTTTTTTCTACTGAAGCTGATCTTGAGGATCAATATTTCGAGATGGAGATTTATAATATAACGGGCCAGCGATTAGCAAAACAAATTATCAAACCAGGAAAATCCATTGCATTGCCTTATAAATTCAGTGGGATCTGCGTCGTCAAAATATCAGGACTGAATTATCCGGTTACTCAAAAAATATATGTTTCACCGCACTGATCAGCACTTAATGACAGTATTTCGTAACAGAAAAGATGCTTACCAAACAAAAATATCGTCCTTGTTTTTCGGTCGGCGTGGTTCAAGCCAGATAAAATCCCTCAGTCTTTGTTTTTCCTGCGGAAATTCATGATATGGATAGAGTTGCGCATCGGGCATTGTGATATACGTGATGGTTTCGATCTTATTCTCCCTTAGACTGATTTGCATATCACTTGAATAGGCCAGGTTAATGCCAATCAGACTTCCATCCTCTTCCCTGACATAGTAAACTGTTTCCGAGTTACCGATCACTACAATCTTAACCAATTTATTAGCTGAAAAGTATCCTGTCATTACTTTCCCCTTGATCTGATTAAAAGTTTCCCTGCTAATTGTATCGTCCATTGAGATGATAAAAGCATTGCCCAGTAAAGCGAGCGTATCTACCTGATTATTGGCCATGGCAATCCGGATTGAGTCCGCTGTCAGTTGGTTTTCATCAGACCAAAGCACAGGCTGTTTATAAAGAAAAATGGTAGAGTCGGCAAAGTTGTAAATCAGCGAATCGCACATGCCCTGCATATCATTTCTAAAGAATTTTGCATGGTAATATCCAGCCATGGATTGAACCTGCTGGGTTGAATCAAAATAAATAAACAGTGAATCAGAATGAAGAAAGAGTGAATCAACCCTGTCAATCAAGACAGCCACTGCACTGTCAGTGACAAATGCAAATCCCTCGCTTCGCGTGAACTCACCATATTGGCCATAAACAACCATCTCCTGAACTGTATCGGAAAGTATTACATTTTTCAATGCCTTACCAAAGTCAATATTCCTGTCATAGTATATACTATCCCCTTCGAGTTTTTGCTCCCGGGTTAAGATATAAGCATTCTCACTAAACTGTGCGATATCATTCCGGGTGTCGTACCAGCCATTCTCACAATAGATCAGGTTCTCTTCGCTGATGATAGACGTGGGTCCAAAAAACTCAGAAACCTCCGTATTGGTGTGGTACAACATGGTGTCCGTTACCATCTCGTAATCAGGATTCACAAGTTTGACATCATCCCGGAAATAAGCCCTTTTCTGATCGGTAAAGTAATATCCAACGGTACTTGTCAATACATTCGCAGTATCAACTATTTTTCCACCTGTTTTATAGTAGGCAATTCTTGTATTCCGGTCATACCAGAGATGCTCCGTATACAAAGTGGATTGTTTATCAACAAGCCTTACATTCTGGTGCAATTCTGCAAGTTTAGTATTTCCATCATACTGTAGAAGCGTACTGTAGATGTTCAATGAATCTGACACTTTGATCCACACATTCCCGAACCCGTCAAAACTGTTGGTTGCTTCGTAAAGATATGCGCTGTCGCAGTGAAGATATGTACTGTCCTGCTTCAGTATGACGTTTCCGATCAATCGTTGAACATCCACACCTATTCTTCTGTCATACCTCTGAAAATCAGCTTTTATGAGCTGAATAATGGTTGGCTCCTGTGCTGAAATTATCAGTGGAACCAAAGAAATGATTGCCAGCAATGTAACTGCACATATATGGATTGGATGCGTTTTCAAACTGTAAGACAACGGTTTGATAAGTAATAAATTATTGCACCCGCCATTTGAGGGTTGCGATTACCTGGTTTAAGCGGGGTTCAGGCCTGCGCGGTAGGTCCTCCCAAATTCAACGGCAACCCCTCTGTTTCAGGCGCAATGATTTCCCCATGCATGCGTTCATATTTTGAAATATTGTCTTGCAGCGCTCTGAATAACCTTTTCGCATGTTGAGGTGTCAGTATGATCCTTGATTTAACTTTGGCCTTCGGAATGCCAGGCAAAATTTTAACAAAATCAATAATAAATTCTGAATGTGAATGCGTAATGATGGCCAGGTTGGAGTAAATTCCTTCCGCCATTTCATCGGTTAATTCGATGTTGATTTGATTTTTTTTAGGATCAGACATAGTATTCTATTATTTTTCTAAAGGAACTATTCACGTTTAGAGGCCATCAATGCATCGTATTCCTCCTGAGAACCAACAATCAAATGTTCATAGTCTCGCAGTCCGGTACCGGCTGGAATAAGATGGCCAACAATCACATTTTCTTTCAATCCCGCCAGATCATCTGTTTTTGCATTGATAGATGCCTGTGTCAGGACTTTGGTGGTTTCCTGGAAAGAAGCTGCTGATATCCAACTGGTTGTCTGCAAAGATGCCCTTGTAATTCCCTGAAGAACCTGTCTTGCTGTTGCTGGTCTGGCATCGCGTGCATCGATCAGTTTTTTATCCTTCCGTTTCAAGAGTGAGTTCTCTTCTCTAAGCTTTCTGGCGCTAACAATCATTCCGGCTTTGTATAGTTGTGATTCACCTGGGTCAATGATTACTTTTTTACTGAAAACACTATCATTTTCATCCTGGAAATCAATTTTATTGACCAGTTCACCTTCAAGGAATTTTGTATCACCCGGATCATCCACCTCAACTTTGCGCATCATTTGCCGCACTATAGTTTCAAAATGTTTATCGTTGATCTTCACACCCTGCAGCCGGTATACTTCCTGAATTTCATTTACAATGTATTCCTGGACCTTCATAGGCCCCTTGATGGCAAGGATGTCAGAAGGGGTAAGAGCACCTTCAGACAAAGGAGTTCCGGCTTTCACATAATCATTCTCTTGAGCTAAAATCTGCTTTGAAGTAGGGATCAGATAACGTTTTTCCTCTCCTGACTTGGAAGTGATGATTACCTCACGGTTACCCCGCTTTAGTTTCTTTCCAAAAGATACGATACCATCGATCTCGGCTACCTTTGCCGGATCCGACGGGTTCCGGGCTTCAAACAATTCGGTTACCCTGGGCAAACCACCGGTAATATCACCGGATTTTCCAATAGCTCTCGGAATTTTCACCAGGATATCACCTCCTCTGATCACCTTGCCTTCTTCGGCAATGATGTGGGATCCAACGGGAATATCATAAGCCCTTAGCTCTTCATTTTTATCATTCAGGACAAGGATTCGCGGATTACTTACTTTTTTCCTTGCCTCAATAATTACTTTTTCATGATAGCCGGTTTGCTCATCCGACTCAACCCTGAAGGTTTCACCCTCGACAATACTGTCGAATTTAATTTTCCCGCCAAACTCTGAGACAATTACAGCATTATAGGGATCCCATTCAGCAACGATATCTCCCTTTTGCACATCTGTGCCATTCTTAAAATAAAGCTTTGCACCATAAGCGATATTACTAGACATCAGTGTAATTCCGGTTTTCTTGTCGATGATCCGCATTTCAGCTGAACGGCCAATCACAATATCGTATTTTCTCTTTTCGAAATCAACAAATTCAACAAAGCGTAACTCTTCGATCTCAATCTTTCCGCTATATTTAGCCTCAATTTTCGATAAGATAGCGATGTTTGAAGCGGTACCTCCCACGTGAAAAGTTCTCAGTGTCAACTGTGTTCCGGGCTCTCCAATAGATTGTGCGGCAATCACACCAACGGCTTCCCCTTTCTGGACCATCCGGCCTGTAGCCAGGTTCCTTCCATAACACTTTGAACATACACCATGTTTAGACTCACAGGTGAGAACCGATCGGATCTCTACCTCTTCAATTGGAGATTCCTCAATTTTATGACAAACTGGTTCAGTTAATTCATCTCCCCCGGAAATCAAAAGTTCTCCTGTCTGCGGATGATAAATGTCATGGAGAGAGGTTCTACCCAAAATCCTGTCATACAGTGTTTCAACTATTTCTTCATTTTTCTTGAGTGCAGTTGTTCTTAACCCCCTGAGAGTGCCACAGTCGCGCTCTGTGATCACCACATCCTGAGCTACATCCACCAGCCTTCTGGTCAGATAGCCGGCATCAGCTGTTTTTAGCGCGGTATCGGCCAAACCTTTACGGGCGCCGTGCGTGGAAATAAAGTACTCAAGAACTGACAATCCTTCTTTAAAATTCGATAAAATTGGATTTTCGATGATTTCACCACCAGTTGCCCCTGATTTTTGAGGTTTGGCCATCAAACCCCTCATTCCAGACAGCTGCCTGATCTGCTCTTTTGATCCTCTGGCCCCCGAATCAAGCATCATGTAGATGGGATTAAACCCCTGGTTGTCATTGGTCAGATTGGTCATGAGCGTCTGAGTAAGGCGCGAATTCGTATGTGTCCAAATATCAATGATTTGGTTATAGCGCTCGTTGATCGTGATGAAGCCCATGTTATAATTATTAAGGACCTCTTCCACCTCGTTGTTCGCTTCAAGAATGAGACCCTCTTTCACCTCCGGAATTACCACGTCCCCTAAGTTAAATGATAATCCTCCTTCATAAGCCATTGTAAATCCAAGGTTCTTGATGCTGTCAAGAAAGCTGGATGTTTCGGCAGTGCCGGTAATCTTCAGCACATCCCCGATTATATCCCGCAAGGCTTTTTTGGTAAGCAACTGGTTAATGAAGCCAATTCCACTGGGAACGACTTCATTGAAGAGAACCCGGCCGGCAGTGGTTTCAATAATTTTTTCCAGTAACTCCCCATCTTCTTCTACTTCAACTTTGCACTTGATGATGGCATGAAGGTCTAGTTTTTTTTCATTGTAAGCAATGATAACCTCTTCAGCACCATAAAAAACGGAACCCTCTCCTTTCACCGGCTTTTCAGAAGTACTTTTCCTCGCCTTGGTCATATAGTAAAGGCCAAGAACCATATCCTGAGAAGGAACGGTGATGGGTGCGCCATTGGCAGGATTAAGAATATTATGTGATGCAAGCATCAGCATCTGGGCTTCGAGTATGGCAGCATTTCCAAGTGGCACATGAACAGCCATCTGATCACCATCAAAGTCAGCATTGAATGCAGTACAAACCAGCGGATGCAACTGTATGGCTTTTCCTTCAATCAATTTGGGTTGAAAGGCCTGAATACCCAACCTGTGAAGCGTCGGAGCACGGTTTAATAAAACCGGGTGACCTTTTAAAACATTTTCAAGAATATCCCATACAACAGGGTCCTTTCTGTCAACAATTTTCTTGGCTGATTTCACCGTTTTAACAATTCCCCTTTCAAGCATTTTTCTGATAATAAAAGGCTTGAAAAGCTCGGATGCCATCTCTTTGGGTATACCACATTCATTAAGCTTCAATTCAGGGCCAACAACTATGACTGACCTTCCTGAGTAATCAACACGTTTTCCGAGCAGATTTTGCCGGAACCGTCCCTGTTTACCCTTCAGACTATCGCTCAATGATTTCAATGCTCTGTTGGATTCAGTCTTCACGGCATTTGATTTTCTTGAATTGTCAAAGAGAGAGTCCACAGCCTCCTGTAACATTCGTTTTTCATTGCGCATAATCACATCCGGAGCCTTGATCTCAATCAGTCTCTTCAGTCTGTTATTTCTGATAATAACCCTTCGGTAAAGGTCATTGAGGTCGGAAGTCGCAAAACGGCCACCGTCCAGCGGAACCAATGGCCGAAGTTCAGGTGGAATGACAGGAACTACTTTAACAATCATCCACTCAGGCCGGTTTTCTATACGGGTCATACCATCCCTGAAGGCTTCAAATACCTGCAATCTTTTCAAAGCTTCCTGCTTGCGTTGCTGAGAAGTTTCATTATCAGCTTTAAATCTCAATTCATAGGAAAGTTTATCGAGGTTAAGCCTGGCCAGTAAATCATGAATGGCTTCAGCTCCCATTTTGGCGATGAATTTATTCGGATCACTGTCATCAAGGTATTGGTTGTCAGGAGGAAGTGTTTCAATGATATCAAAATATTCTTCTTCGGTCAGGAAATCAAGATAATTAATACCATCCGCTTCCTTGACACCTGGATTTATCACTACGTAGCGCTCGTAATAAATGATGGAATCGAGCTTTTTGGTTTGAAGTCCGAGAAGTGCACCAATTTTATTCGGAAGTGACCTGAAGAACCATATATGAACCACCGGAACAACAAGTTGAATATGGCCCATGCGCTCTCTACGCACTTTCTTTTCAGTGACTTCAACTCCACAACGGTCGCAGACAATGCCTTTGTAACGAATTCTTTTGTATTTACCGCAATGGCATTCCCAATCCTTAACAGGGCCAAATATCCTTTCACAAAAAAGGCCGTCACGCTCCGGTTTGTAAGTCCGGTAATTGATAGTTTCAGGTTTTGTAACCTCACCATATGATCTTTCGAGGATCATCTCCGGCGAAGCGAGACTAATCGTTATTTTGGAAAAATCTCCTGGAATTTTTTCTTCTCTTCTGAATGGCATACTTTAATTATTAACTTTTCAGATTAACAGAATTATAAACAATAGGGTTCTATTACCTGTCAAAAGTAATATTGAGCCCAAGTCCCCTCAGTTCATGTACAAGGACATTAAATGATTCTGGAACATTTGGCCTTGGCATATTCTCTCCTTTAACAATAGCCTCATACGCCTTAGCTCTTCCGATCACATCATCAGATTTTACGGTCAATACCTCCTGAAGGATATTGGCAGCACCAAAGGCTTCCAAAGCCCAGACCTCCATTTCCCCAAACCGCTGACCTCCGAATTGCGCTTTACCTCCCAGCGGTTGCTGAGTGATAAGAGAATATGGTCCTATAGAACGGGCATGCATTTTATCATCAGCCATGTGATGGAGTTTAAGCATATAGATGTATCCAACTGTGGCAGGCTGCTCAAACCTCTGACCCGTGGCCCCATCATACAGGTAAACCATTCCATTTTCAGGAAGACTTGCCTTTTTAAGATAATCATTGATTTGTTCAAGAGTTGCCCCATCAAAAATCGGGGATGCGAATTTTAAACCCAGCTTCTCTCCCGCCCATCCGAGAATAGTCTCGTAAATCTGGCCAAGGTTCATACGGGAAGGTACCCCAAGTGGGTTGAGTACTATGTCAACAGGTGTTCCATCTTCAAGGAAAGGCATATCTTCTTCACGCACTATTTTGGCAACAATACCCTTATTCCCATGCCGGCCGGCCATTTTATCACCCACCGTAAGCTTCCGCTTTTTGGCAACAAATACTTTGGCCATCTGAACAATTCCGTTTGGAAGATCGTCACCAACGCTGGCAACAAATTTCTTGCGGTTGTATATGCCAAGAACCTCCTTATACTTTATGGTGTAGTTGTTGATAAGGGTTTTTATTAGTTCGTTCTTCTCTTTATCAGTCGTCCATTTTGCCGGATTGACATTCAGATAATCTATTCCCTGTAAAACCTTCAAAGTAAATTTGGTTTTGCGGGAGACTATTTCCTCTTTGAATTTATTGTAAACACCCTGTGATGTTTTCCCGCCAACCAGTACGTTAAGTTTTTCGATGAGTTTAACTTTCAGTTCATTTGAACTTTTAAGGTATTCATCATCGAGTTTTTTAATGATATCTTTCTCTTTTGTCTTGGATTTCTTATCCTTAATAGCACGCGAGAAAAGTTTTCTTTCAATCACAACGCCCTTCATGGATGGAGGTGCCTTGAGAGAAGCATCTTTCACATCACCTGCTTTGTCGCCAAAGATAGCCCTGAGGAGCTTTTCTTCAGGTGTGGGATCTGACTCTCCTTTGGGTGTTATCTTACCAATTAGAATATCACCTTCTTTGACTTCAGCTCCTATCCGGATGATTCCATTGTCGTCAAGATCCTTTGTTGCTTCAGAACTGATATTAGGAATATCAGCCGTGAGCTCTTCAATTCCACGCTTGGTATCCCGAACCTCAAGGGTGAACTCTTCGATATGCACAGAAGTGAAAATATCTTCTTTCACAACGCGTTCTGAAATTACAATGGCATCCTCAAAATTATATCCTTTCCAGGGCATAAAAGCCACCATCAGATTGCGTCCGATGGCCAGTTCACCATCTTTGGTAGCATACCCCTCGCATAACACCTGCCCCTTCCTGACTTTATCACCTTTTCTAACAATAGGCCGCAGATTGATACATGTATTTTGATTCGTCCTTTTGAATTTCGTGAGTGTATAGGACTTCAGGTCATCTTCAAAACTAACCAGCTTTTCATCTTCTTTGCGGGTATACCTGATGCGGATCTCGCTTGCGTCAACACTTTCAACAACACCATCTCCCTCAGCATTCAAAAGAACCCTGGAGTCTCTGACAACATTGGCTTCTATACCTGTTCCAACAAGCGGAACCTCAGGGTTGAGCAAAGGAACAGCCTGACGCATCATGTTCGATCCCATCAGGGCACGGTTCGCATCGTCGTGCTCAAGGAAGGGAATCAGAGATGCAGCAATCGAAGCAATTTGATTGGGTGCAATATCAATAAGGTTTACCTTGTCTTTTTCGACAATAGGGTAATCAGCAAGATACCTCACTTTTATCCGGTCATCTGCAAAATTTCCATTGGGATGAATCTCTGTACTGGCCTGTGCAATAATTTTGTCCTCTTCTTCTTCAGCACTTAGATAAACAGGAGGTTCACCCAGCTTTACCTGGCCATCCTCCACTTTCAGGTATGGTGTTTCTATAAAACCAAGTTTGTTGATCTTGGCATAGACACATAAGGACGAAATAAGACCAATATTGGGTCCTTCCGGTGTTTCAATCGTACATAAACGGCCATAATGTGTAAAATGGACATCCCGGACTTCAAACCCAGCTCTTTCACGTGAAAGACCACCAGGCCCAAGCGCAGAAATCCTCCGTTTATGAGTCACCTCTGAAAGCGGATTGGTTTGGTCCATAAACTGTGACAACTGATTGGTTCCAAAAAAAGAGTTAATGACCGAAGAGAGCGTCTTGGCATTGATCAGATCAGTTGGTGTAAACACCTCATTGTCACGCACATTCATCCTTTCCCTGATGGTTCTGGCCATTCTGGCCAAACCAACGCCAAACTGGGAATAGAGCTGTTCTCCAACAGTCCGGACCCTCCTGTTACTCAGATGGTCTATATCATCAACATCAGTTTTTGAATTGACCAACTCAATCAGGTACTTGATAATGTCAACAATGTCTTCCTTGGTAAGAACCTTAGTTGTTGAATCAACACTAAGACCTAGTTTTTTATTGATCCTGTAACGGCCCACATCTCCAAGATCATACCTTTTGTCGGAGAAAAACAACTTATCAATGATTCCACGGGCTGTCTCTTCATCCGGCGGCTCAGCATTTCTCAACTGTCTGTAAATGAATTCAACGGCTTCCTTCTCAGAGTTTGCCGTATCTTTTTGAAGGGTATTGAAAATAATGGAATAATCAGTTGCAGTTGTTTCATCACGGTGCAATAAAATCTCTTTTACACCGGAATCAACAATTTCATCTATATGCTGATTTTCGAGGATGGTTTCCCTGTCGATGATAACTTCCGTACGTTCAATGGAAACAACCTCACCGGTATCCTCGTCAACAAAGTCTTCGAGCCAGCTTCTGACAACCCGGGCTGCAAGACGTCGGCCTAAAACCTTTTTAAGGCCTGTTTTACTTACTTTAACCTCTTCCGCAAGTTTGAATATTTCAAGGATGTCTTTATCGCTTTCATAACCGATTGCCCTGAGCAATGTAGTCACGGGTAATTTCTTCTTCCTGTCGATGTAAGCATACATCACATTGTTGATATCGGTTGTGAACTCCATCCAGGAACCTTTAAACGGAATAATCCTGGCCGAATAGAGGGTAGTTCCATTGGCATGCATATGTTGACCAAAGAAAACGCCCGGAGAACGATGAAGCTGAGAAACAATCACCCGCTCAGCACCATTCACGATGAATGTTCCTTTCGGTGTCATATAGGGAATCATTCCCAGGTAGACATCCTGAATGATTGTCTCAAAATCCTCATGTTCAGGATCAGTACAATACAACTTCAATTTTGCTTTCAAAGGAACACTGTAAGTCAATCCTCTTTCGATGCACTCTTCGATCGAATACCTGGGCGGATCAATAAAGTAATCAAGAAATTCGAGGACAAAATTGTTTCTGGCGTCTGTGATCGGAAAATTCTCGCTGAAAACCTTGAAAAGTCCTTCCTGTGTTCGATTGTCGGGATTGGTTTCAAGCTGGAAGAACTCCTGAAATGATTGCAGTTGGATATCTAAAAAATCAGGGTAATCAAATCCTATTTTTGTAGACCCAAAATTTATTCTTTTTTTTGCGGTGGTTGTAGCCAAAGTTGCTCGATTTAAAGGGTTAATATGATAAGGAAAGTACCAGGTTTCACGTATATGGGAATAGACCGCCCGGCATTTGCAAATGCCGTGGCAGCCTAGTCCCTTGCAAAAGGTCTATGATCCCTATTTAATTTCAACCTCTGCTCCAGCTTCTTCGAGTTGTGATTTCAACGCTTCAGCTTCGTCCTTTGCAACCCCTTCCTTGATTGCTTTTGGAGCAGAATCAACAAGTTCCTTAGCTTCTTTCAAACCAAGGCTGGTTAACTCTTTTACCAGTTTTACAACGGCCAGTTTTGATTGTCCGGCAGCTTTGAGTATGACATCGAACGCCGTTTGCTCTTCAACCTGGGCAACATCGCCCCCTCCGGCAGCTGGTCCGGTACCATATTCATCTTTTAAGATTTGAGCCAGTTCGTTAACTTCTTTAACAGTTAAATTCACCAATTGTTCTGCAAATTGCTTTAAGTCAGCCATTTTAAATATAATTTTTTGTTTTTACTCAATTAATAATTAATTACTTATCTTCTTTTTCAGATAATGTTTTAAGAATTCCTGTAAGATTCCGACCACTGGATTGCAAAGCTGAAATAACATTTTTTGCGGGCGATTGCAACAATGCAATAAGATCGGCCAATAATTCGTCCCGCGATTTAATGTTAACCAGAAAATCCAGTTGATCATCACCAAGGTAGGTCATTTCCTCAACAAATGCACCTTTTAAAACAGGTTTGCCGGAGGTCCTTCTCAACTCTTTGATCAGTTTTGCAGGACCATTACCAGTTTCAGCAAACATCAACGACGTTGGGCCTTTTAAAATCCCGTAAAAACCTTCCAGGTTCTTCTCGGATTTTTCCATTGCCAGTCGAAGCAAGGTGTTTTTAACAACGCTCAACCTGATGTCTCTTTTGAAGCATTGCCGCCTCAAATTGCTGGTGTCTTCCGCATTCAGATCTGAAATATCAGTCAGATAAATAATTTGACTTTTATTTAATTTCTCAACCAGCAAGTCAACAAGTTGGTTTTTTTCCTCTTTTCTCATCGTGTAATGTATTAATACCTATTAACCTGTTTTAAAGGGTTACCGATTTTGTTTCAATCTGAATACCAGGACTCATGGTAGAGGACATGTAAATACTTTTAATGTATGTACCTTTGGCAGCGGGTGGTTTTAGCTTAACAACTGTTTGAATCAGTTCTTTTGCGTTATCTAAAATCTTTTCCGGTTCAAAAGATACTTTAGCAACAGAGGCATGAATGATTCCGGTTTTATCAACTTTAAAATCAATCTTCCCTGCCTTTACATCTTTTACAGCATTACCAAGATCCATTGTAACAGTACCACTTTTGGGATTAGGCATAAGGCCCCTGGGGCCCAAAATTCTTCCCAATGCTCCAATCTTTGGCATGACACCTGGCATAGTAATTACAACATCAACATCTGTCCATCCACCCTTAATCTTGTCGATGTACTCGTCAAGTCCAACATAATCGGCTCCTGCAGCTTTGACTTCTTCCTCCTTCTCAGGTGTACACAATACCAAAACACGGATGGTCTTACCTGTACCATGAGGTAAAGCCACTGTTCCGCGAACCATTTGATTGGCCTTGCGCGGATCAACGCCCAGCCTTATGTCAAGGTCTACAGACGCATCAAACTTGGTATATGTAATATCCTTAACGATACGAATCGCTTCAGAAATCGGGTATGATAAATTTTTATCATATTTGCCCAAAGCTTCCTTCTTTTTTCGTGTTAATTTGGTCATTTTACCTATTTATTTTTATCTTCAATTGATAGCAAAGATATCATCAGTTTGAACCGAATGGCGGTGCACCTTTGATTTTAATGCCCATGCTTCGTGCTGTACCAGCCACCATACTCATGGCGGACTCAACTGTAAAGGCATTTAAATCGGCCATCTTATCAGATGCAATTGTTTTTACCTGATCCCAGGAAATTGTTGCAATCTTGATCCGGTTCGGCTCAGCTGATCCTTTCTGCATTTTTGCAGCCTGCATCAGCTGGACAGCAACAGGAGGAGTCTTTACTATGAAATCAAAGGATTTGTCCTTATACACCGTAATGATCACAGGCAAAACCTGACCGGCTTTTTCCTGAGTACGGGCGTTGAACTGCTTGCAGAACTCCATGATGTTCACTCCTTTTGAACCCAGTGCAGGTCCAACGGGAGGTGATGGGTTTGCAGCGCCACCCTTGATTTGCAACTTAATTAAACCACTAACTTCTTTAGCCATTTGAAATTTTCATTTTAGTAAATGCATCGCATTGCGTAACAGCTCAATTATAGATTACTCCTTTTCAACCTGCATGAATCCAAGTTCGAGTGGGGTTTTACGTCCGAAAATTTTGACCATCACCTTCAGTTTTTTCTTCTCCTCATTGATTTCTTCAATCACTCCGCTAAAACTGTTAAATGGTCCATCAATTACTTTAACGCTTTCACCCACTATGTAAGGAACATTAACCTCCTCACCTCTTTCTGCCAATTCATCAACTTTTCCAAGAATTCTGTTTATCTCCGAAGTGCGCATGGGAGTTGGTTCACCTTTCGTACCCAAAAATCCAATAACACCCGGAATACTTTTAATGATATGTGGAATCTCAGCAACAAGATTGGCTTCAATGAGAATATATCCCGGATAAAGATTTCTCTCTTTGCTTACTTTCTTTCCGCTACGAACCTGATAAACCTTTTCAATCGGGATCAATACCCTTGAAATATATTCCTGCAAGTTCTGCTGATTGATTTCGTTTTCGAGATACTGCTTTACCTTTTTCTCACTCCCAGCGATAGCTCTGACAACATACCACCTTTTTGTTTTATCACTCATTCTTTTCAAGTAAAATGAAACCGCAGAATAAATTAATGGACATTAATCATTAAAAACTATTGTAAAACAATTTAAGAATGTTTTCAACGGAAATATCCATCAGAAAAACGATGAGTGCGATGATGAGGGAAGCTATTGACACAACGATCGCACTGTTTTGAAGTTCGCTCCATGTAGGCCAGGAAACCTTATGCACCAATTCGTCATAACTTTCCATAGCATACGCTTTTAAACTGAATTTTGCCATTGGACATCTATAATTTTGCACGGGTGGTAGGACTTGAACCCACGACTCCTGGTTTTGGAGACCAGAGCTCTACCAACTGAGCTACACCCGTTTAAATAATTTAAAGAACAATATGATTTGAAGAAGACGAAGGTATCCTGTAAACAGGATACCTTTAACCTCTTTTTTAAATCTCAACCCGATCACTCAATAATATCAGTTACCTGACCGGCACCAACGGTTCTGCCACCTTCGCGGATTGCAAAACGCAGATTTTTGCTCATTGCAATTTCAGAAATCAGTCTTACCTCAACTGTCAGATTATCTCCGGGCATAACCATTTCAACTCCTTCGGGAAGGATGATCTCACCTGTAACGTCAGTTGTTCTGAAATAGAACTGAGGCCTGTAATTGTTGTGAAACGGTGTGTGGCGCCCACCTTCTTCTTTCTTCAGGATATAAACCTCACCCTTAAATCTTGTATGGGGCGTGATAGAACCCGGTTTTGCAATAACCATACCCCTGGTGATTTCCTTTTTGTCAACGCCCCGCAATAATAACCCTGCATTATCCCCTGCCTCACCTCTGTCGAGGATTTTTCTGAACATCTCAACTCCTGTACATACTGATTTGAGTTTTTCTGCACCCAAACCGATGATATCAACAGGATCACCAACCTTAATGACACCCGACTCAATACGACCAGTAGCCACAGTACCACGACCGGTTATAGAAAAGACGTCTTCAACCGGCATCAGGAATGGTTTATCAACATCCCTTTCAGGAAGAGGGATCCATTTATCACAGGCCTCCATCAGCTCGAAAACTGTAGGAATCCATTTCGGTTCCTTATTCAAAGCACCAAGTGCTGAGCCTCTGATAACAGGTGTATTGTCTCCGTCAAATTCATAAAAACTTAACAATTCCCTGATTTCCATCTCTACCAGGTCTAACAGCTCCTCATCATCCACCATATCGACCTTATTCATAAAAACGACCAGTTTCGGAACACCCACCTGGCGTGCAAGCAGAATATGCTCACGGGTTTGTGGCATTGGTCCATCAGTAGCAGCAACAACAATGATTGCACCATCCATCTGGGCAGCACCAGTTACCATGTTCTTTACATAGTCAGCGTGACCAGGACAGTCAACGTGCGCATAATGCCTGTTTTCAGTTTCATACTCAACGTGTGCAGTATTAATGGTAATGCCTCTTTCTTTTTCTTCAGGTGCGTTGTCAATCTCATCAAAAGATTTGAATTTAGCAAAACCTTTATCCTGAAGGTTAAGCGTAATTGCAGCGGTTAATGTTGTTTTACCATGATCAACGTGACCAATGGTTCCAATATTCACGTGCGGTTTCGACCGATTGAAAGTTTCTTTTGCCATTTTTAATTATTGTTTATTAGAATTTTGAAATTTAAATTTTGAGGTTAATCCATATGTTGAGCCATTGACGAGAATTGAACTCGTGACCCCTTCCTTACCAAGGAAGTGCTCTACCCCTGAGCTACAATGGCTTTCGAGCGGGAGACCGGGCTCGAACCGGCCACCTATAGCTTGGAAGGCTATCGCTCTACCAAATGAGCTACTCCCGCTTACAATCTGACAGATCAGGGTATTATCACACACACATACCAAAATCATCACCCAAATCACTTCGTGGGGAGAGGAGGATTCGAACCTCCGAAGGCTGCGCCAACAGATTTACAGTCTGCCCCATTTGACCGCTCTGGAATCTCCCCATGAAACTGTATGATAACATTACGAAAAAGAACTGAGCCAATGGAGGGATTCGAACCCCCGACCGGCTGATTACAAATCAGCTGCTCTGGCCAGCTGAGCTACATTGGCAATCACCGATTTTAATAAAAAAACAGTCCTCAAAAAAAGGACTGCAAAAGTATAAAACATATTTATACTGAACAAAGAAAAAATAAATTAATTTTATCTGGCCCTGATTTTCGTTTTATACTTGGAAATTTGACGCCTGATAGCAGCTACTGCAGTGTCAGTTGCCTCCTCAAAAGTTTTACATTGCTTTTTTGCATAAAGATCATTGCCCGGAATATAAACCCTGATTTCGGTAACCTTGTTTTCAGGCTCCTCCGTATTCTCAACCTTAAGGGTAATATCGCTCCCCAAAACACCTTCGTAAAGACCGGAAATTTTCTGAACCTTTTCATTGATAAAAGTTACCAGTTTCTTATCAGCTTTGAAGTGAACTGAATTGATGTTTATTTGCATATGGATCTCCTTTCTGTTAAGCCCTCGGATGGGCCTGTTTATAAACCTTTTTTAACTTCTCGATTGAATTGTGTGTGTATACCTGGGTCGCCGCCAGACTGGCATGGCCAAGAATATCTTTGATGGAATTTAAATCTGCTCCGTTATCAAGCATATGGGTGGCAAACGTGTGCCTTAAAACATGCGGGCTTTTTTTCTTCAGGGTGGAAACCTTTCCAAGATAAGTATTGACCATGCGATACACATACTGTCTGTTTAGTTTTCTTCCCTTATCAGTGATCAATAAATAATCAAAATTTTCCCTTTTTACAGACACATTGTTCCTAATTTGAAGGTATTTTGAAATTTTGTTATCTAACTCTTTACCAAACGGTATAATCCGGTCTTTATTTCCCTTGCCGGAAACTTTAAACTGTTTCTGATATAAGTCTGTATCTGATATTTTTAATTGGATCAATTCCGACAGCCTCATTCCTGTAAAGTAAAGTATTTCAATGATCAAGCGGTCACATATTCCTCTAAATCCCTCTTCAAATTCAATTTCATCCAGCAACCAGTTCATATGATCCTGGCTAACAAATTCGGGCAACCTTTTCCCCGTTTTGGGAGGTAAAATACGTTGCAACGGATTATCAGAAGTGATGCCTTCTTTACGGAAAAACCTGAATAATGTTTTCAGTGTAGAGAGCTTACGGTTTATTGTGCGTGCTGAACTACCCTGGCTCATCATGTCAACAATCCATGCTCTGATCATTTGATGGGTCACCCGGGATATTTCATCAATTTTATACTCAGACTTCAAATAATTTGAGAATTGCTCAATATCGGTTTGGTAAGCTGTGAGGGTATTTTCTGAATACCTTTTTTCGTTTTCAAGATAATTGAAGAACCTGTCCTTACCCATATAAATAGAAAAATTGTTGTTCCAAAGTTAATACAAGTTTCTTTGAAACCAACAATTTATTTCTTAAATGATTACAATCCTCTCAGGGAAACCTATCCCTCTTCTTCTTGTCTCAATTGCTGAATGTAGATGGCTTTTAATTTTTGCTGCCGTTTAATAATGGACGGCTTCGTAAACTTTTGCCTTTCACGTAACTCTTTGACTACGCCGGTTTTTTCA
>JBLRXC010000045.1:0-19344 GCA_047920975.1 Bacteroidales bacterium | reverse complement strand
CACCCGACTCCCAGGACCCGGTTTGCATCTGTGAGCCAAAATCGCGGATGAACATACTGTTGTATTGCAGCTCTGCCTGCATGTCGGAAAGGAGCCTGACGGCCATATCCTGCGATTTGGAGACCAGAACCATTACGTTCATCTTTCGTGGTTCCTGAATCTTCAACCAGAGCGGGATCATAAGTGAGAGGTGAGATGATTTGGCGTGGCCACGCGCCCACTCGAACAGGGCGCGGGTTTCGTCATGTTCCTTCAGGTACTTCGCAGCATCGAGTTGAAACTTACCGCACTTCTTTTTAGCCAGGTGGCCAAAGTAGGTATCAACAAAAAACTGGTAATCCTTTTGGGCGCGTTCCTTCCTGGCCTCCTTTTCGGCGGGTGTATCGGCATGGTGGAATTGCTGCGATTGAATCCACTCAATGCGGTTGTGCCAGTTTTGGAGGAGCTCCTTATTACTGCGGTAATTTGCCATGTCCTAACCGGAATTGAATATAATAGTCCTGGTATTTCACTACCATCTTTATAAACTCATCGGTAACCTCTTTATAGTGTGCCCGCTGCTGGATCAGAAAGTCCTGGAAGTTCATGAATACGTTGATCTCATCATCAACCGTATTCTTTGATTTTAGCTCTTTGAGCTGCTTCACCGCTTTGGCAAAGGCATCGGCATTGAATTCGTTGTTGTCGAGCATGTCGTTGATTTTTTTAAGCGCTTTTTGCATCAGGTCATCGAGGCTTATGGTGCGGCTTGCCCGCTTAGCCTCCCAACTGCCTGAGTTTTTCCAGTCCTTGAGGGTGGGTGCTGATATCCCGACACGTTTGCATATCTCCTCCTGCGTTACCTGCTGCATGAACAGCATGTAAGCATATTCATATTTAGCCGGGTCCCGGGGGACGGTTAGCCGCTTCCGTTTTACTTCTGATTGCTTCTTAGCCATTCCGTTTTTTTTGTACAAAAAAACAGTTAATAAAAGTTAAATGAAAGTAATCGGCAAACCGTTGGAGGCTTTTATCCAAGCATTATACAGAAAGTTGCGGTGTTAAAACTGCAAACGTAAGTTTGCACTTTAAAAAACGTAACGCGAAATGGCAAAGCCCTTTATTTTTAATGATGAATCGAAGGTTAACAGCTACGGTTTCGTAGTTCGGAACGCCGGAGGCAAGTTCGACCGGTTCAAAGAGAACCCGGTTATGCTTTATGATCACGACACAGGTAAGCTTATTGGCCGGTGGGAAAACCTGCGGGTTGAAGGAACCAGGCTGGTGGCAGAACCGGTGTTTGACACTGAGGATACCGATGCCAAAGTGTATGAAGGTAAAGTCGAACGAGGATTTTTAAAGGGATGCTCTATGGGCATTTCAATTCACAATGCTGAAATCATTAATGTTCCCGGTAAGGGATTGGTTAAGGCAGTAACAGAATGGGAACTCATGGAGGGAACTCTTACACCGGTACCGAGCAACGGGAACAGCCTGCTGCTCTACAGCGAAAAGGGGGAGTTGTTAAAGTCGCGTGCTGATGTGCAATTGAGTATAGATAAATTCATTAACAAACCAGAAAAAATGGACAAAATTTCAATTTCAAAGGATGCCGCAAAGCTCCTCAACCTATCCAGTCACGAGCTGGAAAACGGCAACGAGTTAAGCGCGGCAATTGTAGAACTGTCGGGTCGTGCCGAAAAGGCTGAAAAAGACCTGAAAACCTTCATCACAGCCAGGGCAACCAACCTGGTGGACACTGCTATTAAGGAAGGCCGCCTGTCGGCTGATAAGAAAGATTCATTTGTGAAGCTTGCCGAAAGCGATTTTAAACAAGCTGAAGACCTGATAAGCGCGATGCCTGGAAAACAGACATTGAGCGGTAAGGTCAGGGAAATGAACGGAACCAAAGGTGAAGCCGGTCGCGACGACTGGAACTACCTGAAGTGGGCAAGAGAAGACCCGAAGGGGCTTGCCAAAATGAGGAGTGAAGAGCCTGAAAGATTTGAAGCACTCAGGGCATCCTATTCCAAGTAATCAAACCATTAATTAAATAAGCATTAAAACATTATGAAAAAACGATTTAACGGCGGCAACTTTCTGTTCAACATGATGGTTGCCCTATTTGCAATCTTCGCATTCAGCGTTCCGGCAGTGTTTGCCATAGGTGGAGCCGTGGCGGGCGGAACGGCTATGAGCTTCATGGAAAAAGACCTGGTGAAAGCGGGACTTCTAAAAGAAATCTGGACTGACCAGATTATGGAGGGTTTTTACCCTGCAGATAACTTTATAAGTGAGGGACGGGATATGAGCTCCCTGGTGGAGTTCAATAAGATCAACCTGGCAGAAGCGGGAGCAAACCCCAGCGTATTGATTGACAATTCATCCTATCCTATTGCTGTATCGAGTCGGACTGACGCGCCTAAAGAGCTGGTATTAAAAACACTGGACACTACCAGTACGGTTGTGAGGAACGTTGAGGAGATGGAAACGGCCTATGATAAAATGCAGAGTGTGATTTACGGGCATAAAAAGGAGCTTCAGAAAACAGCAGCCAAATTATCTGCGTGGAACTGGGCGCCGCAATCGAATGCAGCCTTCACACCTGTAATTGCTGCCACCGGCGCCTTGTCGGGTGGATGGCGTAAACTGAAATTTGAAGACGTGCTGGGCATGAGGAAGGCATTTGATTTGCTTGATATACCTGATGACGGGCGTGTATTGGTTCTGAATCCTATACATGAATCAGACCTGATCCTGGAAGACCTGGCGCTTTATAAAACGGTAATGACCACCGGTGTGCTGTTCGGGTTCAAAATCTACCGTACCTCGGTGACACCTGTGTATGTAGCCACAACCGGCGTGAAGGTAGCCTATGGTGCTGCACCTGCTCCATCAACTGATGCCATCAGTTCGGTTGCCTTCCATAAAGATGAAGTGATGAAGGCCATTGGTACCATTGAGATGTTTGCGAAGTTTAAAGACCCGGATAACAAGGGCGATGTGATCAACTTCCAGATGCGTTTTTGCGCCTTACCATTAAGGGCAAAAGCCATCGGGGCTATTTATTCGCCTAAGGCATAGTTGAGCTGTGAAACCTGTTGAATTCCTTGTCATACATTGCACTGCGACCCCGCAGAGGCGGGAGGTGACCGGCGCCCAAATCAGGCTATGGCACACCGCCCCGCCTCCGGCGGGACGCGGATGGAAACAGGTGGGCTACACCGACATGATACACCTGAACGGTGGCGTGGAGCGGCTGGCCGCCAACAATGATGACGGCATTGTAGATGCCTGGGAAATAACCAATGGAGTGGCAGGGATGAACAGCAGGATCAGGAGCATTGTGTATGTGGGCGGCCTGGATAAAGCCGGGGTGCCGATGGATACCCGGACACGGGAACAAAAGGAGGCAATGAAAAAGTATGTTTTTGATTTTATCCGGAGGAACCCCACTGTAAAGGTGGCCGGACACAATCAGTTCAGCAGCAAACATTGCCCATCGTTCAACGTGCCCGACTGGCTGAGATTAATTGGCGTGAAACCTCAAAACATAAAAGAATGAGTTGGTTGGAAATTGTAATGATCGTTATGAACCTGGTTTTTGGAGGCGGGTTTGTGGTTACGGCAGTAACCCTGAAACAGACCAGGGCGAAGGCAGTAACGGAAGTACAAATGGGAAATGTTGACCTGATTAATGTATCGGTTAAGGGTATGCTGGAGAGCATCCAGGCGCTTACCAGGCAGAATAATGAGCTGGTTGAAAAGCTGGTGGCAGCCGAACGGATGAATCAGCATTTTCAGCGGAAAATCATCAACCTTGAAAAGAAGCTGGAAGCATTCATCCTTATCTCGGAACAGCTTGTAAGGGTATTTGACAAGATCACCCCGCCGCATCTGGCTCATGAGATGCATACATTGAAAAGACTGATTGATGATGAAAAAGCTAACGGTTAATATTCTGTTGTTGTTTGCACTGCTGGCAGTGACCACATCGTGTGTCACTGCAAAGCGGTGCGCTCAGCTTTTTCCGCCTTCGGTTGAAAGGAAGGATTCGGTGTCGGTAGTGGTGAAAGAAACCCTGCGCGATACCACCATTATAGTTCCGGCAGATAGTAGCTGGCTTCAGATGCTGATTGAATGCGGTGAGAATGGTCAGGCACTTATGAAGGAACTTCTTGGTTACAAGGCCGGTTCCAGGACTGCCCCGCCCCGGGTAATAATAAAAGACAATGTACTGACTGCCGAATGTGAATGCGACTCTATAGCCATTCATGCGATACTCAAGAGCCGTGAGACTGTCAGTTCATCCATCTCAATTGAAAAAGAGATTATACAGGTGCCGGTAAATTACCTCACCTGGTGGCAACGTACCCAGATGAACCTGGGCAGGATATTGGGCATAGCCCTTTTAATTTTCGTAGCTTACAGAGTATTTATCAAAAAATCAATATTATGACAAAGAAAAAATCAACCGCCGCTCCTATACCTGAAGAATTAAACCAGGTGGAAACGGCTGAAACAAAAAGTCCGGAGGAGCCAAAGGCCAAAAGCAAAAAGCCAAAGGCCAATGCAAAAGTACATCCCTTCAGGAAGCTTGCCAATGAAATATTTGCCTCGCACCCAAAGTGCGAAAAGCTGTTTTTTACAGCCGATGGCACCGGGTTTTTTGAGGAGCAACATGCCAGGATGCATGCCGGCACGCTCAAGACCGACACTATTGAACTCATTAAAAGAGAGGAGGCCTAAATGTTACCACGCGTAAAAATAAACTTTGAGAGCGGCGCCCTGGGTTCGGTAGTTCCGAGCCCCGATGGGGTGTTGGCGTTGCTGTGCACGGCTACGGCTGTTGCAGATAAATTTGACCTGCTTACACCTTATGTGATCAGCAGCCTGAGTGAACTTGAAAACAACCTGGGGATAACATCCGGCGGCGATAACTCAAGGATGCACAATCATGTGGCTGATTTTTACAAGGTTGCTCCCCAGGGTACCGAGCTGTGGCTGATGGGTTTCAGCGACACGGTTACTATGGCCAATATGCTTGATGTAACAAATGAGAACCATGCCAAAAAACTGCTGCTGGCAGCCAACGGACGGATAAGGGGGCTGATAGTAGCCAGGCATCCGGCAGCGGGATATGTGCCAACCATTGAAAACGGGCTTGACAGTGACGTATTTGCGGCGATGCTGCAGGCCAGCATACTTGGAAACTGGGCTGCTCAAACCTTGTTTGCACCTATTATTTCGATCATTGAAGGGCGGGGCTTTACCGGCAACGTTATTGACCTGGTCGCACTAAATGATTTTGAATACCAAGGGGTAGGGGTGTTCATTGGCTCTGACAGATTGGCCCCGACAACAGAGAGAGACAGGTACGAAAGTGTAGGGCTGCTTGGTGGCCGCATAGCAAGCATACCTGTACAGCGGAATGTAGGGAGGGTGAAAGACGGACCGCTGCCCATGCTGAAAGCTTATGTTAAAGATGTTGCGGTAGAGCTTGCCAACATAAGCTTGCTGCACACCAAAGGATACATCACCTTACGCACTTTTGTGGGCAAGGCAGGGTATTACTTTAACGACGACCATCTGGCAGTAGCTGCGACCGACGATTACCTGAGCCTGTCACGGCGCCGGGTTATTGACAAGGCCTACCGTATATGTTACATCACCCTGCTTGATGAGTTGCTCGACGAGATACCGGTGAACGAAGACGGAACTATGCAGCCGGCCATGGTGAAGATGTGGCAGAGCAAGGTTGAAAATGCCATTGCCCTGCAGATGACCGCCAACGGCGAACTGAGCGCCGACGTTACCGACCCCAAAGACAGGGGGGTGGAGTGCCTGATAGATGAGAACCAGAACGTGGTAAGTACCTCAAAGGTGGTTGTGCGGGTAAGGGTTCGTCCGTTCGGATACAGCCGTTATATTGACGTTTATCTGGGATTTAAAGCAGTAACAACCTAAACAAACAATCACAATGGATTCAAGACAATATGAATTTGCCGACATTACCGCCATCATAGGCGGAAGGAACGTAACTGGCCTCAGGGGTATTAAATACACCGAAAAGGTGGAACGCGAGCCGCTGTATGCCAAGGGACGTTATCCTCACTCGATCCAGAGCGGTAACTACTCGGTTGATGGCGAGGTAACGATGACCCAGAGCGAACTGGAGCTTTTGATTGCCGCCGGCGGCGGATCGGTGCTGAACATCAAGACCGACATTTTGGTAAGCTACGGCAACCCTTCAAATGGCGACGTGATGTTAAACGACCGGTTGGTGGGCTGTATGTTCACCGAATCGGCCAAAGAGATGAGACAGGGCGACAAGAGCATGGAGATCACCCTGCCGTTTGTAGCTTTGAGGCTTAACCATCAAATAGCGTAACCATGAGCAAAGAGAAACTAACAGGAGAGGCCAGCCCTGAGCAGATAGAGCTGTGGAAGAAAAAGCACAGGGATATTTTCAGGCTGGTAGTGGATGGTCATGTGGGTTATTTCAAGAAGCCCGACCGCAAAACGCTGAGCTATGCCACCGTTGCCGGAGCCAAGGACCCGATAAAGTTCAACGAAGTGCTGATGAACAACTGCTGGGTGGGAGGATCGGAAGAGATCAAAACCGACGACAGCCTGTTTTTTTCGGCATCGGGCAAGCTGGCCGAGCTCATTGAGATTAAAGAGGCTGAACTGGTAAAGCTTTAGAGGCTGCCGGTGTAAAAGACGGGGAGTGGATACGGAAGCTGAATGCCCAACTGCGGTACTACTTCCATATCCCTGATCCCGACAGCCTGCCGGATGAAGATTGGGCGGCGATGGTTAAAGAGCTGGAGTGGATCAGAAGGGAGGAGGCGAAGGCTAACTGATGTAAATGGCCAGCGCGGCCAGCAGTAACCCTGATACGATTGAAATGCCATCGTTGGCCCGTTTTGAAATGCTAAAAAAGTCAGCGTAAATATTTGTGGCGAGACCGAAGCCGGTCATGCCAAAAAAACAGATTAATGCACCAATGAGCGGAACCATAACATATACTTTGAAATTTGACAGCAACGGGAATGCCGTACTTGGTGGTATTACCGATGCTGCTACAAAAGTACAAAAAAGTATATCAAAAACACAACAGGTTTGCGATAAGTTCGGTGCATCATTCCTGAAGCTGGAAATGGCAAAAAGGGCTATTGAAGGAGTGGGACAGGGTTTCAAAAACATCATGGGGCCCGGCATGGAAGTGCAATCATCAATGGCAGATTTGTCGGCAATAACTGGCCTTACCGGTGAAAAGCTGAATGAAATTGAAGGCTATGCACGAAAAGCCGCGAAAACATTCGGTGGCAGCGCTGCACAATCCATTGAAAGTTACAAGCTGATATTGTCACAATTGGGGCCTGAGATTGCAAAAACGCCAGCCGCCCTGAAGGCTATGGGCGAATCGGTTGCTACGCTGAGCAAAACAATGGGCGGTGACTCGGTAGCAGCTACTGAAGTTTTGACAACAGCCATGAACCAGTTCCAGGTTTCGCTGGATGATCCTATTGAGGCATCGAAAGTGATGGCCGACATGATGAACACAATGGCAGCAGCCGCCAAAGCAGGATCGGCAGAACTCCCTGCTATACAAAAGGCATTGCAGCAATCGGGTATGGCCGCTAAGATGGCAGGTTTATCGTTTGGCGAAACCAATGCAGCGATTCAGGTATTGGATAAGGCAGGTAAAAAAGGTGCAGAGGGTGGCGTAGCGCTTCGGAATGTACTTGCACAGATGGGTAAGGGCAGGTTTATTGAAAAAAGTGTGCAGGAAAATCTGCTGGCTGCAGGTATTGATGTAGAAAAGCTGGGTGATAAAAGCCTTACGCTATCGGATAGGCTGAACATGTTAAAGCCTGTGCTGAACGATAGTGCCCTGTTAAGTAAGATGTTTGGTTTGGAAAATGCCAATGCGGCCATGGCTTTGATAAGCGGTACCGGACTGATGGACGAATATACCCAGAGTATTCAGGGAACAAATACTGCTTATGACCAGGCTTCGGTTATTATGGAAACTGCCGCTGAAAAGATGGCAAGAATGAAGGCCCGGGTTGATGATATGAAGATTGGTATTTTCAATCTGACCGGCGCTGCGTATCCTTACATTGATGTGATGATGCAGTCAATGACATTGGTGAGCGACATGGTTCCTGCCATGATGCTTTTACAAAAAGCTTTTATGTTTGTTACCAATGCACAAAAAATGAAAGCATTGTGGGATGGTATCCTGGCTGTAAAAACCGCTATAGTTACCGGAGCAACATGGTTGCTTAATGCGGCGCTGGCCGCCAATCCCATTGTTTTAATCATCGGATTGATTGCCGGTTTAGTAGCTGGTTTTATTTTAGCCTACAACAAAATAGGCTGGTTCCGCGGTGCAGTGCTGGCCGCCTGGGAAGCCATCAAGGGCTTCGGGATCATGCTGAAGGATTATGTGATTGACCGGATCAAAGGTTTATTGTCGGGCATTGCAGGCATTGGAGGGGCATTGGTAAAGCTGTTCAAAGGCGACTTTGCCGGAGCCTGGAACCAGGCAAAGGAGGCTGTAGGAGATTTGATAGGGGTGGATGCAGCCAAAAAAGCTGTGGACAATGCAAAGAAAGTGGGACAGAAGGTAGGTTCGGCATACCTTGACGGTGTGAACCAGGTTGAAGCCAGAAAACAAAAAGCAGGGCTTGAAAATGCAGGAATAGCAGAACCTCATCTGCCGGGAGTTGCCGGATTAACATTTCAAACGCCAACTACGGAACCTGCCGGACAAACTACCGAAGCCATCGCAACAGGAGGAACCCGAAACACAACGGTGAATATAACCATTGGCAAAAGCCTGGTGGATACCATTAACATTGCCAAAGCCGGCTTTACCGAAAGCGTCGATGAGATGACAGATAAAGTACTGGACCAACTGAGCAGGGTATTTGCCCTTGCCCAGGCAAACGCCAACCTGTGATGAATCCGCTTGAAAGATACTGGCTGACGGTGAACGGGGTGAGGATTAACCTGGCCAACCTCGACATTAACGAAATTGAACTGCTTACCGAGGCAGGGGTGTCGAAGTTTACCAATCCGGCCAATGCAATGGGTATCCCGATGGTGATGCCTGTGCGCATGAAGCTGGCAACCGACAGCGACTGGTGGCTGCTGCCGCACGAACCATTTATAAGTGTGAGCGGCGGCAATGTGGTGGCCCGGCGCAATGTGGCCAAAAGCAAAGGCAGGGGAACCATTAAGGAGCGGTGGAGCCAGGACGATTACCGGGTAACCATTAAGGGCCTGTTTATGAACCTGACAGATATAGCCGTTTACCCCGAGGAGGATGTTGCCAGGCTGAGGGCATTGTGCGAAGCCAGGGAGATCATTGAGGTGGATTGTGAACTGTTCAGGCTTTTTGGTATTGACCGCATGGCCATTGATACCTACGATTTCCCGTTCAGCAAGGGAGAGAATATTCAGGGCTACATTATAACAGGATACAGCGATGATATTGCAGAACTACTGATAGAAGAAAATGTATTATAACATTGACTGGCATATTACCATAGGCACCTACAGGCTGATGTTTGTTGACACGGTGGAGGTACATAAATCGGTTGACATACTGGCCGACACGGCCCGTATTGTGCTTCCGGGAGCTATGGTAAACCGCGCCCTGGAAGTGGAACAGAAGATCAAAAGAGGCGACCGGGTGGTGATACAGCTTGGCTATGACGGCGACCTCACAACGGAGTTTGAGGGATACATTGAAACAGTTCATACCGATGACGGATCGGTAACACTGCAGTGCGAAGATGCCGTATGGCTCACCAGGGCGCCTGTGGAAGATAAGGAACTGAAAGATGTTACAAGCAAGGATGTGGCTGCTTACGTGGTGGCTGAACTCAACAAAACGTTGAACGAGAAAATAACGCTGGATTGCGACTATGAACTGAAATACGACAAGTTTGTGATCAGCAAAGCTATGGGGTATGATGTGCTTAAAAAGCTGCAGGAAGAGACCAGGGGAAATATTTACATGAAGGGCAATGTGCTTCATTTTCATCCGGCCTATGTCGAAAAGTTCGGAGAAGCAACCCACAACTTTGCGGTGAACATTGAAAAGAGCGACCTGGTTTACAAGCGGGCCGATGAACGCCGCTACCAGGTAGAGGTAAAAGGCATTGGTCGTGACGGTAAACGCACGGTGGTGATGACAGGGACCACCGGCGGCGAAAAAAGAAGTGTGAAGATAGCAGGCGTTACGGATGAGGCGACGCTGAAAAAGCGGGGCGAAGAGGAGTTGAAATACCTGGTTTACGACGGTTATGAGGGAAGTATAAACGCCTGGCATCAGCCGGTGGTAGAACCGGGGTACTCGGCCCGGATCATTGACGAGGACTATGAGCACAAAACCGGGGTTTACTATGCGGAGGCCGTAACCACCACAGCCGGCAAAGAGGGAATTGTACGCAAGGTTGAACTTGGCAGAAAACTGGTATAATGGACAAAGTGGCAAAAGCAGCGGAAGCATTGACAAGGGCACTCATGAAGGGCGACACGTTATTGTATGCACAAGTGAAGGCCATCACCGGCGATACATGCACCGTAACAATAGGGCAGCTTGAGCTGACCGATGTGAGGCTGAAGGCTACCGATGACGGAAACCAGGATAAGCTGCTGGTGGTTCCGGCGGTGGGCAGCATGGTGATGGTGGGAGCCAACAATGGCAGTTTGAGAGACCTGGTAGTGCTGAAGGTGGATGATCCGGAGGTGATCAGCTACAAGCACAAAGATGTGCTGGTAAATATCAATGCCAAAACAGGTTTGATGGAGGTAAAAAACCAGCATAAAAGCTTAAAGGCGCTGTTCGATGACCTTATGACGATTATTGAGCAGCTTACGGTGAGCACACCGGCAGGTCCGTCGGGCACTCCGTTACCGCCTACGCTGGCACAGGTAGCCCAGTTTAAAGCCGATTTAAGCAAAATTTTAAAGTAAGTTAAAATGCCATTAAATAAAACACAATTGAAAAACGGCCTCAAAAACCTTCTCACCCAAACGGTTGAGCAGGAAGGAAGCATTGATGATTTTGCCGACGGTCTGGCCGGCCTGGTTGACCAGTATGTGAAAACGGCAACCATATTTGCCACACCGGCTGACATTACGGCTGCGGCCATCAGCAACACTGCCGGGCCATGTGCGGCGGCCAATAACCTAAACTGTAACATAACATGAGTACAACAGGCGATTTTTTGTTGCATTTATCGAACGATGTGGAGGTTGCAGGAGGCGATTTCGTGATTGGCAATGCCACCCTGAACCACCAGGCCAACCTTCTGCATGCAGGTGAGGGAGAGTTCAGGGAGTCGCCGGCCACCGGTGCAGGCATCCGCAGTTTTCTCCTGGCCGAATCGCCGGATGATCTGCTGCGAAAAGTGAGGCGGCAGTTTGAAAGCGACGGCATGAAGATAGAATTGTTAAAATGGAGCGACGTGAACGGATTGCACATAAACGCACGGTATAAATGAGAACGGTAACAACCAGACAAAAACAATCGGTATTTGATATTGCGCTTCAGGCTATGGGCAGCTTTGAGGGGGTATTTGCCATCATGGAGATGAACCCGGGTCTTGAATTTGACCATATTTTTGAACCCGGTACAGAAATCATGGTTCCCGATAAACCTCTTAACCGCAGGATAACCGACTATTACGCGCAAAACGGCATCATACCCACGAGTGAGTTTGAGCCGGTTCCGGTAACCATTCAGGCCACAACAAACATCAGTCTTAGGGGTTCATTTCCGGTTTATTCGGAGGTGTTTGACGTTTTGGATTTATTTGGATACGTTGATTTTAAAATAAGAATGGAATTCCCCAGCGGATCAGCTAACCCTATGACGTTTGCCATAGAAACAAGCTACGATGGGAAATACTGGAATGAGGTGAGCGATTCGCTGAGGAATTTTGTGTCGGAAACCCAATGGCACATATTCAGGGCTACCGAGTTTGCCGAAGGCCACTGGCTGCGTTGCAGGTGGACAAACATGGAAAGTATCCAGAATAAAGTATATGAAATAATTATGACTTATGAGAAGTATTTCTGAAATATATGCCTACCTGGCACAGCAAAAGGCCACCATGTCGGAGCTTGATGCCTGGGTAACCTCGGAGCAGGGAAAGCTTGATTCGCCCGAGCTGCTCCTGAGTGATATAAACAGCGGTTCTAAGGTCGCTATATGGAGGCTATGGTTATGGATTATGGCAGCCGGAAGCTGGATAGTTGAGTCGCTGTTCGGTGTTCACCAGGGCGAAATTGATGCAGCGCTTGAATCCAAGGCGCCGCACACCCTCAGGTGGTATGCCGATGAAACCAAACGGTTTCAGTATGGCTACCCCATGATTTGGTCGGGTAATTTCTTTTATTATGACCCGGTGATCTCTGAGGCGCAAATAGTGACCTATGCCACAGCCAGGGAACAGGGTGGCAAGGTGATCATAAAAACAGCTAAGAATAGCGGAGCCAATAAAGAAGCGCTCTCAACACTTGAGAAAGCAGCGTTGGTTGAGTTTTGGAACAAATGGAAGGATGCTGGCGTGAAGCTTGAAGTGGTAAGCCTGCCGCCTGATGCGGTGAAAGTGACTATGACCATTGTACGCGACCGGCTGGTATTGGATGCGTATAACCGGCTTCTGCGCGATCCATCGGTGTATCCAATTCTGGATGCAATCAATCATTTCAGCGACAACCTTGAGTTCGATGGCGTGTTGAAACTGTCGGCATTGGTTGATGCCATCCAGGCAGCCGAGGGAGTGGTGGACATTCAACTGAATGCAGCCTGGCATAAACCGGCAGGAGGAACCTATGCTCTTATTGATATGAGCATCGACCTGGTTGCCGGTTATTTTGTGTTTGATGAGATTTCGAGTAACATACAATATATTGACAATGTAAATGTGGAATTCATCACTCAATAATGCCATAAGACACCTGATACCTTTCAGGCTGCGAAGATTGAAATTTCTCGCCTGGATTACTGTGTCGGTAAGCTGGCTGGTTGATGTTTATGAAAGGCTCAGATCATTCAGGACCGAATCGCTGCGGCAGGCATATTTAAGCCCCCAGGTTGCTTCCCTTGAAAGATATCTGAATGACAAGCTCAACTCCGAATTGATTGAGATTGTGGATGGAGAGTACCTGGGGCCCTGGATATTTGTAAAGGATTTAACGCCGGTGTTTTGGTTAGACCAATGGGATTCATTTTTATTCAATTCTGAGCAGGAAGTTGATTTCATTGTGCTTGTTCCTATTGAACTGATTAGTTACACCAAGTGGATAGCGGCGGTAGTGAACCGGTACAAGCTGCCAGGCAAAAAGTTTAACATATATTTAATTACCTATGGATAAAATAATCATTCAGGAAGGGGGTATGCCCCTTCGGTTAACAGATTTTGGATTCATTCATGATGCCTACAATGCAGGGTTTAAATCCGTTCTAAACAGTATTAAAAACATTGAGCCATGTATTCTTAGCGGACTTAAGGTTACCGATGGCGGGACACACTGGACGGTTAGTGATGGGTCATACTTCAATGGAGAGGAGATATTTGTAGTAGCAGGCAATACATTTGCCAAGCAGGTAGATTATGATTTATACATTCAACTACTTGTTGTCAATCAGGAATTGCGAACCTTTTTTGATACGACCTCAAAAAACTGTCATCAATTACGGCGCTATCAATTGATTTATACGAATGAAGACCCTGGCAATTCATTTTTGCTTCAAAATTTGATCCGGTTCAGCGAAATTGTGGACAACAATACAACTTTGAAAGTGGTTGAAACAAGCGCACTCTTAGCCGGGTCATCAGTATTATATGCCACAGGCTTCACGCCGGCTACTACTTATCAGGCTGTGCAGTTGAGTAAGAATCAATTTGGCGAAGTGATGATAATAGCGGCCTTTAATGCCACTACTAATCCTTCCGGAAAATTGTTCACCCTTCCTTCTGATTACAGGCCGGTTGCTGACATTGTCGGCACTTTTATGGCAGAGAATGCAATTGGTTTGCTAAAGATTAAAGCCGGTTCAGGTGAAGTCCATGTAGTTGGAGCATCAACCACCTCAAGTAATTACATTACCTTCCGTTACCACATCCTCCATATAGACCTGGTAGGCTTCAATCTATCGACTGAGATTCCTGATCCAGAGTAATTATTTGTTAAATTTTGGATATAAAACAATTATTTTTGTGTGGAAAATCTCACAATTCGTTTTGAGTTGAGATACAATTCGTTTTCGCGATTATACATGGGGAGGACTCGCTTTAATCCTGGTTATTTATTTTGAGGTAATTAGACTTTTTATTACATCTCCATCTCCAAACCCCCACCAATTTGACGATCTGTCTGAGGTCTGAAGTTATTGAGCCGGTAGCTGAGGGTCAGCATGAAAACCCGCGATTCGGGCTTACGGTATTCAAAAGTGTAAAAATTGGCACCGAACCGCTCATACTCACTTGACCGGGTGGCAAAAACATCGCTAACTCTTAGGGTAATGTTGAGCTGGCGCTCGAAAAAATCCTGACGAATGGTTAAGTCTGTATAAAAGTTTTCCGACTGCCGCCCCTGTGCGGTCACCGTAGGACTGTTATAAGAAAAATTGGCCTGAATCCGTGTATTCGGAAGGAGTTTAAATCCTGTAATCATACGGGTGTCCCAATTATTACTTGTCCTTAACTCCTGCTGTTCGGTTACCCGGTCATCGAGCCGGTAGTGATAGAAAGTGGCAGAGAGATTCAGGTTGAACCATTTGGTAATGTCATACAGCAATGATCCTTCCACCCCGGTTGCCTGATCATTGTTCAGGTTCTGGAATTGATTATAAAGAATTTCGTTTGTGGGATCGAAATACTGGATATTGGTAATTTTATTTTCTGTCTGCCGGTAATAAATGTCGAAAACAAGATTTCCTGCCCTCAGGGTGCGCAAATATCCCAGTTCAAATGAATTGGTATACTCCGGGAGTAATGCCGGGTTTCCGATCCGGCGTGTGTTTTCGTCAATATAGGTCTCATAGGGTTCAAGATACCACCCCCGAGGCCTTTCAATCCTGCGGCTATAGCTTGCCATCACCTGGTTCTTCTCCAAAAACCGGTTCGAAAGATGAACCGTCGGAAAAAGGTCAAAACGGTCAATAAGCGATTGCTCATCAGTATTTCTGACGGAAATATCACGGTACGTATATTCACCCCGCAACCCCAACTGGTATTCGAATGACTGAAGTTTATCACTGTAAATTCCGTAAATCGCATGAACATTGTCTTTAAAGTCAGCTGACCTGGAATACCTGTTATCCGTAATCCAGCGGTATTGATCATAGTCAAAAGTTTCGAGCACGTAGCTCTCTTCACTCAGGCTGATGCGCAGGTGGTAACCTGCTTCCATCTTCCCGGAAGCAGTCACCGGCCGGGTATAATCCATTTCAAGCCGGTAGTTTTTTGATGGCCCAAACTCTTCCGATCTGAGCAGGAAAGGGTCACTATCTATGGAATTCCAATCAGAGTTGGTATTTACCTGTTTCTGATCCTGAATCTGAGAACCATCCCTTTTGCTGAAAAAACCATAGATCATGAAATCATGATCCGGTGTACCAAGATTTCTTTTCAGGGTACTGTTGAGGCTGTAAAAATTTCTTGTCCAGCGGAATTGATTGTCACTCCTATAGAACCTTTCTGTGGTAAAAGGCCGGGTGAACTCATGTATTTGCTGGAAATTATCCATTCCAAATCCAACATCACCGAACTCTGCACCGAATGATAAGGATGTTTGTGCATTCATTTCATAATCAAATCCACCTCTCAGTCTGATCCCGTTTCTGAGCCAGGCATTTTCTGAGGTTGATAGTCTTACAACTGTGTCATTTGGGTTGTAAGTCTCGCGAAGTTCTTCACCAATGCCGGGGAATTGTCTGTTGTTCCAGTCAATGTTGCCAAAAAAACTAAACTGGCCGGTTTTGTAGTTGAGAAAGATATCAGAGGCATATTTCCCTCCCGTTCCGATGGTGGCATTGACCACACCGCCAAAACCGTTCGTTCTTGTTTTTTTCATGATGATGTTGATGATCCCTGCGGTACCGTCCGGGTCAAACCTGGCCGAAGGATTGGTGATGATCTCAATGTTTTCGATGGAGCTGGCCGGTATTTGTTTAAGGACTTCGTTCCCATCAAGGATGCTTGGTTTGCCATCAACCAGGACGGTGAAATTTGAACTTCCACGCAACATCACGTCTCCGTTAATATCTACCCTGATGGAGGGAGCTTTTTCAAGGATATCAACCGCGGAACTGCCGGCAGCGTCAATATCCTGTCCTACATTGATCACTCTCCTGTCCATGCGGTATTCAACCGACATACGTTCGGCAGTTATCTCTGTTGCTTCAAGTTGTAACGCAGTCATCCTCATGTCAACATCACCGATATCAATGTGTCTGTTTTGACGGGTGACTGAAACGCCGGAAATGATCGTAGGTTCATACCCGATAAATTGAACAGATACATAATATTCGCCGTAAGGCACCTCTTCCAGGATAAATTTCCCATCCTGATTGGTGATCACACCAGTGACCATGCTTGAATCATTCAGGCTGAAGACAACCACATTGGCATATTCAACAGGAATATCCTCACTTTTGTCGTAAACCCTGCCTTCGATCCTGCCTTTGTCAGAGGGGCTATTATTCACTGGTGCTGCCGAGGCGTAGCTTAAACCAAAAGGAAGCAGTAGAATAATGATGTATAATATTTTGTTCAAACTTCTCATATGCACAGTTAAACATATGAGTCATTCAAATGTTCAGTGATTTCAAATAGCTTGATCCATAGAATTATTAAAAGTGTCAAATCAATTTTTTGATTTTTTCACTAATTCATTTTGTTATTGTACATTTGCACCCTCGTTTAAAAAAAGTGAATTATGGCAGTTATAGGTACGATAAGAAGGCAGTCGGGTTTATTGATCATTATTGTCGGAGTGGCTCTTGCGGCATTTGTTTTAGGTGATTTCCTGGTACCGGGAGGTGGTCAAAGGTCTGTTCCCAGCATCGCCCAGGTTCATGGTGAAGATATCACATATTCACAGTTTGACGCACGGTTCGAGCAAAACCTTGAGTTTCAGAAAAGGAATCAAAACAAGGAGATCCTTACGCCTGAAGAGATGTTTCAATTGCGTCAGCAAACCTTTGATCAGGTTGTGCAGAAAATTGTCCTCGACCGGGAGTATGAAAGATTAGGACTTTCTGTTTCATCGGAAGAGTTATTTGACCAGATACAGGGCAATAATCCTCATCCTTATATTCTTCAGTATTTCAAAGATCCTGAGACTGATCAGTACAAGCCTGAATTGGTCCGGAATTACATTGCTCAACTTGACCAGATGGATATGACCGCCCGTAAACAATGGGCTGACTTTGTGGATGCAATCAGAGAAGACCGGTTGCGTAGCAAATACAGAAACCTTATATCAAAAGGTTATTTCATGCCTGATGAGTTTTTAAAGGGTGATTTCAATGAAAAAAAGGTTCAGGCTACTGTACGACTGGTTGGTTCAAGGTTCAATACTATTGCAGATACGCTTGTAACCGTGACCGACCACGACCTTAAAAGTTATTATGAGAAGTACAAGCATAACTACGAACAAGAAGCTTCCCGCGATATTGATTATGTTATATTCAGCGTAAGACCCTCAGCAGAGGACAGGAATAAAGTGAGAGAGAATGTCAATGCCGTCTTTCAGGATTTTTTGACCGCTGAAAATATTCCGGTTTTCGTTAATTCAGAATCAGACAAAAGATACGACAGTACTTTTTTCAGTCAGGGTGAACTACCCTTGGGCATTGATTCCATCGTATTTAACGCACCTGTTGGACAATTTGTTGAGCCCTATCTCGAGAATGATGAATGGCATATGGCCAAACTGATGGAGATTGATTTCCGTCCCGATTCCATGAAAGCGAGCCATATCCTCATTGCTTTCAGAGGAGCTTTTATGGCTGATCAGGAGATTACACGTACCAGGGATGCAGCTAAGAATCTTGCTGACAGTCTGGCCAGTGTCATTAAGGCAACTCCGGTATTGATGGAGAACCTGGCTCCCATGTATTCAGATGATCCTTCTGCTGCTCAGAACGCAGGTGATCTTGGATGGTTTGCAGATGGATCAATGGTTTTTCCTTTTAATCAGGCAGTGCTGACCCACAAGGTTGGTGATGTGACAGTAGCCGAATCTCAATTTGGATACCATGTGATCAAAGTGACTGGTAAGCTGGATCCCGTAAAAAAGGTGCGGGTTGCAATGATCAGCATTGCTGTTACCGCAAGCCAGGCAACATCTCAGAATGAGTTTTTAAAAGCGAGTGAATTTCAGGGAAAGGCAGTGTCGATGATTGCGTTTGACACCCTGGCCGCCAACATGGGTGTTGCAAAACGGACTGCAACTTATCTACAGGCAATGGGTAACAGGATTGCCGGAATTGATTATCCAAGACAGATCATTCAATGGGCCTTTATTGATGGATTGAAAGAGGGGTCTGTGTCACACGTGTTTACAATGGAGAATGATTACATTGTCGCGATGCTGACAAAAATTCGTGAGAAGGGTATTCCGCCCCTGGAGGATCTGAAAGAAACGCTTGAACCACTGGTTCTCAATGACCTGAAGGGCGATCTCGTGGTCGGGAAGATGCAATCGCTCCTGAAAGAGACTTCAGACCTTTCTGTAATTGCCCAGAGGCTAAATTCGCAGGTTGACTCCGTGAAAAATCTGACACTGACTGCGCGAAATATAGCGGGTTATGGTAATGAACCGAACCTGGTTGCCAAAGTATTTGCCGTTGAACAGGGTGTTGTGTCCGGTCCGGTAAAAGGAAATAATGCTGCTTTCATCTTCAGGGTTGATGAAATTCAGGAACCTGATCCGTCAGAAGATTTCAGAATGTATGAGCGGCAACTGTTGATGAACTTTACTTCCAAAGTCAGCAATAACAGCTATCTGCAGACACTGCAGGATGTTGCCAGAATCGTTGACAACCGCGTTATGTTTTACTAAAAAAAACCTGTTGGGAGAACCTCATCGTTCGGAGCCGGCAGTTAAATTCTCTTGAATATATATTGACAGATGAATCGCAAGGGTTGCGTGAATTAACATCATCAGTGCTTTGCATGAAGCAAAAACTCAGAATTGTTTTCAGCTATTTGCATTATCTGTTTTGTGCGAAAACCAGGAATACCATTCATTCCCCCTTTTTGTACAAGCTTATCATCTCTGTTTTTGATGATTCTGCAAAATATCCTGGATACACTCCCATTG
>JBLRXC010000044.1:0-19688 GCA_047920975.1 Bacteroidales bacterium | reverse complement strand
TACAACAGATTCCTCAACGGATTCCTCTTTTCCAATATGCTTGTGGTAAGGAAATGTTTTCATATGCTGATGATGGGAGGTATTGTCCCATCTTATGATGCATACACCCTCAGAATCTTGCCAATGAAAAGAATATTTGCGTTTTCCATCAGAGAACAGATAATCCTTGGCAAAAAGCTCACTACCGTTCCGCAGTTGAACTTCAATTATAACTTTATAATTAGTGGCAAAAAAATCGTAGTCAATAATCTTAATAGGAAGAGATGAGAAATGAAAACCTTCTTAGAATATCAAATATCATTACTGAACTTCTTTGATAATATTGTTCCAGTAATTCTTACCTTCAACTGCAAATTTCCATGCCAGCCAGTCATTTTCCATTTCAAAGGATGCAGCGGTTTTTTGAAAATCATTGTCAAAAGAAGTGAAGGAAGTGCCATATTTTTTCTCAAAAAAATCCACCTCCATAGTATATTCAGAAAGTTTATGATGAGCCGAAAGCAACGCTATTTCGTCCAACACCTGTTCTTTGGACAGGTTCAGTTTAGAGAAAATTTTATCATGAATCCCTGGTTTCATGTTGTTTAATATTAAATATTGATGTACAAAGGTAATAAAACATTGAACTCAAACTAATTGTTTCTCAGCACCCACTCATATTACAGCCTCCGCTACGGCACACTTCCCATCGAAAAGATCGTGGAACTGGCAAAGGAGCACGGTATTGAATCGCTGGCGCTGACGGATATCAACAATTCATCCGGGATGCCCGATTTTGTGAGATTGTGCAAAGCCGCAGGCATCAAACCCATTGGTGGCATGGAGTTTCGGAACGGAAATGAGCACCTCTACACAGGAGTGGCGAGGAACAATGAAGGGATGCGTGAACTGAATGAATATGTGACTTACCATAACCTGAATAAGCTGCCTTACCCGGATAAGCCGGATCGTTTTGAGAATGCGGTTGTTATTTATCCTTTCGGAAAAAGACCGCCGGCAACGCTGGCTGAAAATGAGTTCACCGGGGTGAGACCCAAAAATGTGCTCAAACTCTACACCTACGGCCGCGGTGAGGAGTGGTCGAAATTGCTGGTTTACCATCCGGTGACTTTTGCAAAAAAGAACGGCTATTTTATCCATCAGAACCTGCGGGCGATTGACAATAACATTCTGCTGTCGAAGCTGCAGCCGGAGATGCTGGCCGATCCGTCGGAATACTTCATGACCCCCGAACAACTGTTAAACCATTACCGTGATTTCCCGGAGATCATCCGAAATACGGAAGTGCTTTTCGATTCCTGCTCATTGGACTACGATTTTACCACCCACAAAAACAAAAAGACCTTTACCGGAAGCCCTGAAGACGACTACCGGCTGCTGACCAAACTGGCCGGTGAAGGGCTGGTCTATCGCTACGGAAAGGGCAACAAGACCGCCAGGGAACGGGTCGAAAAGGAGTTGTCCATTATCTTCAAACTCGGTTTTGCCTCCTACTTCCTGATCACATGGGACATCATCCGCTACTCCATGTCGCGCGGATTTTATCATGTCGGACGGGGCAGCGGGGCCAACAGCGTAGTGGCTTACTGTCTGAAAATCACAGATGTTGATCCCATTGACCTGAACCTTTACTTTGAACGGTTTATCAACCCAAAGCGAACCAGTCCGCCGGACTTTGACATTGATTATTCCTGGCGGGAACGGGATGAGGTTCAGGATTATATTTTCAAACGATACGGGCACAAGCATACCGCCCTGCTGGGCGCCACCTCAACCTTCAAGGGGAAATCCATCGTGCGAGAACTGGGTAAAGTGTATGGATTACCAAAAAAAGAGATTGACGACCTTGTAGAGCGTCCCGCCGAAGAGGGCGGCAAAACCGAACTCAACCGGAAGATCCTCGCCATCTCCAACGAGGTGATTGACTTTCCGAATATCCGCAGCATCCACGCCGGGGGTATCCTCATCTCGGAAGAACCGCTGGCTTATTACACGGCCTTTGATCTTCCGCCAAAAGGTTTTCCCACAACCCAGTGGGATATGTATGTTGCTGAAGATCTTGGCTATGAAAAGCTGGACATCCTCAGTCAGCGGGGCATCGGACATATCCGGGATGCGGTTCAGATCATCTCCGAAAACAGGGGAATCAACGTAAATATTCATACTGTGGAGAAATTCAAGAAGGACAGGCAGGTGCTGGCTCAGCTAAAGAGAGGGGAGACCATCGGCTGCTTCTATATCGAAAGTCCCGCCATGCGCGGACTGCTCAACAAACTCCGTTGCGAGAGCTACCTGAGCCTGGTGGCGGCCAGCTCCATCGTGCGACCCGGCGTAGCCCGTTCTGGGATGATGAAGCAGTACATCTACCGTTTCCACAACCCTGACAAGTTTGAGTACCTCCACCCGGTGATGAAAGAGCAGTTACAGGAGACCTATGGCGTGATGGTTTACCAGGAGGATGTGCTGAAAGTCTGTCACCACTTTGCCGGCCTCGACCTGGCCGACGCCGACGTGCTTCGCCGTGCCATGAGCGGCAAGGTGCGCGGCTACGACGAGATGAACAAGATCGTGGAGAAGTTCTTCTCCAACTGCCGGGAAAAAGGCTACCCCGATGAACTGACAAAAGAGGTGTGGCGGCAGATCGAATCGTTTGCCGGCTACTCCTTTTCCAAAGCCCACTCCGCTTCCTATGCCGTGGAGAGTTTCCAGAGCCTCTTTCTGAAAGCCTACTTCCCGCTGGAGTTCATTACGGCGGTGATCAATAACTTTGGCGGGTTTTATAAAACCTGGGTCTATTTCAATGAGGCTCAGCGGCAGGGGGCGATCATCCACCTGCCCTGCGTGAACCACAGCACAGTGCCGACACGCATCATCGGGAAAAACATTTACATCGGGTTTGTTCACCTGGCGAACCTCGAATCAAAAACCGGCGCCCTCATTGTGCAGGAGCGCAACCGCAACGGCGACTTCTCCGATCTGGAGGATTTCATACGGCGCGTTCCCACCGGCATGGAGCAACTGGTCATCCTGATCCGTGTGAATGCCTTCCGGTTTACGGGCAAGACCAAGCAGGAACTCCTCTGGGAGGCACACATTTTCCTGAGCAGGGACAAAACGCCGGCGCCTGTAAGCCTTTTCTACACCCGTCCAAAGACCTTTACCCTCCCTGCATTGGAACACCACCCGCTGGAGGATGCTTACGATGAAATCGAACTGATCGGCTTCCCGGTCACCATGCGTTTTTTTGACCTGCTGCGAACCGGCTTCAGGGGCGAGGTTAAAGCCCACGATATGAGTCTCCATGTTGGCAAAACCGTGCGCATGGTAGGTCACCTCGTAACCATCAAATATGTGAAAACCATACACAGGGAGTGGATGCACTTAGCCACCTTCCTCGATGATGAGGGTGAGTTCTTCGACACCGTGCATTTTCCCAAAGCACTCAAAAGCTACCCCTTCAAAGGCAACGGCATCTACCTGATCCTCGGCAAAATATCCTCCGAATTTGACTACCCCAGCCTGATCGTGGAGAAGTTGGGAAAGCTTGAGTTTAGGGGGGATCCAAGGGAGGTTTAAAAGATAATTGGCAAACCGAAAGGATTATTGCCCCCCTAGTGCTCATCCTTCTTCCCGAATACTCTTTTTAAAAACCGTCCCATTTTGGTTTTTTCCTCATCATTTTTTTGATCTGATCTGTCACGTTGTCTGATGGATCTTATGCCGTTGTCTCTTTTGATGTTTAAAAAATCGAGGAATCCGGTAGTCTCTCTGAAATCATCGCAATTTAATTGTGCATAAATTTCATCAGGGATATTGAATCCTCCACGTAAAAGGGGTGCGTACTCCCTGTCATGGCTCAATTTTTTCATAAAGCGTGCAAAAACCGGCATGGCTGTCCGGCTTCCCGATCCCGTTCCTGAATCCCTGAACCGTACCAGCGGGCTGGCTCCACCTATCCAAACACCAACAATAAGATCAGGTGTCATCCCAATAAACCAGCCATCCGCCTGGTTTTGCGTTGTACCTGTTTTGCCTCCCATTTCATTACTAAGATTGTAATTTGATCTCAAGCCTGACGCTGTCCCACGGCTGACCACGCCCGTTAACATGGCCTGTACCATCCGGGTGGTCATCTCTGAGAAAACAGGATCAGTCGTTGTATTTTCAGGTTGTTCGTAAATGACATTTCCCTCTGCATCAAGGATTTTCTCTATGAACCTCAGTGGCCGGGTGAGTCCTTCGTTCAGGAAGAGTGAATAGGCCTGCACCATTTGGTATAAAGGAATTTCGGCGCTACCCAATGCGAGGGAAGGGACTTCAGGCAATGGAGCTGAAATACCCACCTGTTGCAGTTTCCTGATGGTGTGTGCAATACCTGCCTCCATAAGCAACTGCACACTGACAGTATTCACTGAATGAACCAGGGCGCCTTGCACAGAGTAATATCCTCCGTAACGGTTGTTGGCATTTCGGGGAGTCCAGTCGTCAAACTCAGGATAGGTGATACTGTCGTTTGGAAAAAAGTCACATGGGTTCAGACCCTGGTCAATGGCAGAAGCATAGATCAAAGGTTTGATGGTGGATCCTACCTGGCGTGAGGCCAGGACATGATCGTACTTGAAATATCTGTAATCCGGTCCACCTACCCAGGCAAGCACATTACCACTCCGGCCATCTACTGCAAGCATACCACTCTGTAAAATCCCAAAATGATAAAGAATTGAATCAAGCGATGAGAGGATGGTATCCAGTTCGCCTGACCACGAAAACACTTTGGTCGAATGCGGGATCCTCAACGAATCAAGAATTTGTGAGTCAGAGACCCCATTTTTTCTGAGCCGTTGGAATGGGATGCTTTGTTCAATCTGACGATGCGCAAGGGTAGGGTTCTTCTTCCAGGGTTGCTGATTACGCCATTGTCTGTCAAACAACTTTTGCAATGCTGTCAGTTGTTCTTTAACAGATTCCTCGGCATATTTTTGTAAGGCAGCATTGATAGTTGTATGGATGGTTAACCCATCGGTGTATATATTATAACTTGTTCCGTTTACTTCATTGATTCCGGCAAGGATGTTTGTAACCTCTCTGCGAAGAAACTCCCTGAAATAGGGCGCCGGTCCATACACGTGATCAAGTTTATTGAACTGCAATTCAACCGGGAGAAGTTTCAGCGAATCAGCATCAGACTTATCAATGGCACCATATTTCACCATCCGGTCAATCACGGTGTTTCGCCTTTTATATGCAGCTTCCTCATAAAGCCTGGGATTGTAGTCCGTACTTGCTTTCAGCATACCCACCAGCAATGCGGATTCGGTGATGGTGAGTTCCTGTGGTGTTTTCCGGAAATAGGTCAACGATGCTGTTTCAATTCCATAGGTGTTTTCTCCGAACGACACGGTATTGAGATAGAGTTCCAGTATTTGTTCCTTGGAGTAAATTTTCTCAAGCCGGCGGGCTGTCATGATCTCTTTCACTTTGTCTACCACAAGATAGAACAGGCCTCTGTTTTTTCGGGGAAAGAGATTTTTGGCCAATTGCTGGGAAATGGTGCTTCCTCCCCCTGATTTCCTGTCAAACAATAAAACAGACTTAATCAATACCCTGAAAAAAGAGCGGTTATCAAATCCAGTGTGCTGATAAAAACGGATATCTTCGGTTGCTATCAATCCATCAATGAGCGCTTGCGGGATACTGCCAATTTTGGTGTTGGTGCGATTCTCATGGTAATAGAGACCCAATAATTTTCCATCAGAAGAGATGACTTTTGAGGCATTGTTCTGTTCAATTTTTTGCAATTGGTCCAGGGTTGGCAGGCTTCCAAAATATCCTGATCTGATTGCAAGTATAAAAACCATCAATAACATGAATACCGAAACTATACATGCTGCAAGTAAAATTAAAATCCGCTTCTGTTTAGAATTGATTTTCAGTTTCATGACCGGAAAAAAAAAGTTAACGAAAAATCAGTTGAATAATTCTCCGGGTAAAGGTATTATTTCTATCCGTTCAATCAGACAGTGTGATGGAAAGATTTAATTGAGACAGCCTGTTGCCATGCTTGGCCTTCCTTCCTATGTCAAAGGATAGTGCTTTATAATGCTACAACCCTGATTGCAAACAATTAAAAAGACTGGTTCAAAGAATTTCATATCAACCGCTGAATCAAAATCCCTTGATTCATTGCTATAACTGGTACCCGCTCCTCCTGTGATTTGGGCTCAGGCACTCAATTCAGACTTGTTTTTGAGTGTGAATAAACCTATAAATTATTCCAGGTTTTTTTGTAACAAATTTTGTTAAAAACTGTTTCAGGAGATAGTATAAAATATCATGGTTTATTTATACCTTTAGTGGCGAATTAATACAGACTTGGATTCTATATTTACCTCAAACAATTTTTATTGATTTTAAAATTTTAAACCTATGAAAAATTTATTTTTACTCACGATGCTCTTGATGATCATGGGCACTCACTCGTTTGCGCTGAATCACAGTGGAACAATCTCCTCCAGTGAAACCTGGTTCAGTTCAGATAATCCGCATATCATCACCGGAAATATTGTAGTTGCTGCTGGGGCAATACTAACAATCGAACCGGGCTGCGAAATTTATTTCAATGGAAACTTCAGATTTGAAGTCAGAGGGGCTTTAATTGCAGATGGAACAATGAATAGCCCAATTATTTTTACATCCAACAATGCCATTCCAGCAAAAGGTGACTGGCGTTATATTTCATTTAATAATCCCGATAGTGGCAGCGTGATGAATTATTGCGAAATAAGCTATGGCGGGTCACTTGGAGTGCGTGGCATGGTCATGTTTGAAAATGCCTCCAACGGGCTGATCATCTCAAATACAACGCTAAGCCATAGCGCTTCCTATGGATTCGTTTACTGGAATAATACTGCCGACCCGCAAATCCTGGACTGTACAGTTACGGATTCCGATAATTATCCGGTCAGGATTTTTGCTGACAGGGTCAAAGATCTTTCCGGCAATATGGTTTTTACAGGAAATACCCCCAACGAAATACTTGTCCGTTCGCAGGCGATCAACTCAGGGACATGGTCAAATTTTGGAGTCCCATACTTTATTGAAGGTAATATAGCGGTCAACATTGGTGAAACACTTACCCTGCAACCGGGAAACATGCTCAAATTTAATGCGGGCAGAATTTTTACGGTTTCGGGAACTTTGGTGGCTGACGGTACTGAGACCGAAAGAATTGTTTTCACGTCGGGTAGTTTTACTCCAGTCAGTGGTGATTGGAACCGGATCCATTTTAACAATGCAGGACCGGGAACTGTTCTTAATTACTGCGATATTTTATATGCCGGAAGCGCAAGTTCTGCCATTGATGTAAATAATTCAGGAAATCATGTGCAGATCACAAATTCAACGGTTAAATACAGTGCAAGTTACGGTGTTTATATCAGGAATGGGAGTGTGCCGAAATTTATCAACACAATCATTACAGAAAACAGTGGTATTGGCATTTATATTACCGGTGCTTCCGGCGCTGAATTTGGCAGCGACCTGTCGGAATGGAATGATGTATACGGAAACGGTGATTACGAACTGCGTAACGGATCACTCGATATTGCAGCAAAATACATCTACTGGGGCGTTGAGTTCTGTGATGATGTACCCGAACTCATCTATGATCAAATGGATCAGAGTAATCTTGGCCTGGTTGATTATGATCCCTGCCTCAATGAAAGTCACCAATTTCCACCGCTGATTACCACCTGGACCGGAGCGGAAAGTCCCTTGTGGAATGATGACGCAAATTGGGATAAAGGAGCACCAAACGCAGGAATTAGCGCCATTATTCCAAAGATAATGACCAGTCAGCCCTTTGTGGTATTCAATGAAGCATGTGATAACCTGACGATGGAGGGGGGAGCTGAACTGACCATTTTCTCGGGTGGAGATCTGCAGGTGTTTGGAGATTTATTCATGCAAGCCAATGAAAATGGCACCTCTTCCCTGACTGAAAATGGCGGATTTTCTGTTGCCGGCAATGTAACAGTGCAATTCTATGTGACAGCCGACAGGTGGCATTATGTTTCACCACCCATGTCAGATCAAACAGCCAATGCATTCTACGATATGTATCTCTATGATTACATAGAAGCAACAGACCTCTGGCATAACATTATTGACCCGGCAACTCCGTTACCGGTCGGAACAGGATATAAAGTATGGTCCAGCACAATCAACCCTCCCAACAATCCTCCGGGGACCAAATCCGTTGAATTTGTGGATGGAAATTTAAACTCCGGAAATTACTTTCTTCCGGTTACTTACACCAACAATGGATGGAATCTGGTCGGCAATCCCTATCCTTCAGCAGTTAGCTGGAATAGTTCCGGCTGGCTCAAATCCAAGATTGACGCCACTGTGTACGTCTGGAATGGTGTGCAGTATATCACCTGGAACGGAACGGTTGGAGATCTGACCGGTGGTATCATTCCTGCAATGCAGGGATTTATGGTAAAAGCGACCGGAACAAACCCACTGCTGCTTATCTCAAACAGTACGCGTTTGCACGGACCCGATCCTTATAAAGCCAGTCCGGTCAGCCGTCTTTTTGAAATTACCGTTTCAGGCAACAGTTACGACGATAAAACCTACATTCACTTCAATGAACAGGCAACAACCGGCTTTGACAGTGAATTTGACGGATATAAAATTTATGGTATTGAAGAAGCTCCACAACTTTATACAAGATCAGGCGAAGATATGCTGAGGGTTAATGTCCTGCCTGAAATAATTCCCGGAATCGTCGTGCCAGTTGCACTCGAAGTGCCTGCCCGGGGAGAATACACTTTTATTTTTGACGGACTTACCACCTTCGAAGAGAATATTACCATGTACCTTGAAGATATTAAAGAAAATCACATGATAGAAGTAACACAACACGGACAGTATGTTTTCAGTGCGAACCCTTCAGACAGTCCCGACAGATTTATGCTTCACTTTGGTCTTGTTGGTGAGGAGGCATTTGTTTCGGCTGATGATAATGGGGCTTTCCATATTTATTCCTACCAGAACACTGTTTATGTGCAAAGTTTCCTTCAACAGGAGATAAGCGGCTCTGTTATGATTCACAACATGATGGGACAGGAGATACTGAACAATAAGCTAGAGAACACTTCCCTGAATAAATTCAGTTTGAACACAGGATCGGGTTATTATGTAGTGAAGGTGCTTTCGGATTCAGGTGTTTATTCTCAAAAAGTATTTATCAAATAATTGACTTTAAGACTTATCTGTAAAAGGGATATTCTGTTTGGGGTATCCCTTTTTTAATTTGAAGGCGTTCACACCAGTAAATTTTAAAAGGTAGTTCACTGAAAACAAGGCCAAAGCTATCTTCATTGCATTCCATAAAATTTATTATAGACATACTTACATATAATCATTCTAAATTAGTCATTGCTATTGATTTAAAATGATTTTTCACTTACTTTTATTGCCAAAAATTTCATCATTATGAAAAAAAACCTACTATCAAGATTGGCTTTTGTGCTTTTAATACCCGTGGCATTTATTTTCGTATTTGCCACCATGATGAATCCGCAGAAAGGCCTGGTTCCTACGACCATCAATGATTTTTTTCTTCCTGGTTCACAACCCGGTCAGTCAGGTACCATCACGGCCCCCGGTCAATGTGACAACTGTCACGGGGGTTATGATCTGAATGTTGAACCGGCATTTAACTGGAGGGGGAGCATGATGGCTCAGGCGCAGCGCGACCCGCTTTATCTTGCCGCACTGGCTATTGCTAACCAGGATGCGCCAGCTTCGGGAGATTTATGTATCAGATGCCATACACCCAAAGGGTGGCTCGAAGGACGATCGATTCCAACAGATGGTTCAGCACTGATCGCTGCCGATAGGGAAGGGGTATCCTGCCATTTTTGCCACAAGATGATAGCTCCAACACCTTTGGGTGTAAACCCTTATCCACTGGATGCCCTCTATACCACACCCCTGGGTAACAACAAACCCTCAACTTACACCATTGATCAGAATTATCTTGCCACATTATCAATGATTCCAATTACAAATGCCAATGGTATGTATGTAGTCGATAACAATGATAACAGGAGGGGGCCCTATTTTGACCCTCCGGCCAATCACGATACACCTTACTCTCCTTTTCATTCTGATTCAAAGCTCTGTGGGACATGTCATGATGTGAGCAACCCGGTGTATGCTACACAATATGATGCATTGGGAAACATCACTGGCTATGCCCCGGGTAATTTTGATACACCCGCGGCTGATTTCAGCCCCTATGCACAATTTCCGATCGAAAGAACCTACAGCGAATGGCTGATGAGCGCATACAACACCTCAGGAGGGATTTCGGGAACCTATTTTGGTGGGAATAAACCCTTTGTTTCCACTTGCCAGGATTGCCACATGAGAGATGTAACGGGCAAGGGCTGTAACAAAGCCAATGCCCCGGTAAGGGATGACCTTCCATTACATGATATGACCGGGGGTAACACTTTTGTTCCTGACCTTATTAAAGCAACATTCGCGGGAGAAGTTGACGCAGCCGCTCTGGATGCAGGAAAACTGAGAGCACTGGATATGCTACAACATGCTGCAACTGTCGAGCTTGCTGTCAATCAAATGGACGCTGAAGTGCTTGTCAGGATCACGAATGAAACAGGTCATAAATTACCATCAGGGTACCCCGAAGGCCGGAGAACATGGATTAACCTGAAAGCATACAACTCACTCACTGCCCAGTATTATGAATCCGGACATTACGATTTGGCTACTGCAGAATTGACAATACCCGGAACAAAAATTTATGAAATTAAGCCGGGACTGAGCCCTGCCATTGCATCCCTGGTGGGAAAACAACCCGGCCCATCATTCCATTTTGTGATCAATGATACTATTTACTTCGATAACAGAATACCCCCAAGAGGATTTACAAATGCAAATTTTGAAATGATCCAGTCTCCGGTGGTTGGTTACAATTATGCCGATGGTCAATACTGGGATGAGACCTTCTACAACCTCCCATTTATCCCTGATTCTGTCGAAGTTACATTGTATTATCAAACCGCATCCAAAGAGTTCATTGAGTTCCTCAGGGATGAGAATTATACCAACAATGCAGGACTTGAACTTTATAACCTGTGGAGTGCGCACGGCAAATCAGCTCCAGTTGTTATGAATTATGAAACCTGGTCAGGGGAGCCTGTTATGATGAACACAACCCTTGACCTGAAAGTTTATCTGGAAGGCCCGTTCCAGGATGCAACAATGACCACACTGATCAACCAGCACAATTATCTCCCCCTGAATCAGCCTTACTATGGTTTTCCATGGAATTATCCGGGCACCGAATCAGTGATAGCTATACCGGATCCTGCAATAGTTGATTGGGTACTTGTTGAACTCAGAGAAACGGAGGGTGATGTAACCACTGCTACAACAGCCACAAGAATTGCACAGCAGGCCGTATTCCTGAAAAATGATGGTTCGGTAACAGGTTTGAACGGCAATTCACTGCCTGAGTTTAATGTGGGAGTCAATCACAATTTATTCGTCGTGATCTGGCACCGGAACCATTTGGCAATTATTTCTGCATTGCCTCTTGCTCAATCCAACGGAAATTATGTATATGACTTTTCTTCCGGTCCGGGTCAGGTCCATGGAGGATTGTCGGGGCACAAAGAGCTTGTGCCAGGAACGTGGGGTATGGTTGCAGCGGATGGAAATGCCGATGGAGTGGTCGATATGAATGATAAAAATGATTCCTGGATGGCTCAGGCCGGACTTTCGGGATATTATTCAGGAGATTTCAACCTTGATACACGGGTAAACAATATTGACAAAAACGATTATCTGGTCCGGAATGCAGGACACAGCAATCAGGTTCCCAACGGAGCCCCATTGAAGTATTTTAAAAGTTTTGTTCCCAAATAAACGGAGTTATAGCAGAAACCATTCAGAACTGAGCGTGTCTCGGTATGAACCAGTTGCCGGGGCTTGATTAAGCGTTGACAGATGAAATGCACTTCATGCTAACTATGTAAATATTGATTCATAATCTGTATATGCATGGTTTTATCTGCGCATGTAATTCATGTCCCACACGCATTGTTATCCTGACAAGGACATCAAAACAATGGAAATCATAGCAACCAGGATTCCAACCCAGTTAATCTTCCGAAGTTTTTCAGTAAAAAAGAGGTACCCAGCCAGTGATGAAAGTGCCACAATTCCTACATTTATTACCGGGACGATCATTGAAACTTCAAACAGGTCAAGCCCCTTCAGGAAATAATATGTCGAAAACCAGTTGAGAAGGCCAATAATAATCCCTGCTGCAATGTTTTTTATGGACCATTTCTCATGACCTGATTTGTATAAAAGCACAAGAATACCAAGAACCAATGATATAAAAAACGATGTGGAGAGAAATAGAATAAAATCATCACCAATGAAATAATACTGTGCAAATTTCATCATGGAATCATTGACTCCCAGCGCAAGGAACAACAGGAAAGGTAAAAAGATGAACTTTATATCCGGTTTCATGCTTTGCTTTTTCAGAAATGACATATAAAAAGCTGACAGAGCCATGAGTATGCCTATCAGTTTAATGGTGGTTAACTTTTCAGAAAAGATCAGGAAGCCCAAACCGACAGGGATCACAACCGACATTCTGCTGGAGATTGCGGTAATCACAACACCTGTTTTCCGGGCTGATAATGCAAAAAGGTTGAACCCAATAATAAGGGTTATGCCAACCAGAAAAGAAACCGGAAACCATGGTTGTAAGTGAAGCTCATGAAAATGAAAAGGTTCGGGTTCACTCAGGAATCCAAAACCTGAGGCAACGAGGTAATTTATAGTGATTGCCTGAATGACGTTGATGTCATATTTTGGAAACAACTTAAATGCGATGATGATGAGTGTTGATGTTATGATCGTAAAAACAAGATAAAACATAACCAGGGATGAGGTGTTTGTTTAAAATTTAACCGATGCGAAGGATAGGGTAAAACAGCCCTTAATTTTCATAAAATAATATGCTGATATAATCGACCACCTCACCGGAGGGAATAATTTCGCCTGAATGTCCCCTTTTCAGGATACACATCTCAGGCTTATCAGAAACCATGAGTGCGTAATCGACAAGGGTCATGATAGGCCCATACCCACAAACAGAAATATTCCGATTCCGGACTTCATGAAAAATGTCTTCGGAATTGAGCTTTGATATCGCATCCAGTACATGCTGATCATCTTTTCTCCCTTGCTCAGGGTTAACAAAATGTGAAAAATCAGAGGATGCAAGCAAACAGATTTTCTTTTTCAGGAATTTATTGGCATCCATAATGGTTTTGGCAAGGTATGATGCATTTTTAGGATTTTGTTTCATCATTGTGATGGGCACGATCCTGAAAGAATAGTTCAGAAAATATTGGAGCATTGGAACAAGAACCTCCCCAGAGTGCTCATATTTGTGTGCTTCTTCTGATTCAGTTATATCCATCAGGTTATAAAAATCCTTATCGATCATCACTTTTCCGAACGGTGTAGCCCAAAAATCATTTTCATCAAAGGCCATTTCAGTGCCATAACCAGTGTGGTTCGGATTGATAATAAAAAAAGTGTCAAATGTTTCCCTGGATTGTCTCAATATTTCAAAAAAATGTACAGCCTGGTAGGCTGAAAACATATAACCTGCATGTGGCAGCACTGCTCCTATGATCTTCTTTTCTGCAAGGGGCAGATCCATGCGATATTTCTCCTTTTCTGTGATTTGGGAGAGTTGCTGCGTAATCTCTATTGGATTGTCCGGATAAAACCTTCCTGCCACAGCGGCTTTTCGTATTCTCATACAGGATTTTTTTCAAATTTACAAATTCCTGTCGAAACCTCAGAAAGATTTTAATATTTTAGCCAATTGAAAAAGTAACCCCTAAATTTTAGAGATATGTTCAAAGCATCCGTCTATTCTGACCGCAGAAAAAGCCTCAGGAAGAAAGTAAAATCAGGAATTATTCTATTTCCCGGCAACTCCGAATCTTCATTTAATTATCCTGCAAATACATACCATTTCAGGCAGGACAGTAATTTTCTATACTTTTTTGGCCTTGACCACCCCGACCTGGCCGGAATAATTGATATTGACGAGGATAAAGAGGTCATTTTTGGAAATGATGTAGACATGGATGATATCATCTGGATGGGCCCCCAGCCCTCAATGGCTGACCGTGCTGCATTGGTTGGTGTGAAAACTACAGCTCCTCTAAAAAATCTCTTTGATTTCATCAGAGAAGCCCTTGCCAGGGGGAGAAAAATCCATTTTGTCGCACCATACCGGGGTGAATCTTTTATTATGCTTGAAAGTCTGCTGAATATCCCGATAGCGGAAATCCGGAGTTTTGTTTCGGTTGATTTGATCAAGGCCATTGTTGAGCTCAGGTCAGTCAAGGATCATTTTGAAATTGATGAGATAGAAAAAGCTGTAAATATTGCATACGAAATGCATACAACAGCCATGCGGATGGCAATCCCAGGCAGGGTTGAACGTGAAATTGCAGGTGTTATTGAAGGCATCAGCCTTTCTAAAGGGGGTCCTGTCTCATTCCCTGTCATATTGAGTATCCATGGCGAAACACTGCATAATCATTACCATGGCAACGTATTGAAGAAAGGAAGGATGATGGTCACCGATGCAGGTGCCGAAACTACACTTCATTATGCAAGTGACATAACGCGCACCGTTCCGGTGGGTGGCAAGTTCGATACCCGGCAAAGAGATATTTATGAAATTGTGCTGAAGGCCAACATGGATGCCATTGAAGCCACAAAACCCGGCGTTCCAAACCGGAAACTGCATCTGATTGCTGCCCGGGTAATCGCTGATGGTCTGAAAAATCTTGGCTTAATGAAAGGGGATATGGATGAAGCTGTCAGCCAGGGAGCACATGCTATGTTTTTTCCACATGGTCTCGGCCATATGCTGGGGCTCGATGTCCATGATATGGAAGGACTTGGTGAAAGCTATGTGGGCTATGATGAGGAAGTCCAGCGAAGCAAGCAGTTTGGAACAGCATTCTTAAGGCTTGGAAGGAAACATCAGCCAGGGTTTGTGTTTACAATTGAACCCGGAATCTATTTTATCCCTGCCCTGATTGATCAATGGAGGAAAGAGAAGAAATTCACCGACTTTATCGATTACGAAAGGGTGGAAAGCTATAAAGATTTCGGAGGAATAAGAATTGAAGATGATATTCTTGTGACAGATACCGGACATAAGGTGCTTGGTAAACCGATCCCCAAAACTGTTTCTGAAGTGGAATCTGTTATGTCAAACCCTCTTTGATCAGGGAGTTAAGGTAATTTATTTAATAACAACGAGGTCCTGCCCGAAAAAGATGCTTATTGTTTCCTGATCTGTTCTATCAGATTCTTAATCTCTTCCTCCATCTTTTTCCTGTCACGGATCTCCTTTTTTAAAGCTTCTACAGCCTCCGATTTTTCATCAGAGACCCGGGTAAGTTCTTTTTTAAGTTTCGCGTTGTTTTCTTTCATCACATTCAATTTATTATTGGTTAATCGCTTCACCTGGGTTTGAATATTGGTGCGTGTCGGTTCCTCAGCAGAGGAATATAGTCTTTCAAGTTCTCTCCTCGCCGATTTATAACGCTTTCTGAATGATAATAATAAAATAAGTGTAAAAATAAAGAGCGTGCCAACGAGGATGCTGCCCATCACTAAAGTCTTCTGGAATTTTATTTTTCGATCCAGTGCTATTACCTGTATTTCCATCTCTCTTTCAACCAGAGCTTTTTCCATTGAAATAATATTGATATGCTCCAAAAAATCAATCTTCTCCCTTTTTGACAGATCATAAAGTTCCTCAAAGATCAGACGATTCATCTCAATCAGTTCATTTGCTTTGCGATCGAGTTCTACCAATCTGATCCAGGTTCTTTCTTTCATCGTTAACCGGTCATACTTATAATCCTGGTATAATGCTTCCTCCAGAATTTTTAACGAATCAACGCTCGTAACTGCATCTGTCGGATGAAAAATGATACAAAACAGAATAAATGTCAATAAAATTCTGAACCTGACCATGCGACCACTTTTGAGTGGCGAAAATACGCATTTCTTAAAAACTGAATACGGAATCGGGTTTGACCGTACTATTTCGATTTTTCCTTTGAAATAATACAGGAAACAGGATAATGATCAGAAAGATGAATTTTATGTCGTTTAAACCGTGACGAAACCAACAGCGGGTCATGAAATATGTAATCGATCCTGAAAGCCGGAAAAAAGTCTTCAGCATATGTTTTGCCAATGCCACTGCCACTGACAATAAATGCATCTTTTCTGGTATGCCTCACCTTATTGTATGCCCAAGAGGAAGGGGTATCATTCAGATCTGCACAAATGATGATTGGATAAGGAGACAGGCTGAAATGCTCCCTAAGTTGATCTACCTGGTGATTTCGTTTGATAAATGCCGTCTTCATTTTTGAAATGATCATCATCAATCCGATCCTTATTTTTTCCTGTTCGGGCTGGTTTGCTATATCTCCAAAAAACTGATAATCCTCCTGACGGAAATGAATAGATGCCAGGTGCAGGTTATAAACCCTGAACGTATCTTTTTCAATCACGAGGTCGGTATAAATTCCATACCTTTTCTCTGCATCCATCAATACACCATGATTGATAACCGGATATTTTGAGAAGGTAGCAATGGCATCTATATTATTTCTTGACTTTTCATAATAATTTTCAAAATAATGGTACGGACATCCGATCTCAAGCCCGAATCTGCCGGGAAATCCTTTGACATCCTCCCTGTCGTAAAGAAATTCCTGCAGACACACAATGCCGGGGTCACTGTCTTTTAAAAAGGTAATGATTTCAGCTTTATTCTGAAAATCAGTGATATATTTGGTGGTTGATGTGTTCGTTTTTATAAAATTCTGCACATTGTACGACATCACAATAACACCATTTGAATGAGTGTCTGATCTATCAAATATTCTCAACTGAACCAGTCTGCCCACATGGTTCCAGCCCAGAGCAATAAATACAACCGAAATAAATGCATATTTCATCCTGAAGATTAGCCAGAAAGCGATAAAGAGTAGATGAACAAGAAGAATATAAGGATAAGCCAATCCAAAAAACGGTAGAGCAGGAACCAGAGCTGGTCTCACATAAAAGGCAAGATAAGAGAGCAAAAGCAGCAGAACGAAAATTAAATTGGCGATAAGAAAGGGCCATTTAAGCATCGAAAGGAGGGATCTGGAGTTAATAGTAGCCACCATAGAATGGTCTGGTTAATTGTTTTTACGACTGGACTTAAACAACAGTTCTTTCTCCTCCTTTGTCAGGCTTTCATAACCTGATTTTGAAATTTTATCAAGGATGGAATCTATTTTCTTTTGGTGTTCCATTTTATTGGCATTATAATCCTCATCGGAGACTGGTCGAACATTGGTGTAAATGTTCCTGAATTTTGTGCGCCGTTGTCGCCTTTTAAAAACAGAAACATTAAACTTTGGAAGTCTTCTCAGGAAATTGCTTAAATCATTTCCTTTTCGCAGATTTTGTATGTAATAGTATCCCAGGAATGCACCGCCCAGGTGTGCAAGATGTCCTCCGGAGTTACCTGAGCGGATCATTAAAATATCAAGAATAACTGAAGCAACGGCTATGTAAACTATTTTAACCGGTCCAAAAAACAACAGATGAATCCTGTATTGAGGAACATAGGCAGAGATAGCAATGACAATGGCCATAACAGATGCTGAAGCACCCAAGGCAATTGAACGCAGGTATACCCCCTGAAACTTCGGAAAAATATTGAAGGAGATGATATACAGTGCAGCACCTGCAAGTCCTCCAAGAAGGTATACACCCAATAACTGTTTTTCACTCATGTATTCAAGAAAGATTCTACCAAACCAATACAGCCATAGCATATTGAATAAAATATGCCAGAAATCATAGTGCAAAAACATGTATGACAACAGCGTCCAGGGTCTGGTAAGGAACCTGACAGGGTCGGCCGGTACAGCAAGCCATTTTAAAATATCCTCTGTGATATTGGCATTAAAAAGATCAAAGAGAACAACAATTATTCTGACAGCCAGCCAAACAGCCACATTGATGATGATCAGTTTGATCAGCATATTTTTACTCCTGAAGAGCTGTTTAAATTCTTCCAAAGGTCCCCGGGAATAAGTATTTCTCTGATAAAAACTCATCTCCTTATATGTTTTTTTGCCGCCTCCAGTAAATAAGGACGAAGTAGCCAAATATCATGCCCCCCAAATGAGCAAAATGAGCTATGTTGCTTTCTGCACCCCGCACTCCGTTAAAAAGCTCAAGCGCTCCATAAAGGATTACAAAGTATTTCGCTTTGATTGGAATGGCAAAAAACAGATAGATAATTGCATTGGGAAACATCATGCCAAAAGCAAGTAAAATACCGAAGACAGCCCCTGAAGCACCAATGACTACCGGCGCATTAAGGAAATCAATTTTGTACTGAACCATGAAATCTATTCCTAACTGCAAAGCTCTGTGCGGATTTTCATGAATCAGGTTGTTGTACTCATTTCTGAAGAGATGAAAAGAGTCCTGTATGGTATAAGAGGCAATTTTAAAGTTGTCTGATGCCAGAAACACCTTCAGCTGATCATGGGATGGATTATCAAGAAAGGTGTCTATTGCTGTAAGAACCGGTGAAATCTGCAGATAAAAAACGACGTAATGCACAATGGCAGCACCAATCCCTGTGATTACATAATAGATGATAAACCTTTTTGCACCCCAGATATTCTCCAGCGCATTGCCAAACATCCATAGCGCGAACATGTTGAAAAAAATATGCATGAAATTGTTCGGGCTATGCATGAACATGTAGGTAATGAACTGGTAAGGAGAAAACTGTTCGGCAGCAAAATAATGTAAACCCAGCATGTTGACCAGATCAATGCGGGGATTATTAATGGTGGCAAGCGTCGCCAGAAATAATAAACCATTGATGATAATCAGGTTTTTAACTACCGGAGGCAATATTCTGAATCCACCAGGACTATAATGTTCCATGCAAGCAATTTTTAAAACATCTCTTCGATATCCTTTAACAAAACCATCCTCACAATGGGTTTTCCATCAGGTGAAACTTCAGGAGCACTCGTTGCAAAGAGTTTATCAATCAGGGTAATGATTTCCTCATCCTCAAGCTGAGTGTTTTTCCTTTTCGCCAGACTTTCTGCCATTGATTTTGCTAAATTAACTTTTTTGTTGATTTTACCTCCTTTGATCTCTTTTTTAAAATTCTCAAGAATTCCTTCCAAAACATCTTTAGCCGGTACGTTATTCAAACCTGACGGGGTTCCATGGAGAATAAATGTATTATCCCCAAATTCACTCAGTTCAAAACCCAGATACTTCAACTCCGGACTCAATTCTCTCAGAATATCTGCATCGGTTGAGGAAAATTGAATGGTGATTGGAAACAGAGACTGTTGGGAACCCCCTGACTGATTTTCCAGCGAATGTATCAATTCCTCAAAGTAAATCCGTTCCATGGCCCGTTGTGTTTGTATGATAAGAATACCGGATTTTATCCTTGTTGCGACCAGATTATTTCCCAG
>JBLRXC010000043.1:0-19734 GCA_047920975.1 Bacteroidales bacterium | reverse complement strand
CTTTGACCAACTCAAGCATTTCGAGTTGCAGTAGCCACTCCTCCGGAAACTCTTTATTGACTTTTTGGAAGACGGAATTTAGCTTTTTTAAATCCAATCCGTTGCTCCTTAAATCTCTCACCTCCTGGTATAAACCATGTAACTTTTTTGATTTTGCTGAGTGGACAATTTTGTGTGTTTTTTCCACCGGGGGTTCATACGACAGTCCAAAAGCATCCGGGTCAGCAGGGCCTGAAAACCCTGAGATAATTTCTGAACCCACCGCCATGTCGTAGATTCCCCATGCAGGTTCAAAAAGCACTTGGTCCTGGTATCTCACCGAGCACTGGTCAAACGACATCAGGATGATCTTGCCGGTCTTCCTGATCACCTTGATCAGCCGCCCCTCCACAACCACACCCGACTCAAATTCTATTTTTACCTCCCTCAGCTCTTCAATCCCATTACGCTTCAGGTCATTGTCGCGAAAGTCCTCAAGCGGTGTAAAAGTGTTTTTTAATTTTCCAATTGGCGATCCAAACCCATGGGTATGGTAATCCTTTCCATGCCCTTCCATTTGCTTATCATGGTAACAGAGTGCTGACGGTCCCGAGGTATTGAAATAAAATGCTTCACCACCCTTCTCCATATAGCTGCTGACCGTCCCGCAGACCTGCAGCCCTGAGCGGTAAACAACAGTGGCTGTGGTTCCTGAATCCAGAGCTTTTTGCAAAGCATATATGCCACCCTTGCGCATGGCCATCCGGTCGGCGAATTCATTCAAAACGGCCGTGAGTGTTTCAAAATCGGGTGTAACAAAAAGGTGCGGCTGGCGCGTGGTGATATCAAAACCATAATTGACGGCATCAATGGAATAGGGAATTTTTGCCACATTGGGCTGAAGGGCCGAGTAACTCTCACCAATGGAGGATAACAAACCGGCACCGTATATTTTAGGTTTCTTCAGATCACCGATTAATCCGTATTCTACCGTCCACCAGTGAAGGTTCCGGATCAATGCCATCTCCGAAAATACATTGTGACTTCCCTGAAGCAGGGTCAGTTTATTCTCTGCTTTGGTAATGGATTTCTCAGGTGTATTGGGGTCGGCCTTTAAAATAGACAAATGCCGGATCGCTTCATAAATCTGCTGGTCTTTCACCGAAGAGAATGCCCTGCTGCCGATTTTTCCGAAAAGTTTGAGATATTCGGCATACTGAGGGTCGGCAATGATGGGTGCATGTCCTGCAGCTTCATGGATGATATCCGGCGCCGGTGTGTATTCAATCTGATCGATCGGGCGAATGTCAGCCGCAATGACCAGCACATTGTAAGCCTGAAACTCCATGAAAGCAGATGGAGGGATAAAACCATCCACTGCTACCGCAGCCCAGCCAATCTCCTTCAAAATCCGGTTCATGCCGTACATGTGCGGGATCTCATCAATGCTGACACCAGTCCTTGTCAGTCCGTCAAGATAGGAATGATGCGCTACATCCGGCAGGTAGCGCAGGTTTTGTTTCATCACATACCGCCATACAGCATGATCCTGCGCGGTGTATTCGTTATAGGGCTGATCGATCACCAGATTTAACAGATGCTTTGGAAGTTTCTCCAGTATTTCATTCATTTCCATATCACATACCGATTTAGCAGCCCTGCAAAAATAGCACTATCTGATCACAACAATGCATGTTCACAAAAAGACTTTGTCAATGCCTACTTTTTATTTGATATAACAGCGCATTTTGTACTTTTGTTTGCTTTAAAACACACAGCATGGTGCACAAAAGACTGAACCTCATCAAACAGGACCCCTGGCTTGAACCAAGTGAACAGGATATCATCGACAGGCATAACCGCTATATAAACCGCCTAAAGGAGATCGAAAAAGATTTCGGAAGCCTGAAACAATTTGCCGACGGCCACAAATACTTCGGTCTGAACTATAGTGCACGCCATAAAGGAATGTTTTACCGGGAATGGGCACCGGAAGCCCACAATCTTTATCTTACCGGTGATTTCAATCAATGGGACAAATATTCACATCCACTTAAAAAAGACATATACGGTGTTTGGGAAATTTTCCTGCCTGAAAAAACCTATAAAGATATTCTCACCCACGGTAGCAAAATCAAAGTGCTGGTCTTTTCCCGGATGGGCGAAAATTACCGGATCCCGGCCTATATCCGCAGGGCCTTGCAGGATGAAGATACCAAGAACTTTTCAGGACAAGCCTGGTTCCCCAAAAAGTTTGACTGGCAGGACGATCACTTTAACCCTAAAGAACTGGGTGACCTCTTTATCTATGAGTGTCACGTCGGAATGGCACAGGAAAAAGAGGGCGTTGGCACCTTCAGGGAATTTACAAAAAACATCCTCCCCAGAATCAAAAACGGAGGGTATAACGCCATTCAGTTGATGGCCATCCAGGAACACCCCTATTATGGCTCGTTTGGATATCACGTTTCAAACTTCTTTGCCCCCTCTTCAAGGTTCGGAGAACCGGAGGATCTGAAAGAACTTGTGAGGGAAGCCCATAAAATGGGAATAGCCGTGATCCTCGACATCGTCCATTCACACACGGTAAGAAATACCGTAGAGGGGATCAATGAATTTGATGGCTCCGAAGCCCAGTATTTTCATCGCGGACAGCGTGGCAACCACCCGCAATGGGATTCCAAACTTTTCGATTATGGGAAAACAGAAGTCCTGCGTTTTCTCCTCTCAAACCTGAAATACTGGCTTCAGGAGTTTCACTTTGACGGATTCAGGTTTGATGGCGTCGGTTCCATGATGTATCACCACCATGGCAACGAATTGTTCGACAGCCGTGATAAATATTTCAGGGAAGGTGTGGAACTGGATGCCATCACATACCTTCAACTGGCCAATAAATTAATCCATAACATCAAGCCGGATGCAATATCCATTGCCGAGGATGTAACCGGTATGCCAGGTCTGACTGCGAAAGTTGACGACGGTGGTTTGGGATTTGACTACAGGCTGGGCATGGGAATACCTGATTTCTGGATCAGGTATCTGAAAGAGAAAAGAGATGAAGAGTGGAACATCTGGGAGATGTGGAACGTACTCAATGACAGGATTCCTCATGTGAAAACAGTAGCTTACGCTGAATCACACGACCAGGCACTGGTGGGCGACAAAACATTGGCTTTCTGGCTGATGGACCAGGAGATGTACTGGCATATGCACAAGGATGATGACCATGTGGTTATCGACCGTGGGATCGCATTGCATAAAATGATCAGGCTCCTGACCATTGCCCTGGGAGGACATGCCTATATGAATTTTATGGGCAATGAATTTGGTCACCCGGAGTGGGTTGACTTCCCGCGTGAAGGGAACAACTGGAGCTACAAATATGCCCGCCGGCAATGGTCACTGGCTGAAAATCGTGACCTGAAATACCAGTACCTGAACGCATTCGACCGGAAGATGATAAGCGTGATCAAAGAAAACAACATCATGTCCTCCATGTTTGCTCAACAACTAAACATGGATGAGTGGAACAAAACCATCATCTTTGAGCGGAATAACCTTGTTTTCCTGTTCAATTTCCACCCGCATCATGCGGTAAGCGATTATGAATTCAGGGTTCACAAACCCGGATCCTATCAGATCATCCTGAACTCCGACAGCAGTGAATTCGGTGGTCATGGCCGGATTGATGAAACCATCCTCTATCCTTCCACTGAAAAACCTGATGCAGAAGGGTATTTTGTCAAAATCTATGCAACCAACCGCACAGCACTTGTACTCAAACCAGTGAATGCGTAACCAACCTTACCGATCCGAGTATATTGAAAGCAAAACATACAACGAGTGAAACCGGGTGAAAAAACGACTTTCTTTCTGAAAAACCTGCTGCGCGGCTTTACATACCTTGCCATCCTGTTGGTTTCATACTATGTCATCAAACGGAATGTAAGCGTTGACTTCATTGATCTGCTGGAACCCTTCTTCGAAAACGTTACCCTGATCATGAGTATTTACACCTTCTCCGAATTGTTGTTTGGGATCATCCCGCCTGAATTGTTCATGATTTGGGCGCTGCGAACAGGCACCATTCCCGGTTACACATTTTATATACTTTTGTTTGCCGTTATATCTTATGTGGCCGGTTTCGCGGGTTACCTGTTCGGTGCTTATCTCGACTCCACCCTTTACTACAGGTATGTCAGGAAGCGACTCCTGGGTAAATACCACAGCCAGCTCAATAAATACGGTGTGTTTATGATTCTTGTCGCGGCCCTTACACCCCTCCCCTATGCCGGTATCAGTATGCTGATGGGTTCGTTCCGCTACCCCGTCAAAAAATACCTGATCTGGGCACTTTCAAGGTTCATCAGGTTTGCCGCCTATGCCATCATCATCTGGAAAACAAACTTTATGTGATCCTTTTTTGCACTATAGCGAAATAACTATGCATTACCCCGTTCTAAACTATGACGAGCCCCTTTTCAGACCGCCCGGCGAAGCACATTCCCTGATTTTACAGGTGACCATTGGTTGCTCCTGGAACCGCTGTGCTTTTTGCGAAATGTACACATCCAAACAGTTCAGGGTAAAAGATGAAGCGGATGTAGAAGCAGAAATAACGCTTGCGGCCCGCCATTTTCCGGATACACGGAAAATATTTCTCGGCGATGGCAATGCAATGGTTATCAGTACTTCCATGATGCTGGCTCACCTTGCTAATTTGTCGAAAAATTTTGCAAAACTAACAAGGGTTTCAGCATATGCATCACCCGGCGATCTGAATAATAAAACAGTTGAAGAACTGACCGCCCTGCGCCAGACAGGTCTTAAACTGCTTTATGTCGGGGTTGAGAGTGGCGATGACCAGGTATTAAAAGCAGTGCAAAAGGGTGAGACTTTTTCAACAACAGTTGCTGGCTTGCTGAAAGCAAAGCAGGCTGGTATAACCCTCTCTGTGATGATCATCACCGGCCTTGGCGGCAAACATTTAAGTGATGCCCATGCTTTCAACTCTGCAAAAATTGTGAATGAGATACAACCTGAATTCCTCTCCACCCTTGTATTGAGTTTTCCCTATGGCCCCGAACATTTCAGAAAACGGTTCAGGGGTGAGTTCATACCTCTTAATACCATTGAACTATTACAGGAACAGCACAACTTTATTGCACAAACTATACTGAACCGGGTCATCTTCAGGAGTGACCATGCCTCCAATTACCTTGCCCTTAAAGGCATACTCGGCAGGGATAAACATGATCTGCTTCATTTGCTGCAGACCACTATCCAAAACCCGGGTATATATAAGCTACGGGAAGAATGGGAAAGGGGCCTGTAAGTTATTGAATATGAGTTATCAATATCAAAATGGGACAGCATCTTGCCCTGTCAGTGAATTTTTCTAACTTTGTCGAAAACATGCTTATATGGATTTGAATATCAGGGGCCAGCTTTTCCTGGTGACAGGTGCATCGGGCGGCCTGGGCAAAGGAGTGGCCATGAACCTTCTGCAGGAAGGTGCCCGTATCATAGCTGTTGGCCGGAACATCGAAAAACTTGAAGCACTCTCTGCAGGTTATCCGGGACAGGTTGAATCAATTGCAGGTGACATTTTTAAAAGCGAGACAATCCATGAAATCACCACGGCAATCAATGGCCGTTACCTGAGTGGTATGCTTGTCAATGCAGGAGGCCCGCCTGCAGGATCATTCATTGAAACAAACATGGAAGCGTGGGATAATGCCTATAACACCGTACTTAGATGGAAAATTAAGCTCACGAGGCTGTTGCTGCCTCTTTTCCGGATACAACACTACGGACGTGTGCTTTACATTGAGAGTGTTTCAGTAAAACAACCGGTGGCAAATCTGGTTCTGAGCAATTCATTGCGCATGGCAGTGGTAGGTTTTGTAAAAACCTTGTCGCAGGAGCTTGCCGGAGAAGGGATCACCTTCAACATCGTTGCCCCTGGCTTTCATGACACCCATGCAGCCAAAAGACTCTTTGTCAAAAGAGGTGAGGCAGAGAACATTTCCGTTGCAGAAGCCAAAAGGAAATATGAATCAGAGATCAGCGTTGGCCGGATGGGCGATCCGGCAGAGTTCGGGATGCTCTGTGCCTGGCTGCTCTCACCCCATGCAGGATATATTACAGGGCAGACATTCAGCATAGACGGGGGTATGGTCAAAGGGTCGCTGTGATGCAGTATGCCTGAAACTTTGAAAGAATGAGATTTGCCAAACCACAGGAGCCGGAATTCAGTATGTTGAAAAACAATATGGAAAGGACAACTGTTGAAAAACTGAAAAAAGACTTTTATACGTTCTATGGCCAAAGTGAGCGGCCGGTGGAGATATTTTTCGCAGCAGGCCGGGTGAACCTGCTGGGAGAACATACCGACTACAACGGTGGTTGGGTAATGCCGTTTGCAATCCCCTTTGGCACCTTTTTACTCATCCGGGAGACCAATGAAAAACTATGGAAGTTCAAATCCAATAACCAACCATTCATTGCTCAGATAACTTCTGATAAATTGCCCGAGCCTGTGGGAAAAACCTGGGTGAACTACCCCCTGGGTATCTTTCGTGAACTCGGGTTGCACGAAACTCATCCGAACGGCCTTGAACTCCTCTTTTATGGAGATATCCCCAACGATGCCGGACTGTCATCATCCGCTTCCATCGAAATGGTGACGGCAGTTGCATTGAATGAGATGTATTCGTTAGGGCTTGATATACATGAAATTATTCAAATTGCACAACGGTCCGAAAACAACTTTGTTGGCGTGAATTGCGGCATCATGGATATGTTTGCCATCGGAATGGGCCGGGCAGACAAGGTGATTGCACTGAATTGTGAAACCCTTGAGTTCACTGCAATTCCTCTTCTGGTAACAGAATATGGGTTTGTCATTGCAAATACAATGAAGAAGCGCAGTCTTGCCGAATCGGGATACAATCAAAGAAGAGAGGAGTGTGACATGGCAGTTGAAATGATCAACCGGGTAAGACCCCTCAAAAACCTCGGGCAACTGAGCATGAAGGATTGGGAAGCGTTGAAACCTACCATCGATAACAAAAAAATAAGAAAAAGGGCCGGTCATGTTGTCACTGAAAATCAGAGGGTCATGGAGGGAATGGAGATTCTCCGGCAGGGTGACATGGTGGCATTCGGGCAGAAAATGATTGAATCCCACACCTCTCTCAGGGATGATTACGAGGTAAGTTGCCGTGAACTGGACATCATGGTGGAAGCTTCCATAAAATCAGAAGGTTGTGTGGGATCACGAATGACCGGAGCAGGATTCGGCGGGTGCACCATCAGCCTGGTCCGCAACGAAGCTGTGGAAAATTTTATGGATATTGCAGGTAAACAATATTTTCAAAAAACAGGACTGAAACCGGAATTTTATGTCGTTGAACCTGCTGACGGGATCCGGATGAACAAATCATTCATGAATTTTAATGCATAACAAATCTATGGCGGATAACAGAAGAAATCAGCAAAATTCCTTACCGGACAAACTTTATGAGAAAGAACTTGAAAAACTTCAGCTTGAACTGGTCAAACTTCAGGAATGGATCAGGGAAAAGAACCTGAAGGTGGTGGTTATTTTCGAGGGCCGTGACGCCGCTGGGAAAGGAGGAACCATCAAGCGAATCACCGAGAAACTGAATCCCAGAATATGCCGCATCGTGGCGCTTGCCAAACCTACCGAAAGGGAGAAAACACAATGGTATTTCCAGCGATATGTGGCTCATCTGCCATCTGCCGGTGAAATGGCACTTTTCGACCGGAGCTGGTATAACCGGGCTGTGGTTGAACGGGTGATGGATTTCTGCACGGAAGAAGAATACTGGGAGTTCCTCCGGTCATGTCCTAATTTTGAACGCATGCTGATACGATCCGGGATCATCCTGATCAAATACTGGTTTTCGGTAAGCGATAAAGAACAAGAGAAAAGGTTTAAAGCAAGATTGACCAATCCTGCCAAACGGTGGAAGTTCAGCGAGGTCGACCTGAAGTCGTACCGGCTCTGGGAAGATTATTCAAGGGCAAAGGACGAAATGTTCGGACATACGGATACCAAACAGTCACCCTGGTTTGTTGTGAACTCCGATGATAAAAAGAGGGCACGGCTGAATTGTATATCCCACCTGCTTTCGATGATCCCATACGATTACATACCGCATGATGATATCAAACTGCCTGAACGGCAAAGCCGGACAGGTTACGTAAGAACACCCATTTCGGAGCAGACATTTGTACCTGAGATTTACTGAGCATAGGGTCAGACATGCACAAAACAATCAACGTTCAAAGCGACACAGGTGGCTTTCCGTTTTATTGCCCGAATCCGGGACTAATTGAATCGCTTACTTATGACTGGAACAAAATTAAGGTTATCAATCCAATCAACTCCGTCATGTCAACTGATATGGCCTGGTTCAAGGGACAATCCTGAAAGGATTGAATATGAATAGCCCCGCACTTCGTGCGGGGTGAGAAAAGGAAAAGAAATTACGAACCCTGAAAGGGTTCAACAAATAAAATGGCCTATGAGTACCTATACACAAATCCTTTATCAACTGGTTTTCAGCACAAAAAACAATGAGCCGACGATGTCAGAATCCGGTCAGGAAAACCTTTATAAATACATCCAGGGAATCCTAAAAAATAAGAAATGCCATTTATATCGAATTGGTGGAACAGAAGATCATATTCATATTATTACCCATGTGCATCCTTCGGTTGCGGTTGCATACTTAATAAAAGATATAAAGCTAGCCTCATCAAATTATATTAAAGCTGAAAAGATTTTCACCCCATTCATTGAATGGCAGGATGGCTATGGCGCTTTTACCTATGCTATTTCGGCTAAAAACAATTTGATTGAGTATGTGATTAACCAAAAGGAACATCATAAAAAAGTGAGTTTTAGAGATGAATATATCAACTTACTTAAAGAACATGCAATTGAGTTTGATGAGAAATACCTAATGTGATCTATTGAACCCCGCCGGGGTTCTTTGGCATGTTTCACCATAACCATGAGTTGCACTCATGGCTATTCAGGTTTAACCACTTCGTGGTTTGGTATTGCCCGGGTAATGTCACAGGAAACCGAAAGCATCATTGTTTTGACTCCCAATCTGTTGGACATTTTTTTCAAAATGGATTCACTCTTTTTCTATCCGGATTTTCAGGAAAATGATTGGTTGAAATACGCTGTTTTTCATGCCGGATCTGTAGGGTAAAAATGGTCCGGAATATCCAAAAAGTTCACCCAATCGTTCACAACTCAATCTCAACCGATTTTTTACTGCTATCAAAGGCCGCTTCGATAACCCGGATGACAAGGGCGGCCTCTCCGGGTTTTACAGACTGTGGCTTGCCATGAACCAGCACATCGTAAACGTTGTTGTAAAACCCCATGTAGTTTCCGGGTTCTGTCTCAATGCGACCGTCGAAATTGAGTTCATCGTAGTCAAAGGTCACCAGTCCCCATTGCTCCGGTGGATCAACTCCCCACTCCTCACCTTCGGGCAGTAAGCCGTTTCTCAGTGCATCTTCCTGCGGATCAATGCCATACTTGATGAACGAGCCTCTTGAGCCATGGATAATGTACCGCGGGCCGGGATCTTCCACAAGCATCCCGGCTGTTACCCTTGCTTTCATGCTTTTGTAGTGCATGTCCACTTCAAAGAAGTCATCCACAAGGCTATCCTCCCGTTGCGACTGCAGTTCCGCTCTGACCGAGAGGGGTTTGCCAAAAAGCGTGAGCGCCTGGTCAATCAGGTGAGAACCAAGGTCGTACAATACGCCACTTCCGGGCAGCGGTTCATCACGCCACGATGCACGCTTCCGTTCAGGTGTGTAGCGGTCGAAATGTGCTTCAAAGTATTGGATCTCACCCAGCACACCACTTTTGATGATTTTCCTGATGGTAAGAAAATCACCATCCCAACGGCGGTTCTGAAAGACGAAAATGTTCAGGTTTTTAGCTTCGGCCAGCTCGATCAACTGACCGGCTTCTGCCGGGGTATTGGTAAACGGCTTTTCTATCACCACATGTTTGCCACCTTCGAGGCATTCCCTGGCCATATCGTAATGAAAAACGTTCGGGGTTGCGATCACAACCAGCTCAATTTCAGGATCATTTACAATCTCCGCCAGCGAGCGGAGCACCCCAACATCAGGGTAGATCTTTTGAGATTCATTGCGCTCCCGTTCCAGAACACTTTTCAAACGGAAACCGGAATGCACATGCAGGAAGGGGGCATGAAATGCCTTGCCGGAGAGTCCGAACCCGGCCAGGGCAGTGTTGATAATTTTCTTCATATAAAACACTTATAGCGATTTCAGGTATTTGTAACTCTGCGTAATACTTTCAATGGGATCCATCGTAAACGACTCCTGCTCCACAATGGAATGCCTTAGTCCGGCAATGGCCGCCAGTTCAAAAAGCTTCTGGAAATCAATGATGCCCGAGCCGACCTCGGTGTTCTCCCTTTCGGGAGAATCTTCCATGTCTTTGACATGCCACATTTCAAACCGGCCGGGATAATTCCTGAAATAATATGCAGGTTCAACACCGGCATAAACCATCCAATACACATCGGCCTGCATGGTGACCAGATCAGGGTCGGTCTCCCTGAGCAGGATATCATAAGGAATCTCTCCATCCAGCATTTCAAATTCAAAGGCATGGTTGTGATAACCGAACATGAGCCCTGACTGGCGGCATTTTTCGCCAATGAGGTTCATCTCATGGGCAATTGTTTTATAATCATCCGCCGATTTTCTCTTTTCCTGTGGTAAGGAGGGCAGCACCAGGTACTTCATGCCTGCGGACAGCGTGTCTTCGATGGCAGCATCCGCATTTTCCAAAGTAACACCGCTGTGACTGCTCAGCGGGTTCAGACCCAGCCCCTCCAAAAAAGATTTGTACTGAAGGGGTGAAAGGCCATAAAATTTCCGGTCGTTATATCCGGCTGCTTCGATGGTTTCATAGCCGATGGATGCAAGGATTTTCATTGTCCCCTCAAAGTCGCTGCTGACCAGCTCACGGACAGACCAGAGCTGGATACCCACCGGTATGTGGCGATCCTTTCCAAAAAACCGAAAAGGAAGTAAACTCATTGCTCCCAATGCTGATATGTTTTTAAGGAAGGTTCTGCGGTGCATCATTGAAAAATTTTAACCAAAGATAGGAATTTGTAATTGTCCGACAAAAAACATCTGCGGAATCTGTAAAAAAAAAGGCTCGCTGATTACGCAGACATACGCTGATAGAATTCCTTACAGTCTTAATTTAGTAGATCAACATCTGCGGAAATCTGCGAAATCTGCGAGAAAAAAAAATCCCGCGAATGGATCAGTTTCACCTTTATACCTCACAAAGGTCATGGTTACAGGTCAAAAAATGTATCTTTTTGAACTGTATTTTTTTAAATTGACCCACCAGTCCAGTCATGTATCAAAGAATCACGAAAAATAAAAGACTGCGGACTTTGTGTAACTTCGAGCCTTCGTGACCATTAAGATGTATGTCGTTAAAGCCCGGAAACCTCCCCCCATGCTTAATCCGGTCACAAATCCAGTCACTCCCTGATAAATGCTATGGATTCATTTCATCGATCGCACGCAGGATATCAGCCACTGAGGAGCGCTTTTTATAATCCGGGTCGAACTGCCGCCATGCGATCCTGCCATCCGTATCAATCAGATAGGTTGCAGGAATGGGCAAAAGTTGAGCGTCACCGGAGTGTGTCTCCTTCATGTTGGCGCCCAGCACTACATTGTAGGTAAACAGCGTCATGGCGCCCGGCTTGAAGGTTACATCGTAAGAGTCGGCAATTTTGTAGTCTTCGTCGTAAAGCAGGGTGAATGATGCGCCCGTCTTTTCTTCCATCACACCGAGGAATTCAGGTTTTTCCGGTGAGACGGCGATGACCCGCACACCTTTCTCTTCAATCATTTTCAGGCTGTCCTGGATGTCGCCCAGATGTTTGTTACACACCGGGCACCAGAACCCGCGGTAAAATATTATCACTACCGGCCCCTCTTCCACCGCAGTGCGCAGGGAAAATAGGTTACTGTCGGCATCCATTGCTGTGAACATGGGTGCTTTCTCTCCAACAGCCAGCCCTTCGGCATCTTTTGCCTTCCGGTCAGTGGGTGATTGAGACATAACGATCAATACAAATGGGATCAAAACCGCGAGTAAGATCATGAATTTAAGTTTCATCGTTTTCATTTTAAAGCATATTGAAAAAATCAGATTGCGATTTTTGTCATGATTTTTTTTACTTTGTTTTTGTAAATTGGTAGGGGAAAAAAAGAAATCCTGACAAGCCACGACCCGGATAATGGAATAATATGATGTGAAAAGGAACGGGAATCATCAGTTTTGGAGAGGGATTTTCAACTTGTTATGTTTCCTGAATTATCCAGTAAAATCTGAAAAGCGGATTCAGACTCAGCATGAATTGCTTTGCGCAAAGGCAGGGTTCATTTATCACTTTCCAGCCGGGTGTTCTGCTCTCCACACTCACTCAATTTCAAGTCGTCAATCGTAAATCAAAAAAACGTCAATCCAAAATCCTTTCCTGTTCTAATACTTATACCCACCGGCTTCTTCTGCATTTGTTGCAACTCCCAGTGCCAATGCCATGCGGTTCACAAAATTGAAGTAGGCGACCACAAGCGTTGCATCGAGGATAGCCTGGTCAGAGAAGCCTTTTAGCTTAAGGTCTGTTGTAAAATCTCCGTTTTCGTGGATTTGGGGTTCGAGGGTGAGGCGGCGGGCAAAATGGCAGAGGGCGGCTTCCCGCTCCGAAAGTTCGTGATAATGAGTTGGATCACCAATGGCTTTGATTTTCTGTTCATCCTTTACATAATGCCTGAACGCAGCCTGGTGATGGGCTTTGCAATAGGAGCAACCGTTTGCTGTTGAAACCACCACCGCCATCATTTCCCGTTCGGCACGGCTGAGTTCGGACCGTGAAAACATGATCTCAAGGTACAGATCCATATGTTTGACAATACTCTCCGGCCTGAGACTCTGAATTTTATGGATATCTGCTATCTTCCCTCTCTTTTTAATAAGTTCATCATATATCTCCAGCAACCTTCCGATTGCTTCATCATACCCTATTGTCCGGATGTGCGCCATTGGATCGACATGTAAGTTATGAGCCGGTTGTCGGCTGCAAACATAATATTTTAAACGATGATTCTCTTTTCTGCATCCCAGAAGACCTTCCGGTTTTCAAGGTAGGCAATGGTACCCATGTGTGCCGTGATGGCCTCCTCAAACCCCTGGTCAATGTTGCAGGAGGGTTCTCCCCCGCCCCTGATGCAGTCGAGCCAGTCTTTGATGTGAAGATGGGAAGTATCAACCCTTTTGCCGCCCCGGTAAGTATAGAGTAAGCCGCGTCCCGCGAAATACTGCTCGGTGGGCGATGTGATCGCATCCACATGATCGAGGCCGGGGACAAAGGAATAGATGGGATGTGCAGGGTCGATCAAACCCTCTTCCAGCTTTTTCCTGTATTGGGTAGAGCCTGAATCCGCATAAATCTTAAGGTCCTCACCTATTTCCATGTGCGCATCGTGTCCCATGATGGCATTTCCGCGCCATTTGTTGCTTGCCAGGGAAGCACTGTAGAGCAGGGTAAGACCTTTGTCAGGATATTCAAAAGTCTGCTGCAGGACATCCGGAACAGTCCTGCCATCCTTGTAGAAGTAAATCCCGCCGGAAGCGATAGCCGAATAAGGTATTCCAAGTCCAAGGATCTGGTTCATGGCATCGTATTCGTGTGTGAAAAGATCGCCGGACAGGCCGGTGCTGTAATCCCACCAGCAGCGCCAGCGGAAAAACCGCTCCAGACTGAAGGGGTGTTGTGGTGCCGGCCCGGTGAACTGCTCCCAGTCGATATTGTGCGACCCTGCCTCCTGATCAAGAGGATAGACCCATGCACCGACCGGATCATTGCGGTTGGTGGTCACCTCCACCAGGCTGATCTTCCCTAAGACACCCTTTTCGACGGCCTTCTTTGCCTTAAAATAGCTCTCAGTTTGCCGATTCTGATGCCCAAGCTGAAAAACTATTCCTGACTCCTTCACCGCTTTCACTACCGCATATGTTTCCGGTACTGTCCAGGTCATCGGTTTTTCGAGGTAGACATGCTTTCCGGCCCCGGCCGCTTCAATGGCCATTGTTCCATGCCAGTGATCGGGAGTGGCGATGATGACAGCATCTATATCCTCAGCATGGATCAGATCGCGGTAGTTCTTGTATCTTTTGGGCACAGTGCCCATTTTCCCTTCCGAACCCAGGCGGTTTACGTTGGCACATGCCCGGAGTCCCCTGTCAGCATTGAGGTCGTAGATATCACATAAACCATTCACAACCACATGGAGGTCGTCCTGTTCCAGAAACTCCCGGTAGCGGCTGTCGCTGCGGTTTTTTGAAGCCTCTTCCATCCATCCGTCAATGATCTCAGGTCGCAGAAAACCTGCAGCTTTCAAAAGCGACCGGCCTCGCCCGCCGGTTCCGATGATCCCAAGCCGGATTTGTCTGTCTGACGCGACTTTACGGTCAAATACCGGGTTCGCATTATCGATATCCACCAAATCCCGGAGCGATTGTTTAAAAAGGTTGTCATATTTTCGCTTCTGGTACCAGGCATATAAAAATGCTCCGGCCACAGGGATGGTAGCCAGCCCTTTGATAAGTTCCCGTCTCCCGGTTTTATATTTGGATTCACCCATGTTTACGTCTTTTATTGTGAAAGATAAGCCGGTCAAGCCCGATCCTTTTAGCGGTCGGAAAGACAAAAAGTACAATCATTGCAATCAACTCAATGAGGGTTTTGTTGACCACCAGGTAGCTGCCTTCTGACGGAAGTCCATAGTTCAGTCCAATGAACGGAGGGTGCGAGAGGTAATAAAATGCCAGTAAAACAATCCCACCCGCGAGTGCTGCCCGCTCCAACAAACCGGCCATCAGTCCCAAACCGACCAGGATCAATCCCCAGACATTCAGGAAATCAATCACCTGAAGCAGGGATGGAGCTGATGCCATCCATACAAACAGCTCACGCAACGGTCCGTCTGAATCGAGCAGATAGCCCAGGCTGCTCCAGTTAGGATTGACCAGTTTAACAAGCCCCTCATAAAGGAAATGCCAGCCAATGAACACCCTGAGTGCAACCAGCCAGAAAAGTTGTGTCCTTCTCAGTTCCATATCACAATCATTGAATTACTCAGTTATTTCCATCCGTCAAGTTCCCTGATGAAGATATTGCGCCATCGCACTTTAACCCCGCCTCCATCATGGATCTGAAGTGCAATCACCCCTTTGCCTTCTCCGATTTTTTCATCGGTCAGGTCCGTCATCAGTTCATTGTTCAGCCATGTCATCACACGGCTGCCATTCACTTCGATCACCATCCGGTTCCAGTCATCCTCCTTCAATATTTTCTCTTTCTCCGGACCGATCTGATACAACCATCCGCGTCCGTAGGACTCATAGATGCCGCCGGTACCAAATCCCATGGGTGCTACTTCTGCCTGCCAGCCCCTAATGATTGTGCCGTCGAGCGATGAACGGAAGAAAACCCCGCTGTTGCCATTGGATTCCTGCCAGAATTCGAGCCGCAGCACAAAATCATTATAACTCTCCATTGTAGCCAGATAGCCATATGCTTTATCAGGACCGCTTTCGCAAATCAATTCCCCGTTTTCGACATACCACAATTCCGTTCCATGTATGTTCCACCCCTCCAGGTTTTCTTCGTTCAACAGAGGTTTACCCGTTTCTGTGAGATCCCTGATTTTTATATTGCGAAACCTGACTTCGCTCCCGTGATCCTGTAGGCCGATATGCCCGCTGCGGGCCAGGCCATACCGGGGGTATTCACTCCATTTACAGTTCCGGACGCTCTCCAGCCACTCTTCACTCCAAAGGTCATATTCAACCACCAGTTCACCGTTCAGGTAATGCTGAACATTTGGATTTCTGACGATGATCCGGCTGGTATTGAATTCACCTGCAGGCTTCAGGGTTTTTGGCCCCGGATCATGCATGGCATAATTGGCGCCAGTCTTCTGCCATTCATGCAGGCTTTCGGGAAATCCGTCATCATCAATCAACTGATATTCCGGCCCGGTAGCATAAACAGTTGGATAGTCTCCTTCAAGCACATGAAAAAAGATCCCGCTGTTGCCTCCGGGAGCAATCGCCCACTCCAAATAGAGTTCAAAATCTTCAAACTGTTTTTCGGTGATGATATCACCTCCCAGATCACCGCCTTTGCCCAGCGCAACGAGGGTTCCTTCCTCCACGGTCCACCCCTCGGGTAATCCATCAAATTTAAAACCCCGCCAGCCTTCCGCTGTTTGTCCATCAAAAAGTAACTCCCAACCAACAGTTTTTTCTTCATCGGTCAGTTGATTATGCAACCCATGGCCGTTAGAATTGTCTCTGGTTTGATAAGGGTGATTACATTGTATGAAGAACCAGACGGGAATCAGGATCATCACCCATCGCTTTGTTATTGCGATCATTGCATTTGAATTAAAAGTTAAAGAGATCAAGCTATAAAAGTATAAAATTCGATTATCCGACAGCATAAGTTGAACTTTTTTTGTTGTATTTGCTTTAAAGGATAACTTCCTGTCATAGTTTTTTTTAATTTCGCAAATAATTAGATTGTTAAATACAAAAATTTATCATGATGAGACACAAAATACAAATAACCCTCATAGCACTGGTTTTTTCGTATGCAGCAGGAGCGCAAAGTCTTGTGCTTTCTTATCAGGGAACGAATCTTCCTCCTAATGCAGAGATAACGGTTGACGGCCCGGTGAGCGAGTTTGAAATAGTCGCCTATCTTGCAGTTCAAAATACAAATAACTACGATATTCCAGTGCTTGTACGCCGCTATGAATTTAGTATGGTACCCGGTACACAGAGCGCTTTGTGCTGGGGTCTTTGTTATCCGCCGACCATAAACCTTTCACCCTATAATATAATAATTCCCGCAGGGACAACCAATACCACTGACTTCGCAGGTCACTACTATCCCGATGGAAACGCAGGATTGTCGAGCATTGGTTTTGTTTTTTTCGATGAAAACGACCCGAATGATTCAGTGATGGTGACAATCAATTATAATGCTATGATTACCGGCATCAGGGAACAACCGACCTCTGTTGCCCATGTTTACCCGAATCCTGCCAACGAGTTTGTTAACATTGAACTGAACCGCACCCTCCAGCCAGATGCATACATTGAACTGCTGAGTGTAACAGGTGCTGTTGCCGCAATCAGGACATTGGAGCAAAGTACAGCCACCATTCAGACTTCAGGTATTCCCGGAGGATTATACTTCTACAGGATCGTTTCGGGAGCTGAGGTTCTTGAATCGGGCAGGCTGATCATCAAACATTGATTTTTGGTTCCCCGCTTCACCATGCACTTTTCCTATCTTTGCATGGATGAAAAGTAATCACATTCGTATTGCCGTATTGCTGGGAATGATCTCCATTGTGGGAATCACCGTGTTTCAGTACTTCTGGGTGAACCAGTCTTTTGGCCTTGCTGAACGGCAGTTTAATCAAACCGTTGAAATTGCACTCTACAATGTGGCTAAAAAAATGGCGGAGTTCAACGGTCGTGAATTACCCAACGAAAACCCTGTCAGACAAAGCTCCTCGAACTATTTTATTGTAGATATCAACGACGTGATTGACGCCAGTATCCTCGACCATTTCCTGAAAACAGAGTTCGAATACAGCAATATCCGGATTGACTATGAATATGCCATTTACGACTGCGATACCGAACGGATGGTGTTCGGAAACTATATCCGGCATTCTGAAGACCCGAATGCAAATATCCGGAGTTCTTTTCAGAAATTTGATGAGTTCACCTACTATTTCGGCATCATCTTTCCATCTAAAACGCTCTATATACTAAGATCCATGAACATCTGGATCATCTCCTCATTTATCCTGATCACAGCCATTGTCTTTTTCACCTATGCGATCTTCATCATCCTCCGGCAAAAACGTTACTCGGAAGTGCAGCGGGACTTTATCAACAACATGACCCATGAATTCAAGACGCCTGTTTCTACCATCGGTATTTCAGCCAGGGTTTTGTCAGAACCGCAGATCATAAGCAATCCGGCACGATTGAAAAACTATGCAGGTATTATTGCCGACCAGAACAAAAGACTTGAATCACAGATTGAAAAAGTACTTCAGTTGGCAAAGGTTGAGAAACATGATGTTAAACTGAACCATGAACCGGTTCATTTAAATGACCTCATCATTGAGGTGGCAAAGGGGTTCAGGCTTCAGGTCAATGACTGCAATGGTTCACTCCACCTGCACCTTCATGCAAAACAAAGTAAAATCAGAGCTGACAAGGTTCACCTCACCAATGTGATCTATAACCTGATGGACAACGCCGTGAAATACTGCAGCGAAAAGCCGGTCATCACCATTTCAACCGAAAATGACGAAAGCATTGTAACATTAAAAGTTCAGGACAACGGCATTGGCATTGACAAGAGGTATCACCGCAAGATCTTTGAGAAGTTCTTTCGCGTACCGACAGGCAATGTACATGATGTGAAAGGGTTCGGTATTGGTTTAAATTATGTGATGAACATTGTAAAAAGCCATAAATGGAGCATTGATCTGGACAGTTCACCCGGCTCAGGGAGTACATTCTCCATCACATTCCCTTTAATCAAATCACAAAATGATGAACAGACGGCCTGAAATATTATATGTTGAAGATGACAATCACCTGAGTTTCGTCACGAAAGACAACCTCGAGATGAAAGGATACAGCATCACTGTTTGCAAGACAGGCAGGGAGGCCAGGGCAACCTTCAGGAAAAAGACTTTCGACCTGTGTATCCTCGATGTGATGCTGCCGGGAGTGGATGGGTTTACACTCGCCAAAGAGTTCAGAGCGCTGAACCACGATATACCCATCATTTTTCTTTCTGCAAAATCAATGAAAGAGGATCGTATTGAAGGACTGCTGGCCGGAGGCGATGATTATATCACCAAACCATACAGCATCGAGGAACTTTCACTGAAGATTGAAGTTTTTCTCAAAAGAAATAAAATTACAGGCGGCGCTCATCCTGACAAAAACATATTTAAACTGGGAAATTACACTTTCAATTACCGTAACCTGCAGCTTACGCACGAAGGAACCTCAAGCCGGCTCACTCAAAGGGAAGCTGACCTGCTGAAATTCATGGCCGAAAATCTTAACAATGTGATAAAAAAAGAGGAAATCCTGCATGAGATCTGGGGCAACGACAGTTATTTCAACAGCCGCAGCCTGGATGTCTTCATCAGCCGGCTGAGAAAACACCTTGCCAAAGATCCCACGGTTCATATCAATAACATGCATGGTATCGGGTTTATACTTGTGACAGAATAAAAACCGTAAATGAAAGCCAAACGAAAATCTGATTGATGAGATCCCGGAAAGCATTGCAGGAATTTTTTATGCCCAAATTCAAATTCGCCGTGACGTCATCTGTGGCTACGCTGGCTGATTACGGGCTATACCTCTCGTTTACCCTGTTATTCATGATGCATGAATCGGTATCCCATGCCATATCCTATACTGTTGCCATGGTGCTCAATTTCCTGCTGCAGAAGCGATTTATCTTCAATACGAACCGGAAGGTGATGCATGTGTTCGGATTGTCG
>JBLRXC010000042.1:0-19772 GCA_047920975.1 Bacteroidales bacterium | reverse complement strand
AAGCTCTTGGCGCTGAAGAGGCGGGTTCGCTCGTGATAATCGGTGGTCATCTCCATACCCAGCGCACCGTGCGGAATTTCAAAAATGGTACAGGCTGTGTAAAATAACAGGAGGGAAAACAATATATAAACCAGTTGAAAAGCCTGAAAGCCTGCATCCGAAGGGAACCACATACGTACCATATCCCCTTTGGGTATCCACCACATTACCACAAAAAAAACTGCCACCAATATACCACCGATGAGCAGAAATGGACGCCTGCGTCCCCAACGGGTTCGTGTATTATCAGAAAGATGACCGATAACAGGATCAGAAACGGCATCCCACAAACGGGGAATGATCAGGATAACACCCAGCCAGAAGGCGCTCAAACCCAGACTTATATTGCCCATCAGTCCAACAAGGATTCCCGCTATGTTAAACAGGGCTATGGGAATAATACCTCCTGAGCCATAAGCTGCCAGTTGTGAAAAGTGAATACGGTCTTCCGGCTTTGTGCTGCGATCGGTAATTTTTTCCTGTTCACTCATAAGAGAAAGTCTTATTCAAGACTCTAAGTTACACTAAGTTTAAAAATTCAACTAATCCAATTCTTCGTGATATTTTTGTGCCTTGGTGTCTTTGTGGCTAATTTTCAGTGCATTATTTTTCTCTACTCTTGATTCACATTAATAATAAATTTCTACAAACGCCGGAAACTCTCTGACTTCGATTTCCCTTTCATCAAAAACTTTGCTCTCCTTCCCATTGATTATAACTTTCAACGGAAGCTTCGATCCATTGAAGTTTTTAATTTTAATCCCGTTATCAGGTAGATTTGCATCGCCAAATATAGAAAAATGATATTTTTCATTTATTTTTTTTATTGAGTATGAAATCTCGCCATAATAAGTCGGCATATTTTCAACAGACATCGAATCAATCCAATCCTGGTAAAGCGCAGATGCTAAAACCAGCGACTGATCATATTCATTTTCATAGACAAACATGGATCGGATCGCATTGATAAAATCACTCCCAACCCAGGTATGGGGCATATCATTTCAAATATTCAAAACCAAGCCTACTCAATCCTTTTTGGATAACCGGGTCTTGCATTATATAATTCCAGACCAACCCCGTCCTGAAGTTTTCAATCATGATCAGCATCGGACCCTGATCAATACCGATATAATCGTCATTCACCCAATTGGCCGTAGGATTGAAAGCATCGTAATAACCATATTTTCCCCATAGCTTCGCACCATACTTTTCATTGATAGATTTAATTGTCGGCAGGACTATTTCAGGGGCAAACGGTAAAGATGAAAGTGGTCCATAAGGAGCAATGGTTCCATCATCAAAATAATTATAATCGGGTCCGCTTGTTCCTCTTCCTGCATAACCCAAAAAGACTTTATCATCAAAATTATAGGTTTCAGTAGGTCCGTCGCTGGCGGTAACTCCCCAGCAAAGCGAATCATAACCTACCCAGCCGTGAGGATTCTCCATGGCATATTGCCGCTGAACATAAGTCGCACGGCGTGAGTTTTCAAAATAGTCAATTCCCTTTTCCTTCATATATTTATCCACCAGGCCACGAAAATCAATAAATGCATGTGAAAACTGGTGTCCGAACAAAGGGGGAAAAGCTACATGCGCAAGCCCTTTGTAAGGAGTTTGCCATTTATATGAACTTAACCAGGCATCATAACTCTTCTCAGCATTTTCCATCCCGGTTCCGGCAGCCAGAATATACAGAAACAATGCTTCATTATAGCCGGCCCAGCCCCAATCAAGCTGACCCTTTTCAGGGGTCCAGCCCATCGAAATGGTATTGGCAAATCGTCCGGTATCGGGCATCTGCATGAAATCCCAGTCCATCCGGCCAACAAGCTTATCTGCCAGCGAGCGGATCTGGTTTTCGGTTTCATTGTCGAGGTTGTAATAATTTCGGGCAAAGAGAATGCCCATCATCAGCAGTCCTGTATCAACAGAAGAAAGTTCACAATTCCATTCACGTGTACCGGTATCCATTTTTAGAAAATGATAATAAAATCCTTTGTAACCATCACCATTTGGGTCGGTGCTTTGATCGGAATTCATAAAAAAATTGAGGATATTCAATGTAATTTGTGCTGCCTGTTCACGGGTAATCCATTCCCGCTCTGCACCAATCGCAAATGCCGGAATCCCAAACCCCGTCGAAGCAATACTTGAAGGTGCCCACTCTGCTGCCCGATCCTTTAAAATCCCCCATTCGGGATGATGTTCATGTAAGAAGAAAAGGAATGTTTTTTTCTGAATGGAATCAAGCATTTGTTCATCCTCCTCTGAAAGTGGATAATCAATCGCGCCCTGAGATTTAAAAACAAGTTGTTGCTGCTCATCCGTTTGCATCGGTTTCCTGGGTTGGTGGCAGGCCGAAATCGCCAGCATCAACAAAATCAAGACTTTAATGCTCTTCATATTATATATTTTATTTCGTTCAATAGCTGAATCCAAGTTTTGTCAATCCCTGCTGCACTTCCGGTGACGACATAAACAAATCCCATAGTAATCCGCTCCTGTGGTTTTCAATCAGACAAATGATAGGACCCTGGTCAATAGCTAAGTATGAACTGGCCCACCAGTTTTCTTTTACATTAAATGCGTCGTAAAAACCATACGGTCCCCAAAGCCGGTCTCCAAGGATGTAATAGAAATGCCGGATGGCATCCATGGATTGCTCAGGCGAATAGGGTAACGATGAAACAGCAGCCGAAGGTGTGATGGTTCCGTTGTCGTTGGTTGGCTCGTGTACACCATAACCCGAAGGCTGGTCACTGGCAGTCAATCCCCAGCAGACGTCACTGTAACCCATATGATTTTTAGGATTATCGGCACAGTAAGCCCAGTTGATCAGCGAATGGTTTACATTCTGGGTCCAGTAATTGCCATACATATCCTGAAGATTCCTTGGATCCAGACCAAGAAACGAGTAATGAGCAAAAAATAACGGGCCACCGTAATCCCATCCTACCGGCTGGTAATAGCCATAAAAAGTCTTTCCGTTGATGATACCCCCATTTTTAGCCCAGCCATTGTGATAAACGATGGGTTCGATGGTGTGGGTTGTGGAGGATGCCGCCAGCAGATAAATGATAAGCGCTTCATTATAGCCTGATATGGTCATGTTCATAGCCCAGCCAACCGTAGGCGACCAGTGCCAGTAAAGCACATTTTGATTCTTGGTGAACCAGTCCCATTCCACTCCATTGATCAGGACATTTGTCCGGTCAATCAGATCCAGCTCTTCAGGAACACTGGGATCAAGAAATTGCCGTATGGTCATCAAGCCTTGCACCATGAATCCGGTTTCAACCAGGTCGGCGCCGTTGTCGTTGCTGGTGAAAGGTATGGTGACTCCGGTTGTCCCGTTGATCCAGTGAGGCCATGCGCCATGATAACGGTCGCAGGTTTCGAGAAAATCGACCATTTTGGTGTATTGTAATAGCCCCTGCTCACGGGTAATGAAATCCCGGCTCATACCTACAATCAGCGCCATGACACCGAATCCTGAACCTCCGGTGGTGACTAAGTGACCGGAACCGTATCTTTCCCTTATCATGCCGCTGACAGGATGGGCATAATCAAAGAAATATTTTAATGTTTGCGATTGGACCAGGTCCAGCAATTCCTCGTCGGTTACCTCCGGAAATTTATAGGTGGAGTCCAAAGAGGAATAAAAATAATTGTTAAACCCGGCAAATGGAAAACCATCCACCGATTTCAATCCGTTGCTGATCGAGAAAAATATTTTCCTGTAATAGCCAAGATCCTCGAGGTTATTTACACTAACTGTCCTGAGATCATCTGAAACTGAAACAGAGATGGGTACATTTCCGGAAATATTAAAATATGCCTTATACCCTGTAGTATCAATGGGTTCGGTAAATGAAACTTCCAATACGATGCTTTCATAATCCACCTCCACGGGATTATTAGGCGGTTTAAAATCAATTCCGTTCAGGGTTATGGTTTCGATAGCCAGCACACCGTTTACGGTGGAAAATGACACCTGAGTGCCTGAAAAAACTTCACCCTCACTTCCTTTAATGGAGGAACTTAGTATCAAAATAAAGCTGGTTTGGTTTTCGAGGACTTCGTTAAGGATTAATTTAACGGTAATAGAATTATCAATAAATATCATTTCATATCCGGCCTGCATGTTATCGCTCTCCTGCAATACGATCCCTGACTTTGCGCTGACAGTGTCGAGCTGACTGCGGAAAAATATGGTTATAACGCTATCAACCGGGACATTTTCATTCGGGCCAGGGAGATCCAATTCAACGTTCCCCACTAAAATACCGGCGAGTTCAATCTTACCCGGAACAACCGGATCGTCTTTTTTACAGGAATTAGCAATCCATAAAACAGAAAAAAGTAGAAATAGTAACCAGATATATTTTTTCAGGATCATCAAGATGAATTTAAAAAGAGAGGGTTAAGGTAACCCGTAACCCTCTCACTTGAAAAATTTATTCTAATACTAAGGTTTCTCCGACTGATACATCAGGTTTATTTCCTGAGCTGTTAAAGGCTTGTGGAAAATCCTGACATCATCGAGCAATCCTTTGAAATGGTTTGCATCAGGATTATCATAATTTCCCCAGGGTTCTGTATTCCAAAGAGTTCCTCCGCGGGATTGAACAAAACCAAAAGCAAGTTCATTAAGAACTTCAGGGGCTACGCCAGCATATTTCAAACCAACAATACCAGTTTCAGGCATCGGAAGATCATTGTCGTCAAACCAGAGATTATGATCCTGAGCTTTAACCAATTCACCGTTCAGGAACATGCTTCTTACTTTTGAAACGCTGTTATAAACATAAGTGATATGGAACCATTTTTCTTTTAAAACAGCATCCAGGGCATTGTCTACCTTACAGAATATTGTGCCTTTCCATCCGCCATTATCCAGTGTTAAACCATCACCATTATAATCCAGATCACCTCCGGTTCCACTTGTTCCATCTCCATAGTCAAACTGTACAGGCATTTTGAACCATTTAAAATCACCGCCCAATTCAAATTGAAAACCATAAAAAGCAGCTAATCCTATTATATAATGATTATGTCCTACATCATCTGCTTTTACCCAGAAGCTCAACGTGAAATCATTGGTTTCCATCAATTGGTCGCCATTGGCAATTTCGATGATACTTGTTGTTCCATTGAAAGAGGCTGCTTTACCGGCAGCCGCATTCCGGGATGTGACATATGTAATATCAACAATTCCGGATGCAGTAGCACTCCAGGAACCAACTCCATCATTGGCATTGTCTTCGAATGCCCAATGAGCAATTTGGCCGGCAGGTACAAAGGTTCCTTCAGTTGTAAAACTTCTTGTGATGTTTGCCAATGTCTGGTCATCGGTCGACTGAAGACCTATTATTGTCAGCATAAATAAAGCGCCGTTCCCGATGCTTTCCGTAGGCACAATGGTGACAGTTGCACCTGAAACAGTAATCGTCAGAGGTATAGCAGCGTCATCATAATCTCTCACAAGCTTAATGTTTGTTGTATTGGCTGTTGAAGCCTTCACATCCTTTGAAAAAGTGGCAATAATCGTTGGTTCAACCGGGATATTGTTTGGAGGTGTTGCTCCGTTCATATCAATTGAGCCCGATTTAAGTGTAGAAAGTGTAAAAGTTACCTTATCATCATCATCATCCTTACATCCAACAACTCCAATAATCAGAGCTATTGCCATCATCATTGAGCTAAATGTTAAAAAATGTTTTTTCATATTTAATTTAATTTAAAAGTTTAACAAAATACATTTAAAATTACCAATTCGGATTTTGTGTTAATGATCCCTGGGAAACGTCTATTTCAGTTTGTGGAATCGGAAATAATTCGTGTTTTCCCTGTATATACCCTAACGGACCCAATACTTCAGCAGCTTTTCCTGTTCTTACCAAATCCCAGAACCTGTGTCCTTCAAGGGCTAACTCCTTCCTCCTTTCGTTTAAAATTATATCCCTTAATTCAGTCTGATCAGTGGTGGTGATATCCGGTAAAATATCATTGTTGCCTTCCCTTGCCCTCTCTCTCACCCGATTCAGGTAAATTAACGCTTCTGACGGTTTATTATTCTCATTGAGCGCTTCGGCAGCCATTAATAATACATCGGCATACCGTATTAATCTCCGGTTGTGACCAAACTGGGTAGGCACATTGTCACCGGGTGTCCACACTTTACGGTTGTAACATTCAATCTCAATAATGTTGCCCTGATCATCCGAGGTTACATCCGGAGTTGGTCCGTCGCCTATAATAACTACACCATCAATAACGTCGCCCAATTCGATGATGGTTCCGCTCCACCTGGGATCGTTTGTTTCAAAAACATTGTTTCTCAAGTCCATCGATGGCCTGTTAAATCCCCATCCCCTGTTGGGAGTTCCTCTTACACCCTGCACATTGCCATATTGGTTTCCCGGTTCAGATTCAACACCCAGCGCACCAACTTCGAATACCGATTCTATTCCATGTTCACCATCCACAGAATTGGCATCAGTAAAAACAGGTTCAAGCCCATACTGATTTGAATTAATAACCTCCATAGCATAATCTTCGGCGTTCACAAAATCTTGTTGAAATAAGTATACCTTAGCCAATAGAGCTTTTGCTGCCCCTTTGGAGGCCCGTCCCAAATCTTTGGCGGCATAATCACTCTTTTCGGGCAGATTATTAATGGCAAACATCAAATCACTTTTGATAAAGTTGTATACCTCCTCTTTTGAATTACGCGGCAATTTAAGAGCCGGTGTAAGCTCTTTTACAATCGGGACCCCTCCCCAGGCACGAACCATATCAAAATAAAACAACGCCCGCAGAAAACTTGCTTCACCCAGATACCTGTTTTTTAAATCTGTATCCATTGCAATTTCAGGTACTTTCACTAAAACAACATTTGCCCTTTTTATTCCCTCATAAAGGGTAGCCCACCACCCTGCAAGTTCATTGCCGGTTGCTGTAAAACCAAAATAATCGTATGGTCCGATAGTAGTGGCTCCATCGCTGGGATTGCTGCCTTTGCGGGCATCATCCGACATGATGTCGGTGAGAGGGAACAAACCAAAATGATAACTGGCATTTCTTATTGTTGCATAAACAGCATTTGTAGCCAATAATGCATCCGATTCAGTAACGGGAAAAGTTGCCTGAGTTAATTCCCCCTGAGGATTTTTTTCCAGAAATTTCTCACATCCTGAAAGAACCATTGACAATATGACTGCAATGGCTAAAAGTGTATATATTTTCTGTTTTTTCATGGTAGTTAGAATGTTAAATTAATACCAAATGAATAAATAGATGTTACCGGGTAAATGCCTCCGTCAATTCCATTCGAAAGCACATCATGGCTGGCTATTTCAGGAGTATAGCCTGTGAACCTGGTAAGCGTATAGAGGTTGTTGCCTTTTAAATAGATCCTGAGTTGTTGCATATTCATTCTCTGACTTACAGATGTAGGTAGGGTATAACCCAAAACCATACTGCGAAGCCTTAAAAATGATCCGTCCTGTATGAACCAGTCAGAAGGAATGTAGTTGTACCCGCCAAAAGAGGCTTTGGGTTCTGAGTCGGAAGTGCCGGGTCCGGTCCAGGCATCCAATACATGCTTTTCAAAATTATATTCATTGGGCCTTTCCATCTCCTTTTTATTGAAAATCTTATTCCCGGACTGACCCTGAATGCTAAAGGAAAAATCAAAATTCTTATATTCAAGCTCCACATTAAAACCGAAAATAATTTTTGGAATTGGTGAGCCTAAGTATGTTCTGTCGTTCCCGTCGATTATACCATCATTGTTTATATCAACTCGTCTCAGATCGCCTACACCAGCGCCGGCAGCATGTGGATAAGCTTCCAACTCTTCCTGGGTCTGAAAAAGTCCGTCGGTTTCATAGCCCCAGAAGGCGCCGACCGGAAGTCCTTCCCTACTTTGAGTAACAAATCCGTAACTGGTTCCCCCACCGTACAAAACCGAATCAACTCCGCTGTTTCCACCAATACTCAGAACTTCATTATGAATGGTTGAAGCAAGAACTCCTATACCATAAGAAAAATCCCTTACTCTTTCTCTCCAGGTAATGGCTCCCTCAAATCCTCTGTTAAGGATTTTACCTGCGTTGTAACGTACCCTTTGTCCCTGGCCATTGCCCATATGTCCGGGAGTAGAAAGCTCAACCAGAATATCATCGGTTACACGATGGTAGTAGTCGAATTCACCGGTTAACCGGTTATTCAATACGCCAATCTCAAGCCCTATGTCTGTTTGTGTTGTTGTTTCCCACCTGAGATCCGGATTTCCGTTTTTCGCATAAGTTACTGCCGGATATGGAACATCCCCAACACCAAATACACCTATCAGATTTTGGGTTAAAGAGAACCTGTCGGTATAAGGGATTTTTTCATTACCGATTTGACCCCAGCTTCCACGCAGTTTTAAATTGGTAATCAAAGCCATATCCTCCATGAATCTTTCCCGGCTAACATTCCATCCCGCTGCAAATGAAGGAAAGTTTCCGTATCGTGCTTCTTTATCGAACTTCGAGGATCCATCTCTGCGGAATGTAGCTGTTAGTATATATTTATTATTGTAGGTGTAATTTGCCCTGAACAGATATGAGATCATGGAGTAATGAAGGTTGGCATCAACTGCATTTCTGAAATCGCCACTATTTAATTTGTTGGCTGTTATATAATTGTACTGAAGGTACCAGAAATCCGACCCATCACGCAGGATGTTTTCACCGGTAACATTAAAAATTTCGGAATTTGAATTCTGCATGGTGTATCCTGCAATAGCATCAACAGCATGTTTGTTAAAAACACGATTGTAATTCAAGGTATTTTCCCATAACCAGGTGAAATTATCCGTATTTCCTTTAAACAAATCGTTGGTCACATTGTATTGCATCGAAGGTGTCCCATCATCATAGTATACCTGAAATGCCGGAGAATAGCTGACAGACTTATTATACAAACCATCGATACCAAAGCTGGATTTCACAGAAAATGATTCGATTAATTTAGCCTCGGCAAAAATATTTCCAACTGCTCTCACACCCTTGTTATAGCTATTGGAATACTCAAGGTCGGCCAGAGGGTTGCCGACACCTTCAACGCCCGCGAAACTTCCATCCGAACGGTAGGGTTCAACAACAGGAGATGCCCTGTAAACCTGGTAAGTCACATTGGGTGCATTATCCTGATTATAGGGTGCAACGGTGATGTTGTTTCCAAGCTTCAGAAAGTTGGTAAGCTGATAGGTGTTATTGAGTTTAATTGAAATTCTTTCGTAACCTGACTTATCTATGATCCCTTTCTGGTTGAAATATCCTACACCAATGTAATACTGAGTGGCCTTTGTGCCGCCGGCAGCCGAAAGCTGATAATCCTGGATGGGGGCAGAGCGAAAAATAAGATCCTGCCAATCCGTATTGGGTACAGCATCTATGTTGTTATATCTACCCGGATCGATTTGATTGGAAATGGTTGCGAATTCTTTTCCATCCAAAAGATCTATTTTCTTTGACAGGTTTTGGATCCCATATTCACCAGAAAAGAAGAAAGTTGTTTTCTCCTCCCCTATTTTACCGCTTTTTGTTGTGATCAGGATTACACCATTTGCTCCACGTGATCCGTAAATAGCTGTCGCACTTGCATCTTTCAATACCTCCATAGAAGCAATATCCGCCGTATTAAGAAAGGAAATATTATCGAGGATAACACCATCTACCACATAGATGGGAGAGGAATTATTGAATGTCCCAACGCCCCTAACCCTGACGGTAGGCGTGGCTCCCGGAGCTCCGGTAGTGCTTGAAACCTGGATACCGGTTACCCTTCCCTGAAGGCTTTGCTCCGGGTTTAGAGAAGTAATTTTAACCAGGTCTTTTGCTTTTACCGAGCTGACAGAGCCTGTAAGGTCGCTCTTTCTGACAGTACCATAACCGATGACAACGATCTCATCCAAAGCGACCTGGTCCGGGACCAGAACGACATCAATAACAGCCCGGTCACCTGTTTCAACTTCCTGCATAAGATAACCAATGAAAGAGAACACTAACACCGTTGTGTTTGATGGCACAGGAATAGAGTATTTACCATCAATGTCAGTGACAGTTCCCGTAGTAGTGCCTTTCGCCACAACGGAGGTTCCCGGCAGCGTTTCCCGGGTGTCGGAAGAAATCACGGTACCGGTAATGGTTTGCTCCTGTCCAAAAGAAAAAAGGACTATCCCCATCATAAATAATGAGATCCCTGATTTTTTATGTGTGCAATTCTTGATAAAAGGGTCCTTCTTTTTCATAAGTTTTAATTATCGGTTTACAGAATTAAAATCTCTGTATGAATCGTTTGTTGTTCGCTTATTGTAAATGTAAAATTACCCCAATTATTTAAATCCATCGTTCTTTGTTCAATTTTAGTATCGTAAATGAGAATTAAGACAATATGCAATTTCCTCTCTTTCATAAAGTAATCTTCTGTAAAATAAGGAATTACAAAACAAAGTTGCGATCCTTAAAAAAGGAAATCATTATACAATTCTATGAAAATGTTATATTATTCACACATATTCAAAGTGGGATGTACTTTTTGTGGGTTAAACAAATCAAAGTTATTTTTGGCCAAATAATTAATCTTACAACTCTTTTATTAATTATGGCTAATTATATTGACATATAAATGAAAAATGTTTAGTACATTTGCTGGAAAAAATTACTAATGTATCTCTCTTAGCTTAAAATTATTTAACACTTTAAAAAAAATTATTATGAAAAAATTATTACTTATTTTTGCGCTTTTCTTCTTTAGCGCTGTCAGTTTCCTGCATGCCCAGGTAATTGAAGATTTCGAATCAATCCCTTTAAACCTTATGCTGGGAGGGGCCGATGATGCCAGCACTATGACCGTTGTTCCAAATCCTGATCCGTCAGGTATTAATACCAGTGCACGGGTTGTTAAATTTGAACGTGACAAAGACGGAGTGCCATGGGGTGGTTTTTGGTCATCCCTTCCGATGCCAGTTGATGTGACAGTCAACAAATATGTGCATGTGAAAGTTTGGAAACCCCGTATATCACCTATCAAATTTAAACTTGAAGGTGGTGCGGCTGGTACTCTTGAAGTTGAAAGCATGAATGCACAAACAGAAGTCTATGCATGGGAGGATATGGTATTCGACTTTTCCAGCAAAACAGGAGAATATCCAGTCATTGCCTTTATGCCTGACTTCGAAGATCCTTTGACTTTGACTGAAGATATTGTCATCTATTTTGATGATATTATTGTAAACAATGACCCCACGCCTGGTTCACCAGGTGATTATACCATTGAAAACTTTGAACACATACCAATAAACCTGATGCTTGGTGATCCCGGATCAGATCTTAGCACTATGACAGTAGTACTTAATCCGGATCCAAGTGGAATCAATACCAGTGCAACAGTAATGGAATTTTTGCGTGACAAAGATGGAGTGCCTTGGGGAGGTTTTTGGTCGCCTCTTCCGGAACCAGTTGATGTAACAGAAAACAAATATGTTCATGTGAAAGTTTGGAAACCCCGTATATCTCCACTCAAATTTAAACTTGAAGGTGGTGCGGCTGGCAATCTCGAAATCGAAAGCATGAATCCCCAAACAGAAATCAATAAATGGGTGGATATCGTGTTCGATTTTTCCAGCTTAACAGGAGAATATCCAGTCATTGCTTTTATGCCTGACTTCCAGGATCCTTTAGCTTTAACTGATGATATTATCATTTACTTTGATGATATCAGAGTAACAGATAGTCCAATACCAATGAGTGTGGCAGATGTTACAATGAATGTAAATATGTCGTATTGGACTTTTATGGACAAGTTCGATCCTGCCGAGGATTTTGTTGATGTGGCAGGAAATTTCAATGGCTGGGATGGCGCAAACCATCATTTAACCACCGTTGACGACAGTATTTATTCTATTACTTTAAATGATTTGGTTGTAGGTACATTACTTGAATTCAAATTCCGTATCAATGGTAGTTGGAACGATTCAACCGCCGAATTCCCTGCAGGTGGAGCCAATCGTACCTATACTGTGGTGGAAGGCGTAAATGTTTATGATGCATGGTATAATGATGAAGCAATGGGCATTTCGGAAAATCTTTTATCCGGAAAAATTCAAATGTTTCCCAATCCATCAGTAGGTGATTTGATTATCAGCACTGAAGCAGATCTAAGTATGATTGTTATTTCAACACTGCAAGGTCAGCAGGTTGCAAGTTACGATCAGATCAGTATTGGCAATACAAACATATCCATTTCAGATTTAAGCAATGGACTATATTTCGTTACATTCTATGGTAAATCGGGTGAAAAACTAACCCAGAAATTGATCAAAAAATAATCATTTATTGATTAAATTACTCTAAAGAGCTTCTTAGCAAAGAGGCTCTTTTTTTTTTTTGATCGCTTAATCGCATCCTTATGATCAGATAATGAATAATCCTAAAATTGTCAATAGAACCCAAAAGATGATAACCAAAAGATTTTCAAACTTAGAAAAATTCCAATAACAATCTCTTTTTTTTACTTTTGCGCCAACAATTATATACAAATATGTCTAACCAATTAATCTAAAAATTTTATGAAAAAATTGATTGCTTTGGTTCTGATCGCAGGTTTCCTAACGGGTTGTGGTGCGTACGTCGCATCCCCAGTAACCGGGTTTCTTTACACAGATGTAAAAGCCCCTGTTACTGCCACCAGCAATGAGGGGGCAACCAAGGTTGGAACAGCTTCAGCCACTTCTATCCTTGGCATCGTTGCAACCGGTGATGCAAGCATTAACGCTGCAGCCAAATCAGCAGGGATTACAAAAATTCATCATGTTGATTATCAGGGAACCAGTGTTCTTGGAATTTTTGCAAAATTTACCGTTTTAGTATACGGGGAATAATCAAAAACACGGAATTAACTATTTTCATAAAATCAGGAGAACCGGGACAGCTGTTTCTCCTGATTTTTATTTTCACCCGAAATCTGAACTTGAAGTCAGATCATGAATAAAATTCTGACAATATTTTTTATCAATTATTTGATAGCGCATAACAAAGGTTTATCTATAAAACCTTATTCCCGGAATCTGGTCATCTGCAAACCATTTTTATTACTGTTGATCACCATAAATACCTTACCAGGGTTTTCACAGAAACTAAGCAGGTATTACACATCCAGGCCTCAGGAAACCGGAACCCTGTATTTCATCTATCCTTTTGATGGATTCAGTAATGCAGATGAAGGCTCAACCTTGTCATTTGACATTACCTATCTGAACGGCAGTGATTCTGCAGTGTTAAATTTTACCTGTTTTTCAAAAGAGACACGGAGTATTGACTCTCTGATCCTTTATGCTGACCAAAAAATAATCGCAGCAAAAGCCAGCAAACTAATGATTGAAAGAGTTAAAAAGAAATGGAAATACAGGTCCTCGGCAGTCTTTTATCATAAAGACTTGTTTGAATTCATTACAATTTCTTCAAATCCATCTATCAGGATTCAATCAAACGAGGGTGATCATTTTTACAAAATAAGACAAAAAAAATGGTCAAGGTATTCCACGAGCATCGGCCAGGTAATTTATATCATTGGTTCAGAGTAGAAAAGCATGCAAAAAATTTCCAATAATTTTAAAACTGCAAAAAATATAAGCTAATCACAATCGATATGCAGGGTACAGTCTTCATCAAAAAGGTTTTTATATGTTCTTATCTTTTGATGACAGGGATCATCAACCAGGCTGCATCGCAGGAACCATACGAATGGTGGAATAAAAAGCACAACTGGGATGGGTACACACACTGGTCGAACTACATCATTTATTCGCCAGGTTACATGGGTCCGAACGCCCTGCCTGTGCCTCGTTTGGCTGATGGAATTTTATCTGCCAGGATAACACTGGAGCCGGAAGCCACAATCCACATTCAATCCGGTGAGTTCGTATCAGGGGGAGGCTTGAGGTTTTTCTATCCGATTGCAGAGGGAATTGCTGGTTTGGAGTTCAGCCATGTGATGGTAGAGTACTATAAAACAGACACCCTGATCAGAGATGAGCGGTTTGCACGCAGTGAGCAGGTAGAGGGTTTTGCCACAGGAGATGTCAACCTGGCTACTTATCTTACGCTTGTCAAAAACCGGTGCTGGCCCGACATGGCTCTGCGGATCAATCTCCGAACCGCCTCCGGATCAAAACTTTCGAATGCGCGTTTTACCAATTCACCAGGCTATTTTTTTGATCTTTCTTTTGGAAAAAATATGACAAAGAAATCGGAACAGCCTAAACCTGTCATCAGAATGTACGGAACCCTCGGTTTCTATGTTTGGCAAACAAACCTGGAGAACAACAGGCAAAATGATGCTTTCCTGACGGGGCTTGGAACCAGATTGAATTTTAGCCTTCATGCGTTCAGTGCCGAAGCCGCAGGTTATTTTGGCTACATGAAAATGAGGGATGATCCGGTTGTAGTTCGATTTATTTATGAACTAACAGGTAAAAACAACGGCCTGAGATTCCAGTACCAAAAAGGGGTCTATTCCATCTACCACCATTCGGTGAGTCTTTCCTGGGTGATTTTCTTTGGCTAATAATAAATGACCTGGCAATCCGGGTTGGCTGTCTTGAACCGGTCAACATCCTTTTGTGTGATCCGGGTATTGAAGCATTTTACCGATTTGAGACCGGACAGGCCCCTGACCGGTTTCAGTGTTTTGATGCGGGTATTACTGAGATCAAGGGTCTCAAGCCGGCTGAGGTTCGATAAAGCATTTAAGTTACGAACCTGGGTGCCGGAAATGTTGAGTGTTGTTATTTCAGTAAGGCCTGATATGGGTTTTAGGTCACTTACAGGTGTATTCATCAGGCTTAACGACCGAAGCATTCCAAGCGAAGAAATGGGGTTCAGTCCTGTTAAAGGCATTTGAGCACATTCAAGTTCGATCAGGTTTTTCAATCCTGACAAAGGAGTTAAATCAACCACATCCAAACTGGCCATCTTCAAAGTTTTCAGCCGTTTAAAAATGGATACCGGGTCAAGGGTATGAACATCAGGATTATTTTTGATTTCGATGGATTCACTATAAAGGAGGGTGTGTAATTGCTCCTGCGATGGTGGATTGTCAATTTTAAATGCTTGTAAAAAAAACTGTTTCCATCCTCCTGAAAGCTGACCCCACCAGTCAGTAAGCGCTTCTGATTTATAAACCACTAAACAAAGTGGGTTTGCTTCTACATAGGCGAAGGCTATATCATCTGTTATCCCTGAATGATCGGCATAAACGAGTCTCACATTTGACAGTTTCGAGATCGGGTCGAGCGAGTTAACTTTTGTATTTTCTATCCTCAGCTCCTTCAACTTGTAGAGTTGCTCAGCAAGTTCAAGTTCTGTAACCGCTGTTCCGGAAAGGTTTAGTATTTCGAGTGCAATTGCATCAGCCAGTGGTTTAAAATCAGTTACCTGCGTTCCGGAAACATCCAGAGACCTGAGGTTGTAAAGTTGTTTTACAGGTTCAAGTGTTGAGATTGAGGTATTGCCCAGTTCAATGGTTTCAATCTGGAACAGTGCGTGCAGTTCCTCTTTCGAGGGATTATTGCTCAGGTCTGCGGTCGTTGCAAGCATATCTTTCCATGTCTGTTCCCATGATTTCCACTCGTTGACCAGCTCTTCCGGGTCAAAGATCACCAGGGTCTGGGGGTTATCCCGCATGAATGAGATGGCTTCGGTCCGCTTGGCTTCCTTCTCCTCAGGGAAGAGTTTATCGCTCTCCCAGTAAATTCGTTTCAGGTTTTGCAAACCAGCCATCGGTCCAAGACTTTCAACCTTGGTATAGCTGATCTTAAGACCAGCCAGGTTGGTTAATCCTTTCAGGGGTTCCAGTGAGGAAACCGCTGTTCTATCACAATTGAGAAACTTTAGTTTTGTCAATCCTGAAACAGGTGCAAGGGTCATCACAGGTGTATTGCTGATGTCCAACTCTTCGAGTTCGGTGAGCATGGATAACTTATCAATATCTGATACACGCGTGTGGTTCATGGCCAGAATCTCAAGTTTCGGGAGTTCTGAAATAAAATCAATCCTGCTAACCCGTAATCCGGAGATGTCGAGCCGGGTAAGTCCGACCAACCGGTGCAGGGGATTCAGGTCTTCAATGAGCGTATAACTGCAATTGATCTCCCTGAGTGAAGCACTGTACTGAAGATAAGAGAGATCATCAACCGGTGTATTTGAAAAATCAAGGGTAGCCAGTTTATTCAGGTTTCTCACGGGGTGGATGCTGGAAATAAGGGTATTTGAGCAATGAAGTGATGTCAGATCCGAAAGCTCACTCAAGGGTTCAAGACTACGGATGTTTACATTCCCTGAAACATCAATCTCTGTGGTCCTGAGGATACCTGCCACGGCGCTGATAATTGGTTGCGTGTTTGCATAAATGATCCGGGGTTCCGGTCTTACAAATTGTTCACCGCTTTCAACCGGGACAACCATTCCGTATTTCGCAAGTGTATCTGAATCGATAAGGTTGGTGATGTTTTTTACCCGGATCAGGGTATCTTCAAAGAATGCAATTTCAGCAAGCCTTATGGAATCGAAAAGGATGACGGCTGCTCCAAAATATTGTTTCCATTGCTCATCAAGGTTATTCCACCAGATTCTGATAGTCTCCCGTTCATTGGGTTTGGTTGTGTATATGCTTGCAATCTTCAACTCATTCAACTGCAAATCAAGATTTACCTCTATGTATCTGATCTTTCTTGATTTGACGGAATCACCGGCAACCATTTTTGCCACGAGGTCACGGTTCATCGAAACTTTGAAAAAATGAAGACCGTCTTCTCCCGTAAAGTGGGTGATATCAATGATGTGAAACTTAAAAACAGCGCTTCTGAAAAAAAAGTCAACATCCTTCAGGTAAGCCTGAACGTCTTTGTATAGAGCTACCTCACGGTTTTCATCCAGATCATCCTCTACCTGAACCCGGTCATCTTTAAATATCTTCAGATAGGTCTCCCTGACCACAGTTTCTTTCTCACGGGGTGGAGATTTTGGATCACCAATGAAGTTGACGGTCCCCTCAAGGTACAGGACAAGGTCGGTAACCTGCTTTTTATAGTTTTCAATATCTTCAGGAGTCAGGCTCTGTGAAGCAACCTGCTGCGGCCAAAGTAAAAACAGGCCAAACAATCCGGGAAGCACAATAAAAAAGCTGGTTCTCATTTTCACGGCAGATAAAATTTGATCAATTCTTCTTTTTCTTTTTCTGAGATCCTGAACAGTTTTGAGATCAGCCATCCTGAATTTGCGCCGGGTCGGTTGAAATAAGAGACTTCAAAGTACCATCCATCTACCTGAAAAAAATGAAATTTCAAAAGTCCGGTACTCTCATATTCCATATTACCGGTTTTAAGTTCATAAAACAACAATGTCCGGTAATCAGGTCTGAAAGTCTTACTGGCATAATATTCAGTATAAGTGAGGTCTCTGAAAACCTTGTAGATATTCATGAAATCAAGTTCATGACTCATCGGGTGCAGGAAACTGTTCCGTACAACCTCTTTATTCCCTTTGTTGAATTGGCGAAGGAATTTGTTGTAATACACATTGGTAATCACCCATTTATGACCCAGGTTTTCCTGCTCCAGTTGTAAAAAGAGGATAAGATTCTCCTTTTTCCTGTGATGCCTGAACGTCATGGACAGCTCTGCAAACCAGTTCCCTCCGTGAAAATTAAGAAACTGAGGCGATCCCGAGTCAGCTACCTGGGCTATAAACTCTTCCCTCAGTTGATTCTGTATGAAAGGGCTTGAGGCATCAAAAAGCATTTTGAGGTACACAGGTCTGAATCCGGGATCACGGTACAGGCTGTCACCCGGGAAATAACGTTTTCCCAGTCGATCTTCCTCATTGTTGAATCTCCTGAAAAACTGGTTTACCTGTTTGGTTTGGGCATAAAGCATACTTTCATCTCCCGTCAGACCAGATATACGCTGTGCGGGAGATGAAAGTGATGTTACTGCTCCGAAAATCAGAACCAGAAATAAGATCTTAGCCACCCGGAGTCGTCTCTTTAACCCTGATGTCTCCAAGCAATACATCCCAGAATCCGATAAGTTTGCCTGCAATTTGAGTTTCCTTGCGTTTTACATAAACCGTGATGTCCTTCTTGGTGACATCCTGATAGATAAGTCCCCCTTCACGGTCGTATGCTGAAAACTTCTGGAATATGGTAATGACGCCAACATAGGTTCCGTCGGGTTGGCGCTCGAGGTCACTTACATACTCAATCTTGTACCATTCCACGTCTACTTTGCTGTAATTAAGGCGCATGAGCCTCTCCAGGTAAGTACGGACAGGGTAATAGTTGATCTCCTCGCTATACAAGGATGAAACGCCTACTTCACTTCCATTCATGAACAATTCAACGGCTCTTTCAATCACCCGGTTGGCTTCAGAAAAGGGAGTTCCCTTGTCGCCGATCAGGCTGATGTATTTGCTCAGGTCACGCACTTTCTCAAGTGCAAGACTGTCAATGGCTTGTTTTCTTTCAGGACTGATATGGTCCTGCGCCCATAGTTGTGTGGTAAAACCCACAAAAAGAAAAAGGATGATATATCTGATTGCTTTCATGGTTCTATTTTTTTATGAGTTCGAGATGTGAGATTTGTCCGTAACCATCAAATTTGACGTCATAAACGGCATTTGAATAGTTTTTGGTATCCTTCAGGTAATTCAGATACTTTTCAATGGTGGTTGGCTTGTCATAGTCAATGTCATCGGCAGTTTTACTGATGATGATCAGCACCGGAACATCAGGGGCAGAAAACAGTTTCATGGCCTCTGAAATTTTCGCGTTGGCTTCACCAACACTTTTTGCACCGGCAACCTGCCTGAAGTAGTCATCGACATACTGGAACCCTTTTCTGGCTTCTTCCTCTTTTCTTTTCTGGTCCTCGAGTTCCTTCAACCGCAAGGCCTCTTTCTGGGCAGCTATTTTTTCTTCAACCAGCCTGATCAGTTCATTGACCCTGGCATCATTCAGATTCTGCGATTTAATGTTGTTCAACCGCCGTTCCTGCTCCGAAATGGGCATACTGCCATCATCATTTAGTATGGCTTCCAACTCGGCAATGGCCATTGCAACCCGGTCAGCATACTCTTTGGCAGCAGCTTCCTGTGCCAGCTTTTTCTTGCTCTTACAACCTCCTGAACTGAAGGCGACCCCGGTAACAAGGAGCAACAGAAGCATCCTTGGAATGAGGATTTTAAAATACCATGTTTTTCTCATTGCACTCTTTTTAATGATTTATTAACTATTTGAAATTCTTTTTTTTATATAACAATTGAAGTTTTATTTTTACTTAACGAGTACAAAAATATTTAATTTTAATGCCTGAATACCGAATGAAAAAAAAACATTTCAACATACCGGTTTTCATACCGGAACTTGCTTGTCCGTTTCAGTGTATCTATTGCAACCAGCAGAAAATCAGCGGAAAGAACCACATTCCGTCACCAAAGGAAATCAACAATTGGATAGAAACTAACCTGAAAACAATCCCCTGGAAGGAAGCAGAGGTGCAACTGGCCTTTTTCGGGGGTAACTTTACCGGTTTACCACTTCATGACCAGGAGGACTTTCTGAGCATAGCCAAACCCTTTATCAATGAAAATAAAATTTCAGGCATCCGTTTATCCACA
>JBLRXC010000041.1:0-19837 GCA_047920975.1 Bacteroidales bacterium | reverse complement strand
CTCAAAGATATTGAATATCATTGAGATAACAAAAACTTTCACCCCTTTTTTTTGATTTTATGAATTATTCAGGCTATATCTTGTTCTTTCATAATGTCAGCCAAAATATACCAAATTTGAACTACATGAGTACATGTTATCTTTTGCAAATGAAAATTTTGACCTAATTTTGGTTGAAAATCATATTTATGAATTATTCAGGTTAAAAAGCTACCAATGATGTTCATTAATTTACCTTTATTATTTTCCTCGTAACAATTTCATGTCCCGCCTGTACCCGGCAGAGATAAATACCTGGGGGAATTCCATTGAAATTAAGGATGAATGTGTTATTAGAAGCTTGACTTTGTGAGTATTGCCAACTTCTAACTGAAATCCCTGTGATGTTGTAAAGGCATATTTCAACAGGCATGTTCACAGGAAAATTTAAACTTATTACAGCAAAATCGGCAACAGGATTGGGTGCAATTACCAAAATAAAATTGTTTTCGTGTTCTCCAACTGAAGGTATAGAATCACATGCTTTCTGCACCTCCTCAGGGCTGTTGCAGCCGGGGGCGTTATCATAAATATTGATACTACCTTTAGGACTAATAAAATAAACGCAAATGCTTTGCACTTCGCAGGAGGATAAGGAACTGTTAGAATGTATATTTAAATTAGATATGGAGCCAGCTTCCAGACTCTCCAGCCCGGTGAGACTGGTCAGCGCATCGTTATTTCTAATAACCAGATCACCCCAGATGAAATTTAGGCTCTCCAGCACGCTCAGGCTGATCAGAGCGTTGTTTGAAAAAACATGAAGACCACCCCAGATTGAAGTCAAACTCTCGAGCCCGCTTAGGCTGGTCAAGGCATTATTTGAAAAAACATGAAGACCACCCCAGATTGAAGTCAAACTCTCGAGCCCGGTCAGGCTGGTCAGGGCATCGTTTAAAAAAATTGAAAGGTGCCCCCCGATAGAAGTCAGGCTCTCAAGACCACTCAGGTTGGTAAGGGCATTATTAGAAACAATAAAAAGAACACTCCCGATGGAAGTCAGGCTCTCAAGACCGCTCAGGCTGGTAATGGCATTATTATAAGAAATAGTAATGCTGCCTCCGATGGAAGACAGATTTCCCAGACCGTTCAGGTTAGCTAGGGCATCGTTTTTTTCAATATTAAGGTTGCTTCCAATGAATATCAGAGTGTCCAATCCCGTTAGGTTGGTCAGGGAATTGTTTCTTCTAATATTCAAACTTTCCATGATGCAAGTAAGGGCATCTAACCCACTCAGGCTATTAAGAGCATTGTTATTCTGAATTGTAAAGTGCCCCCCAATGGATGTCAGGCTCTCCAGACCGCTCAAGTTAACCAGGACAGGATTTTCACCATCATAACGCCCAATACGCAGATCGCCCCCGACGAAAGACAAACTCACCAGGCCACCCAGACTGGTCAGGGCATCGTTAGAATAAATATCCAAACCGCCCTCAATGGATGTCAGGTTTTCCAAGCCACTCAGGCTTATCAGGGCATTATTGGAATGAATATCAAAACCGCCCTCAACGAAAGCCAGGCTCTCCAGGCCGCTCAGGTCTATCAGGGCATTGTTAGAAGAAATATCAAGATCGCCCTCAATGGATGTCAAACTCTCCAGACCGCTCATGCCAATCAGGGCATCGTTAGAAGAAATATCAAGGTCACCGTGGATAGAAGCCAGGCTTTCCAGGCCGGTCAGGCTGATCAACGCATTGTTAGAAGAAATATCAAGATCACCCTCAATGGAAACCAGGTTATCCAGGCCGCTCAGGCTGGTCAATGCATTGTTATCGCCAATATACAAATTACCCCCGATGAATGTAACAATATCTAATCCATACAGATTAATAATATCATTGCCTTTTATGATAACTTCACCTTGCAATGAGGTACAGTTAAGGAAAGCAGCCTGAAAGAGATCTATATCGGCCTGCGAATAAAACAGATAGTTGCCATTTGGAAGGCAGTCAACGCCTCCACAACCGGCAGCTATTTCAAACAGACTACAGCCGCTTGCATTGTTATAGATTTCTACCGTTCCATTCGGTGCTGCTAAATAATCACATAACCATTGTAATTCGCAGTAAGATAAAGAACTATTATCACTGATAGACAAAGAGGTGATGGAAGCAGATACAAGGTTATCCAATCCACTAAGGCTTGTCAGGACAGGATTTCCACCATAAGGCCAACCTCCGATTTGCAACTTTCCACCGATTGAAGTCAGGTTGTTCAAACCGCTCATGCTGATCAATGCATTATTGCCATTAATAGTAAGATTTCCCTCTATTGAACTCAGGTTGTTCAGTCCGCTCAGATTGGTCAGGGCATTGTGAGTAAGAATTGAAAAATCCCCACCGATATAAGCAAGGCTATCCAGACCACTCAGGGTGGTCAGGGCTTGATTTCCACCATATGGCCAGCCCCCAAGTTGCAACCCCCCACTTATAGATGTCAGGTTGCCCAGACCGCTCAGACTATTCAAAGCATCGTTGCCTCTGATAGAAAGATTTCCTTCTATTGAGCTCAGGTTGTTCAGACCACTCAGGCTAACCAACATATTGTTACGATCAATAGAAAGATTTCCCTCTATTGAACTCAGGTTTTCCAGTCCGTTCAAGCTGCTCAGGACGTCATTATAAGAAATACTAAGAGATCCACCAATATCGGTAAGGTTTTCCAGCACGCTCAAACTGGTTAAGGCATAGTTTGAAGAGATATATAAGGAACCCCCTATGGAAGTCACGTTGTCCAATCCCGTAAGGCTGTCCAGGGCGTTGTTGCGATATACTTCAAGAGAACCAAAAATGGTAGTTAAATTGTCAAGTCCCGACAAGTTTGCCAAGACTTCGTTTCTACTAATTGCAATACTACCCCCGACATAAGACAGGTTTTCCAGACTGCTCAGGCTGGTAAGGGCAGTATTGGAATAAATCTGAAATAAGCCTCCAATCGAATTTGCATTGTTCAGACCGTTCAGGCTGGTTAGGGCATTGTTAGACCTGATTTGAATAGCATTTCCGATGAAAGTCAGACTCTCCAACCCAATCAAACTGGCCAGTGCAATGTTATTACCAATAAAAAGACTTCCCCCGATGGAAGTCAGGCTATTCAAGCCGTTCAAGCTGATCAGTGAAGGGTTTACACCATAATAGTCCCCAATTTGCAGATCGCCACCAATCGAAATAACATCATCTAATCCTGACATGTCTATAATATCATTTCCTTTTATGAAAATATTCCCTTGCAATGAGGTGCAATTGGGGAAAGCTTCCTGAAACAGACCTATGTCGGATTGGGAATTAAAGTCATATTTGCCATAAGGTAAGCAAGGTACTCCCCCACAACCAGCAGCTATTTCAAACATACTACAGCCGCTTGCATTGCTGTGGATTTCCACTTGGCCATTTGGTGCTGCCAAATAATCACATAACCACTGTAATTCGCAGATAGACAAAGAACTATTACTTCTAATAGTTAAAGAAGTTATGGAACCGAATGCAATGTTATCCAGGCCGCTCAGGCTGGTCAGAACAATATTAGAAGAAATCTCAAGATTACCCCCTATGAATGTCAGGTTGTTCACACCGGTCACGCTGGTGAGTGCATGGTTATAATTAATAAAAAGATCACTTCCGATGGAATTCAGGCTCTCCAATCCACTAATGCTGGTTAGTGAAAAATTATAAAAAATATTAAGATCACCCCCAATTGAAGTTAAGTTGTCAGGTCCTGTCAGGGTTGTCATGGCATGATTATAATTAATATAAAAGTCGCCCCCGATAGAATCCAGGCTCTCGATTCCACTCAGGTTCTTCAGAGCCGCATTACTAAGAACAGAAAGATTTCCCCCGATTGTAGTCAGGCTTCCCAGCCCGCTCAGGCTATTCAGGGCTTTGTTAGAAGAAATCTCTAAATCGCCCCCGACAAAAGTCAGGTTCTGCAGCCCGCTCAAGCTGATCAACGAAAAATTTCCACTTGAATATCGCCCAATGATCAGATCACCACCTATGGAAGCCAGTACACTTAGACCATTCAAATTTGATATATAGAATCCTTGAATAATCACATCTCCTTGAATATCAGTACAACCGGAGTAATTATTTTGGAAGTTATCAATTTCTTCCTGTGTAGTAAATGTGATGCCTTCCGGCAGACATGGCTGTGATATTACAATGCTATAGCTCATAGCTGCTGCTATTACGGTAAATATAATCTTTTTCATAGCTCTAGTGTTTTGTTTATTATATTTCACCGGTTAAAGATAGTAAAAAACACCTTTTTTACGTTTCCCTAATAAATAATTTATTTCCCGCCCCTTCAACCTTTAACAAAGTAAAGTTGCAAAATTTTTTTTCACCTGTTATCTGTTTACCTGTCTGCCGGTTAACCCGCCGGAAGCGGGCAGACAGGTTTTCAAAGGCAGATAAAAATTTGGCCTCCTGAAGCGCTGAAAAACCGCTATTATTTTAAATGAATGCCTGTATGCTTTGAATTTATTTCATGCGCTAATTTTTCAATAGCCTTAAAATCATCCTCTTTGGGGTGTCCTCTTACAATGACAGGATCTATCAGTTCTGCTTTGAAATTCGGAATCATTTCGGCAGCTTTATCAATTACATTGCCGCCCCATGCATACGAAGCAATGACGGATGCAAATTTTGTTTTTGGTCGGAGTAAATTGGCTAATCTGGCAGCGTAGGCTACCAATGGGTGTGGCTCACCCAACACAGTGGGTGTCCCGATAACAATGGTTGCAGCATCAACAAGGGTAATAGCCAGTTTCCCGATATCAGTTACAGATAAATCAAATGTATGCACCTTGATCCCTTTTTCTTCCAGGGCAGAAACAAGATGCAGAACCATTTTTTCGACACTGCCATGCATGGATATGTATGGAATTACGACAATGTTTTTAGCCGTATCGGATATCCAGTCTCTGTAAGCGTCTATAATAAACCCAGGTTTATCGTACACCGGGCCATGGCTTGGTGCGATGATCTCTATATCGTATTCATCCAGCCTTGAAAAGTTCTTTTTGATCATCTTTCTGAATGGCATCATAATTTCGGCATAATACCTTTTAGCTGCTTCATATACCTGACATTCATCGGTAACATACATGTCGGTGGTTGCTAAATGCGACCCGAACAGATCACAGGTAAAAAGAACCTTGTCTTCTTTTAAATAGGCCAGCATTGTTTCCGGCCAGTGTACCCAGGGATAATAAATAAATTTTAATATTTTATTACCCAGCGAGAGCTCCTCACCATCTTTTACGGTTACAATTTTCTCTTCAGCCACTGGTAAATGGTCTGTAATCAGTTTTTTTCCTTTGGGAGAGGCTATGACTCTTGCATCCGGATATTTATCCAAAACCAGTGGAATACAACCAGAATGATCTTGTTCTGCGTGTAGTGAGACAATAAAATCCAGTTTTTCCACATCTTTTAACTGGCCGGATAAAACATCAGCCATGGATGGGTCAACGGTATCTATCAATACTGTTTTATCACTTCCTGTAATCAGATATGCATTATAGCTTGTACCATCCGGTAAAGGAATAAGTGCATCAAACAAACGCCTGTTCCAGTCTGTGGAGTTCAGGAAAAACAGGTCTTCTTTCATTTTTCTTGGCACAATAACACCTCCTTTCTTGTTGATTGACAATGTTTTCTATTAAAATTAATTTGCATCCTGGTATCAAACTCCTGATATAATCTGTAATTACGCCTGACAACAGTTCCCCGAAGTATCGGGACAGTTTGTCTGAAAACTACCCCTCATTTTCAAATACCAGTCAAATATAAATAAATTTGTTGTTAAAACGATATTTATCCCTAATCAATAATTAAAAGAAGGAACTGTATAACATCAACAATCAGTGTAATAATAATCCCGCTGCCTTTGTATTAACCCGGGACCCGTTCCGATCCCGCATCACGGTTTAGTCTCCTGAATGAGCCGGACAGGGTGTCAATCTTAAGATGGATCCGATGATCCCAAAAATTAGCCTTTGTGGTTATTTTTTCTTCACCGCGGAGACGCAAAGAGCGCTAAGAAAAGTAGTGTGAGTATTGAAGCCCTGCGGGCTAACTGATCCGCATTATTTGATAAATCAAATGATATGATGCCCCTATTCCGGAACCTTTGTTCCTGCGCCGAAGTTTGGGAGCCAGAATTCATTCTTATCGGGGTTGTTTACCTCAGCATTGAAATTAAAGTCGAATGGCAGGTATCCGGGTTTTCCGGCTGTTGGATCCCAATGATCACTCTTATCGGATAGATTAACAATACCCGAAGCATTTGCATCCCCTGCTATCATGGCATATATGCCGGAGGCAACCAGTACTTGTCCCTGAAGATAAGCCTTCGTTTGCCCATCAGTGAAATCATAGTTATATAAAAACCCGGATTTCTGAACCGGATCGTTTGACATGATGCTGAGGTGGTTACGGTGGTGGACAACTGCAAAAAGTTGCTGATTCACCTGCACATCGAACTGAATGGGGGATACGCCGTCTGTGGCAACGATATTTCCATTCCTGAGGATAAAACAGGCTTCGCGTGCGATGGTGGTTTGCTGTGTTGCAGTGGCTGCGGTGGCTGCATCCCTGAATTCAACCAGTACCCAGTCAACAACCTGGTCACCGGGAATTGAGCTAACACTTTCTGTTCCGGGATAATTCCAGGGTGAAGTATGGTAAGGCTGTTCAAGAGGAATCACGTTCTGAGGCAAAGAAACCATGCTGTTTACATTAAATGGCCCTTGCAGAAAAACCCTGAGGCTCACAAAAAATTCAGTGTTTATCAGGTTTTGTTGTGCCCCGTTCGTACCCGGGGAACCTTTGTCGCCGGCAGTTCCGGTATAGGATGGTTCCCGCTGTGCTGCTGTGGTCCAGAAGGTAAAATCATTGTTGTTGTCATCAGGTGTACCCGTAAAGACCAGAGAAGAACCTGTTGGATTGGGCCAGTTGGTGCCGTTATCATATTCCACGCGGTTTACTTCAGTACCATCCGGTCTTACAAGGATGATCTCATCATCGTTGTTGCCGAGATAAAAGCCGGAATACTGATAATCGCAGATAAAGCCGCCATTGGTTGCCGGGTTGGCATTATTTCCGAGTACTGCAAAACCTATGGCCGGAACAACAAGGGAGGAGGTAACAACAATAGAGTCAAAATCATTGTCCTTAATAAACCAGCCAAGCATGTCAATATCACTTGAAGAGGGATTATAAACTTCAAACCACTCACCCTGTGAATCGGAAACAGCCTGCGGGTCTTTCATAATCTCGGTGATCAGTAGTTTACCTTCGAACGGATCAGTTACCGTGATGTAGTTTTCAAAGACAAAAGAGTTACTGCCAACCTGGTTTGAAACGGTAAGTTCAACATCAAATACACCGGGAGCAGGGTAGTAAACCGTGGGATTTTGAAGATTGGAGAAAGCAGGTATACCCCCACTGAAGTTCCATGTCCATGAAGTTGGGTCATGTGGTGACATATCCGTAAACTGTAAGGAAGTCCCCACATTGATCTGAGGCGCATCAATAGTAAACCATGCAAGCGGGGGAAATTGACATTCAGAGAACCCGGGTGTACCAAAAATAGAATCGCCGTTAACATCCAGTCCGGCGAAATGAGAAGATGCCAGCCAGTTTTCTCCAGTGCAATTCGGCAGGTTTGGATTGCAAAGTACCAGCGCCGGCCCCTGTCCGTTGGCTTCAACCGGCCAGGGGAAAGTTGGGAGATAAGGTACCGAGTCAACCGTATTACCGGCAAAGTCTTTCAGACGGATAAGTTCTCCTACGTTGGCCAGGTTGCCATTTGTCCATTGCAGGCTTTCCATGCCAAAGACATCATATAAACCCTCCTGAGAAAGTGAGACAACCAGAAACTCACCCGGTAACATTTCAACAGAGGGAAATGTAAAAGTTATCCCATCCGAAAAGTAATAACCCTGGAGATTTGCAGGAAGGTTTGAATTATTATAAATCTCAATATATTCTAAAAGAAAATCCGGTCCGGGTGGATCATACATGATCTCGGTGATGACAATACTTGGTGCATGGAGTGTGATCGGATGACCAACCCTGATATCGCATATCACCGGCAGGTGGTCTGACATATAATACAAGGCATAAGTTACTGAATCAGGGATATTGGGATTAAGTGGCAGGTCAATCAGGGAACCGTTGAAACGATTTCCGTCGTTTGCGAATGCAACGCAGGAGTTCTCAATGTATTTGACACCGTTTTGTCCGGTGAGAACATCATCCGAAAACAGAATAAAATCGAAACGATCATCCATTCCTCCGATAGCTCCTCCGCCAAAAGATACCATACGTGTACTTTGGGTATGGATTTGGCTGAAACCTTGGTTTGAGTGCCAGTTGCCTGCCGGAAGCGGATCGTTCAGTAAATAATAACCGCTGTTAACAAGCGCCTGATAGGCCGGTTCAGAGGAGGTGTAAAGGTTCAGATCACCTCCAAAAAAGATATTCTCAGCATTTGGCAGGTTATCAAGGCGCTGCCTGAATGTGTTCACTTCAGCAAGGCGTTGCAATGAATCCTCGGGATTGGCTTTCAGATGAGCAACATAGAAGTACAGAAAAGTCGTGTCTCCGCCCGGAACGGGAGCATCGGGTTTGTAAAAAAGCACATATTCATTGATATACCTCAGAGGCGTGATAATATACCATTGCGAGTGAAGGGCTAGTTTTTCGCTGTTGTAAAAAAGCATATTATTGGTGGTTGGTCCGTTTGTAAAAGCAGCCCGCTGGTAAAAGGTCGTACCGAAAACATTCAGGGCATTGTTCAGGATAAGATCGGCGCCTGTTTCATTGCTCAGTTCGTTGACCAGGATGACATCGGCCTGCACATACTGGTGAATGGTTCTGAAGTGAAGGTCTCTGCCGGGATCACCCGAGGCAGGAAAATCAAGGGTGTTGTAATACATCATCCTCAGGGTGTCGTATTGCGCCTTGATTGACAGAAAAGTGATACTCTGTAATATGACCAGCAGTAAAAGAGACTTTTTGAGTAACATAGCAGATCTTTGGGCGGCAAAAATATCCATTTTCTTTCAGAAGTCAGAAACATCCCACATCATCCTTCGGCTTACTGTTTTCGTAATTGATTCTCTGAACAGGATTAATACCAGCAATTCAGTCTGCTACAGAATAATATTCTGGTGATTACTTCACCACAATTTGCTGTGCCTTTAACAGTTTACCCTCTCCTTCCACGTGAACGATACAGGTTCCGGGAGGAACACCCTCCATATCCATTGAAAATTTATTCCCGTTCATAATTCTGAAAAAGATGAGTTTACCATCCATACTGTAGATTTTGACCGTCAACCGGGTCAGGTTTTCGTCGGATTGAACAAAAAGTTGGCGGGAAACCGGATTGGGATAGATACGGATGGACTCTTCTCCGCTGCTATTGGAAGGGAATGAAGTGGTAAACTCACCCGGACAATCTGTCTGGTTGAAGATGAGATTGCCTTCAACTGTTAGCGTGCCCCGCCAGCATTGTCCGTCGGGTGATTTCATGATGATTCCTTTGCTGATATCCTGCAGGTAAATATCCCCATCCGCTATGTGTAATCGTGCATTGGGCAGGACCGTGCCGATCCCGATGTTCCCGTCGTTGAAAACATAATTGCCGTCGTGCCCGACTTTGAACTCAAGCCGGCTGTACCGTGCCCTGATCCCGTAATCTTTGGTTCCAAGCCAGAGACTCGCACGGTAGGCTCCACCAAATGCGTGTGGCTCAACAAATATCTCCGCCTGTTCCAGATAATCTCCTTTGATGTGCAGTTTAGCCTGGGGTTCCGTAACGTCTCCTATACCAATTTTGCCTGTATATCCTTCACCCGGAGCTCTTCCAACAAACAATGTGGGTCTGGAACTACCAAAGCCAATCATTAAAGTACTGTGGACATTGTTGATCAGTTTATTTTCGAAACCAGAACCTGAACCTATCACCATTGTACCTGTATAGATTGCCTCAACAAATTTTCCGAGCGCATAAGCACTCGTTCCTGTTGCTTTCACATACTGACCAAAAGCAAAAGACAAAGCTCCGTCGGCAACCGAACCATAACCACCCACGAAAGCACTTGTACTTGCAGCAGAGGTTGAGTTGTTCATCCCGATGGCACTTGAAAAATTTCCCAGCGCCACAGATGTTGTATCGCACTGAACACACTGCGCGTAAGAAGTAAAGATTGAGGTGAAGAAAATCACCACAAGAACAACGGATTTGAGAAGTCGTTTTTCCATGATTTAATTTTTTTAGGTTTGATCAATAGGTTTAGAATCATATGAATGGAATTAAACTTTCCTGTTATAAGGCTCCTTCCAATAACTCCCGCTAAAATCATAAAGGATTCTATTTCAAGGGGTTGCATAATATCGCCATAAGCCATCCTTATTTCATTTGGTTTGCACGGATTGCAATATTACAAAATTAGCAACCGAAATCCAAGTTTTTTTCCTACCAGATCAACAGGATTTGAATCAGGGGTTATTCATAGCGCAACGATTCTACCGGGTCGAGGCGGGCTGCCTTGGTTGCTGGCAGGAAGCCGGAGGCAACAGCGACGACTAAACAAAGCAATACACCGCCAAAGATCCAGGTCCAGGGGATAATGAAACTGCTGCCAATGATCCATGAAAGCATATTGCCAATGGCGATGCCGAAAATAATCCCAATAATGCCTCCTGCCTGCGCAATGACAATTGACTCAGCCAGAAACTGATTCCGGATTGTTCTTTTTGTAGCACCCGAAACTTTCCTGATGCCAATTTCCCGTGTACGTTCGGTCACTGATACGAGCATGATGTTCATCAGGCCAATCGCAGCACCCAGCAAGGTTATGGCTCCGATAAAAATTGCAGCATACCGTATATATCTCAGGTTATCGAGCATCATGGTGACCAGCCGGTCACTTTGTGTGATTTCAAAGTCATTTTCATCCTTTAACGGTGTTCCCCTGATAATCCGGAATAAACCCGTGGCCTCTCCAATGGCCGTTTCAAGCTGTTCAGTTTGACGGGACATGATGCTCAGGGTGTACGACCGGTTGGGCATTGAAAAATACTGCCGTACATTGTTCAGGGGTAACAGACAGTTGTTATCTCCTGAAAACCCAATGCTTGATCCTTTGGGTTTCAATGTTCCTACCACTTCATACTTTCCGGGACCTATTGAAATTATTTTACCGATCGGATCTTCATTTTTAAATAACCGGGTCACCAGATCATTCCCAATGATGGCTACATGCGACCCGAAGTATATTTCATGCGGAGAGAAATTCCTGCCTTTGTCAAGTTCATTTCCGGATGTAGCCAGATAATTTTCATCGGTTCCCAAAACAGGAACATTGGGGTTTGTCTTTTCTGATTTATATTTTAACGTTGCAATGTGGGTAGCAAAAGAACTCACGCTGGTGATGGCAGGAAAATCAAAATTCTCTTTGAATGCCATCGCCTGCTTATAGGTAATGGGTTCAAATAAACGGGCTTTTTGTACCTGGCTTCCAATCTGTATCCTCATCGAGCGGTTCCTGATCGTAAAGGTGTTGGTCCCCATCATCGTAAAATTTTCGGTCAGGTAGTATTTGATGGCATCAATGGAAGTAAGTATACCTACGAGTGCCATCAATCCAAATGCGATGATCGAGATGGTCAGTATGGTTCGGACCCAGTGCGACCGGATAGATTCCAGCGAAATTCTTATATTTTCACGCAGCAGATTGGCCATTTTCCTGTGAATTTCAACGAAGAAAATCGGGTTTCGGCCCGTAGGCCAGATCCCCTGCATCACCCAGTCCGGGGACAATATAGGCTTTCGCTGTCAGTTCATCATCAACAGCCCCCACCCAGATGGTGACCTCTTTCATGGGCAGGTTCTTTTTTACATAGTTGATGCCCTCAACACTTGCAATGGCCGTAAGGATATGCGTATGCGCAGGCTTCCCAAGGTTCTGAAGATCCTTATATGCAGCCACCATGGAAGCGCCTGTTGCAAGCATCGGATCGCAGAGAATGATTGTTTTATCAGTCAGGTCGGGACATGAGACATACTCAATATTGATCGTGAATTTTTCGTTTTTCTCAACCTTTCTGTATGCCGAGATAAATCCACTGGCCGACCGGTCAAAGAAATTCTGAAGGCCATTGTGCAATGGGATTCCTGCCCGCAATATGGGAATCAGAACCGGATACTCTTTGATGACCGGCACTGTGGCTGTACCGAGTGAAGTAACCACATCAACCATCTCCACCGGAAGGGTTTTGCTGATTTCGTAAGCAGCAATTTCACCAATACGTTCAAGGTTACGCCGGAATCTCATGCTGTCCTGCTGTATGGATGCATCCCGCAACTCGGCTATAAAATTGGTGAAGATTGAGCTTTGCTTACCAAGATTTTTTGTCATGTTCAATGGTTTTAACAGGCTGTCAGTGCTTTTGTAAAATTTTTACGAAAATACAACTTATTTAACAATTGAATTTTACCTTAATTCTCTGAGCATTCTAACCACTTTTACTCCTGCTTTGATCAGCAGGGGCAATTTATTGATGATCAGATGCGGATACGAAATTTCCTGTGCACCAAAACTTTGATAGAATCTTGCCAGACCAGGCCGGTTCGATCCCTCAAAGTCGAGTGTCAAATGTGTCCTGACATGCTCCTGAATGAAGGAATCAATCAGAAAGGCCATGGCATTGTACTCCTTGCCTGTAGCAGTCAGACCGGAAAACAGAAAGATCACCTTCTTTTTGCTCTTCAGAAAGACAGCACCTGCGCAGAGATCATTTGTCGGCGTGTAAACACCGTAAGTTGTGATTACTCCCCGGTAGATCCCTGTATAAATGAGCCGGCTGAGTTTCATATAATCATCATCTTTCAGGTGCAGCATTTCCCGGCCTTTGTTTTCCCTGAAAATCCGAATGATCTCTTCGGGTTTGGTATTTTTGATCAGTTGCATTCTGTATTCTGCAGCTTTTTTCAGGTTCCTTTTCAGGTTTGTGGAATAACTCTTTTTTAATTTTTCATAGGAGTTGATCAGATCCAGTTCAAAATTCTTCCACGGCTGCAAACCTTTTTTCAAAGTGGTGAGGTTATTAAATGTATTGAGGTTGATCTCCGCAAATCTGAACCTGTCAGGAATCGTTTTAAGAAATTCGATAACTACCTGTTCGGAAAGATTTTTTTTTGAAAAAACACCCAATTGTTGCGTAAAGGCCGGCTGATAAAGATAATGAATCCCCATCTTCTTCCCACAGACCAGCGGAAATACGCGTTCATAATCTTCCTCCACCAACCCTTCCCACTTTTCAGCCACGATATCGAGGTACCAGCTTTTGGCATAGACCATCCCATTGAACGAAGCCTCAACGCAGTCATCCCATTTTTTCTTGTCTATCTGTTCGTATGTCAGGTAATTGATCATTCAATAAAATATAATCAGGTGACTAAAGTAGGGAATAAATTAAAACCACTGCAAAACGGCTGCTCATTTTATCCCGGACAGACAAAAAGACCCTGCCAGAGGATAATGATGCGGAGCTCATGATATGGTATGCTTTATTTTGCAAAGCTGGTCATGTGATCAGGGTACAAATGAACTGAACATTGAGTGGACTGACCGGGAATGATCAGATTTTTCTTCCATTGAGAAATATGACAGATGAGCATTACATGGCAGAACTATTTGGCGGCCAGCAAAATGATCTCTTCATAAAGTTGTTGCCATCCGTGCCACCGCTTGGTGTTGCTGAGTGATTCGTTGTGCCAGATGGAAATGAAAGTCCCTCCAACTATTTTTACTTCACTTATCAGGGGCTTAACCACATGCAACGCCTCCTCAGCCGAAAGTTTCATGTAATCCTTCAGCGTTCCTTCCATATAGGCAAAGGGGTTGATTCTCAGCTTTGTTTCCGTGTCAAGTTCAAGGTCAAAGAAATTGAAAGGCGTGCAAATTCCGGCCCTGAATCCCGGTTGCGAAGCAAATCCCATCGAATAATCGTCAGAAATATCAAGATTGATCAGGTTACGGTAAGTTGTTGGCAACTGAACCATGAGAAAATGTTGCCGGCTTTTCCTTACCTCCCTGTTAATGATCTTCGATAGCCGCTCAACTTCCAATTTGAGTTTTTGCGGATAGAAATTTGAATTGTAGGAAGGGTGGATACCCAGATCAGCATAGTCGGCAAGCATTTTGATATGCGACTGAAACTTCAGGTTCCTGAAGGGGATGTTTTTATCATTCAGTCCATACTCAGCAAAAAGGATAAAATAAATGGGCTTCAGATTGTATTTTTTATGAATGGCCAGTTGAAAATCATACGTATCAAAAGGATCCTTCTTCTTTCCGGCCAGAACTTTTGTCCGCTCAATGAGTTCTGCAAAATCACCTTTCAGGATGCAATTCAGGTAGCCTCCGGCTGTTCTGAAAAAACCCTTGTGCTTGTACGCCCATGCAGCATCAATGTCTATTGTCGGGACGAAACGGTACTCAGGATGTCTGAACTGAAAGGAGGGATAACGTTTCTCTATCAATTCTACGACATTCATCACCCAGATATTCACCACCGGTTTATGGAGGAAGTTCTTCTGGTATGCCAGGCTCTCCTGGGCACTGAACCGGCCATGTTCATCCTTTTTGAAAGGCAGGTACTCTTCATACCGCGAAACCATATAAAATGCCGCAGCAAAGGGATCAAACGGAATTACCGACTCTTTATGATAAACCGGAAAAAATGCCGGAGTTCCTCTGAAATCAATGAATGAATGGTCAATATGAGAAATTTTGCGTTCAAACAGTAATGGTGATGCAGCAAAAAACAATTCATCAGTAATTTTCGCTTTTCCATAACTGATTTTCACACCCTGATAACCGTTAAACTGCTCTTTGTCTGCGGTCAGTTCATACTCCGACCGAAGCATATCCCTGAAAACCAGTCCAAAAATATACCGGATCCGATTGGTGATCCTCTCTGTATAAATCAGCACCATGGTTGAACATTTGGTTTTTTTATGCTTTGATCATTCAAATCTCCGATATTCTTATGAGTTCATATGTCATCTGCTCGCCGTCAATGCTGCTGGTTCCCCGCTTTAATCAAAACCCGACAACCCAACAATTTAACAATATTGCAATTTAGCAATTTAAACTTTGCCTTCTTCTCACAACAAACTGCCTGTTTCTTCCATTCTTGCCCTCAACCGAACCCGGTTTACAGTTTATTGATTATTTCCTTCCTTATACCCATCCTCCTGATCATACCAGCTTGCATACATGTTGTAACTGTCGGCAATCCGGTTTATTTCGCCTTCGAGGAGCGCAATATCCACGCTTTTAATCTTCTTAGCCGGAATACCGGCATAAACGCTGCCTGATTCAACAATGGTCTCTTTCGCCACTACGGCTCCAGCCGCTACAATGGAATTGCTTTCTATCACCGCATGATCCATAATGATGGCACCCATACCTACGAGCACATTGTCGTGGATGGTACAACCATGAATGATAGCCTGATGTGCGATCGAAACATTATTACCGATTGATACCGGGGCTTTTTTGTAGGTACAGTGAACAACTACTCCATCCTGAATATTCACTTTGTTACCAATCCTGATCCTGTGGACATCACCCCGCACCACAGCATTGAACCAGATGCTGCAATCATCGCCGACCACAACATCACCGGTAATGGTGGCGTTATCGGCCAGGAAGCAGTTTCTGCCGAATTTTGGCAGGATCCCTTTGACTGATTTTATAAGCGCCATATAGTTTACTCCCTTCGGATTATGCAATTAGTTTCTACCGCCTCGAATTGATCTTGATGGTAGTCTTTACCGGGTAGTCAATTGAGTAGTGCAGTCCGCGGCTTTCCCTTCGCATCTGGGCCATTTTAATGATCAGGTAGGCCACATTGATCAGGTTCCGGAGTTCACATATTTCAATGTTGATGATAGATTTTCCATAAAGCTCTTCGGTCTCCTGATTCAGAATACGAAGCCGGTCAAGTGCACGTTTCAACCGGATGTCGGAACGGACAATGCCCACATAACTCGACATGATGGATTGCAATTCCCTTTTCGACTGGGTGATCAGGATCATCTCCTCGTTGAGCACCATCCCTTCAGCGTTCCAGTCAGGTATCTCATCTTTAAAACTTATCTCCGTGAATTTCGCAGTGGCATCGAGGGCTGCCCGGTGTGAGAAGACAGCCGACTCAAGCAATGAGTTGGAGGCAAGCCGGTTGGCTCCATGCAAACCTGTGGAAGCGCATTCTCCCGAAGCGTAAAGATTTTCAATGGATGTGCGGGCATTTTTATCAACCTTGATACCTCCGCACATATAGTGAGCGGCAGGTACTACCGGAATCACCTCTTTGGTGATATCAATCCCGATCGAGAGACATTTGGCATATACTGTCGGAAAGTGAGCGATCAGGTCGTGCTTGTTGAGTTGGGTGGCATCGAGATACACGTATTCATCACCGCTCAGCTTCATTTCGGTATCAATTGCCCTGGCAACAATATCGCGTGAGGCAAGCGAACCACGCGCGTCATACTTTTCCATAAACTCAACCCCTTTCCTGGTTTTCAGGATAGCACCGAAGCCCCGCAATGCCTCTGTGATCAGAAAGGAGGGCCTTTCATTGGGATTATAAAGTGAAGTGGGATGGAACTGTACAAATTCCATATTTTCAATCACACTTTTAGCCCTGAAAGCCATGGCAACACCGTCACCAGTAGCAATATCGGGATTGGTGGTAATATTGTAGACGTTGCCTGCGCCACCTGTGGCCAGGAGTGTAATTCTTGAAAGGACAGTGGTCACATCACCCGTTTTTGGATCAAGGACATAGGCACCAAAACAACAAATTCCCGGGGTTCCTCTTGAAACACCCACTCCAAGATGGTGCTGTGTGAGAATGTCAATGGCGAAATGATTTTCGAGCAACTCAATATTGGGATGATTCTTCACCTTCTCCAGCAATGCCCTTACGATCTCTGCGCCGGTGCTGTCTTTGTGGTGGAGTACCCTGAATTCGGAATGACCTCCCTCTTTGGCCAGTTCATATTTCCCTGATTTCTCCTTGTCAAATTCGGTACCCCAGTCTATCAATTCCTTGATCCGGTCGGTGGATTCAGTAATGGTGATACGAACTATCTCTTCATTGCAGAGATCATCACCGGCCATAAGCGTGTCGCGGATATGCTTTTCATGTGAGTCGGGCGGATACATCACTGCTGCAATTCCTCCCTGGGCATATTTGGTGGCTGTTTCATCGGCAGTGTCTTTGGTCACAACACAAACCTTCCCAACCTCGGCCACCTTAAGGGCGTAACTAAGGCCGGCGATACCAGATCCTATCACAAGAAAATCTACTTTTTGTCGCATGATTACATCCATAAAAACAATTACAATCCCAGCAATCCCAATATCGGTTCACGTCCGCCAAACAGCATCCTTTCAGGGTTCTCAAGCATCTCCTTGACTTTTACCAGGAAAGTAACCGATTCGCGGCCATCAATGATCCTATGGTCATAAGAAAGAGCCACATACATGATGGGATGTATTTCCACTTTACCGTTCACAGCTACGGGCCGCTCAACGATGTTGTGCATCCCAAGGATGGCGCTTTGCGGCGGATTCAATATCGGGGTTGATAACATTGATCCGAAAACACCGCCATTGGTGATGGTGAAAGTACCACCGGTCATCTCGTCAATGGTGACTTTGTTTGTACGTGCCTTTTCGGCCAGTTCTTTAATTTTGAGTTCTATTTCGGCCAGGCTCATCTGCTCGGCATTCCTCAAAATAGGAACCATCAGCCCTTTGGGTGAACTGACAGCAATCCCAATATCTGTATAGTTGTGGTAAATGATGTTCTCACCATCCAGAGATGCGTTCACATCAGGCACAAGATGCAGGGCTTCTGTAACAGCCCGCGTAAAAAAGGACATGAAACCCAGTGAAATGCCATGCTTTTCCTGAAACTTTTCCTTATACTTTTTCCGGATATTCATCACCGGGGTCATGTTCACCTCATTGAACGTGGTGAGCATGGCAGTTTGGTTCTTAACAGCAACAAGCCTTTCAGATATTTTCAGCCGGAGGGTTGACATTTTTTTTGTTTCAGTTTCCCTGGTCCCACCCCACGAAGCCTGTTGGAAAGAGGCGGTTGACTGATCCTGTTTTTCTTTGGCAGCTATGAAAAATTCCACATCTTTTTTACCCACCCTGTAACCCTTCAGAAAGTTGATAAAATCCTTTTCGGACAGGTCATTCTCTTTCAGCAATTTCCTGGCAAGGGGGGAGATGTTCAGCACGGTTTCTTCAGGTGGAGAAACCTGTTTTTCACTGGACTCATCCTTCTTTTTAGCGACCGTTTCTTTTTTGGTATCCGGAGCCTGCTTTTGCTCCGGCGCAGGTTCCTTCTTTGTTTCCGCAGGTTTTTCTTTTTTTTCAGGCGTTCCTGAAACCGAAGGATCAATGGAGCCTATCACAGCGTTCACTTCTATTGTGTCGCCCTCCTGGGCATTGAAAGTGATCTTTCCTGACTCTTCAGCGCTGATGCTCAGCGTTGCCTTGTCGGAATCAATTTCAGCAATCTCCTGGTCTTTCTCCACAAAATCACCGTCACTGACAAGCCACCTGGCCAATTGAACCTGGGTAATGGATTCTCCCGGACTCGGAACTTTTATCTCAATCATGTCAACTTTATTTGTGAATTGAACATTGCAAAGATAATCAGAAGAATAGAACACGGATTAAACTGATTGGTTAGTATCTGTTCTGATTTATTTTTCAATCAGATATAAATCAGTATCAATCAGACGCATCAGACAGATCAGTGCACCATTCTGCAGAACTCTGATTATCTCAATCCGGGAAAGCTTTTCACAAATTCGATTTTAATATCCTCAAACGACTCAACGAACTGAATTTTCAGGTCCGGAAAAGCATCAACAAATTGCCATTTGCCGCATTGGTTTGGAAAACTCTCTACGACCTCTACCTTGAGATCGGGAAAACTGGTAACCACTTTTACCTTGATGTCAGGGAAACTCTCCACAATCTTAACCTTGCCGTATAGAGGTTTTCCCTTGTATGAACAGTTAAAGGAGTTTATTTTCGATTTCTGGGAGGTCTTCTTTGAATCCGGCACTCCAGGCCACGACCTTGCGAATTTCAACCTAATATCCCCTCCTGATCTGACAAATTGCACTTTAAAATCAGCTCCACTTTCAACCATTTTCCACTCTCCGCATTTCGAAGGCCATGATGCGTTTGAATCCACTACCAGATCAGGAAAAGATGATACTATTTCGATCCTGAGGTCAGGATTGCGCTCCACTACCTGAACCTTGCCATACAGGTTGAAGCCTCTGAAGGTGCAGGAGTAGGGGTCAAAATCCTGACCCAATCCGTTTAAAGCAAGGAGTAAGAAAATTAGGCCGGTGGTCAGGTTTGATTGCATACAATTATTTCAACTGTTTGGTCGCTGAAAGATCAGTACTTGCTATTGTAATCTGTTTCATTGCTTTAAGTTCCTCTTCAAATGACTTCCAGCGGTTACCGATGCAGACCATTTTGCACTCCTCTTTTACCTTAGGACAGATACACTCTTCAAACGTCTTGTCTACGATCTTTCGCTGCTGGATATAATGAAATTTACTCGAACCCGTTGCAGGGCTTCCGCTTCCGGGACGGGCGATCACTTTCAGCTGAACCATATTGAATTCGAGGTGCATAAAAGGCCATGCTCCCATATTGTAAGGC
>JBLRXC010000040.1:0-20053 GCA_047920975.1 Bacteroidales bacterium | reverse complement strand
CAGAAATCATCAGAATTATTATGCCTCAGACCTGATCTCTGACATCCTTTCCAATGGAAATTCTTCAAGACTGCACAATGTGCTTGTGAAAGAAAAAAGACTATTCAGTAATATTGACGCATACATTACCGGAAATATTGACGCAGGACTTTTTGTTTTCTCAGGGAAACTGGTAGAGGGTGTAACCATGGAAGAGGCGGATAATGAGTTACAGCTTGAGATCCAGAAACTGGTCATCGATAAGGTTTCTGAAACTGAACTTGAAAAAGTTCAAAACAAAATCGAATCAAATCTCGAGTTCTCAAGCATGACCGCCCTGAACAAAGCAATGAACCTTTCTTATTTTGAATTGCTGGGAGATGCCGCAATGATTAATCAAGAGGAGAGAAAATACAGACAAGTCACTATTGAAAATATCATGGTGACTGCTTCCGAAATATTCCGGCCAAACAACTGTTCAACACTATGTTATCATGCCGGTTGATCAGCGGCAACCCAATCGTGTTAAGTCGCAGCTTGACACAGATCATTCAGGGATTAGACAAATTATTTATATCTTGTAATTTTAAATGGAGAAAACAATGATGAAATATCCCAACAGGTCCATGCAACCCAACATTAATTTGGTTGACAGCATAAATCTGAAGCAACCGGAAGTGAGATCCTTAAAAAATGGCATACCGGTTTATTTGATTGACGCATCGTCGCAGGATATCCTAAAACTTGAATTCTCCTTCAAAGCCGGAAGCTGGTATGAGAAAAAAAAGCTGACTGCCGGCTTCACCAGCCGTATGTTGAAAGAGGGATCAAAAAAATTCTCAGCCATGGAAATTGCTGACAAAATTGATTATTACGGAGCTATTCTCGATATCGTATCTGACAAGGATATGTCATCTGTCAGCCTTTATACGCTTAATAAGTACATTGAAAATATTTTACCCGTGTTAACGGAGGTGATCCAGGCACCGGTTTTTCCGCAATATGAGCTTGATATCATGAAGCAAAACCGTAAACAACATTTTCTGGTCAACAATGAGAAAGTAAAATACCTCGCCAAAAGGAAATTTAATGAACTGATTTTCGGTAGCGATCATCCTTACGGAAAAGTATTCAGGGAGGCTGATTTTGATGATATCAAGAAATCAGACCTTGAACAATTTCACCGGCAATTTTACAATCCTCAGAATTGCACCATCATTGTTTCCGGCAAAATACCTGTAAATATAGTGGATCTGCTCAACGTGTTCTTCGGATGGAAATGGTCAGGCGACTTTATACCCGGTGTTCAGTCAAACAATCAACCACTTCACACGATAGGCAAAAATGAACATATTCATAAATCAAATGCTGTCCAGACCGCTATCAGAATTGGCAAGGTGATGTTTAACAAAACCCATCCTGATTATCTGAAACTTAAAGTTCTCAATACAATCCTGGGAGGTTACTTTGGATCGCGGCTGATGACAAATATTAGAGAAGATAAGGGTTATACTTACGGAATTGGTTCTGCCATTGCACCGTTGCACCGTTCCGGATACTTTTTCATCGCTTCTGAGGTTGGTTCAGAAGTAGCCGAAAAAGCCATTGATGAAATCTACATAGAGATCGATAAACTCAGACAGGATAAAGTTACGGAGAGAGAACTAAGCATTGTAAAAAACTATATGATGGGTTCATTTCTGAGAAGTGTTGACGGTGCCTTTGCATTGGCAGATCATTTGAAAGGTATTATTGAATATGGTCTTGATTATGGTTTTTTCGACCGTTATGTTGAAGTCATTAAAACCATCGGGCCAGTGGAGATCAGAGACCTTGCGCAATGCTATTTTGCGGATGAATCGTTAAGTCAGCTTACTGTTGGACCATAAATGAAAATGAATCATACAATCAGAAATTGTTTTAAATTATTGATAGGATTGGTAATGCTGATTTTTGTTTCAAAATCTGCAACTGGCCAGGTATTGGCAGGTGATGACCTTACCATCAGCAGCGGTGTCCCTGTATTGCTCGACGGGCAATATTCAGGTTATACAGGTATCCGGGTTACTGCACAGGATGATTTTTTTGTAGGACCATTTCCCATTGGTTTTGAATTTACCTACTTTGGGAACACCTACATAGAATTTGCGATCGGACCAAATGGGCTGTTAAGTTTTAACCTCCCTGAAATCCTGGATGTAGTTTACTGGATAAATGTTCCCATACCAAACAACATTTTCAAGGCAACCATTATGGGTCCCTATCAGGATATCTTTCAGCGTCCAATAGCTCCGCACAACAGGTATATATACTACCAGACAGTAGGAACAGCGCCAGACCGGAAGTTGATCGTGGGTTGGTGTGAAGCCCCGTTGTTCGGATGTCCGGATTCTCCTGTCACGCTGCAAATAGTTCTGAATGAAATCGATCATTCCATCGAAAATCATCTGATAGAAAAACCCGCTTGCGAGGCAAACCTTGGAAACAGGGCAACACATGGACTGAATTATGATGACCAGCTGGGAATTTCGGTACCCGGCCGAAACAATACATCCTGGACTGCTTTTGATGAAAGCTGGCGGTTTGAACCAAACGGAAACAATTCCTACACAGTCAGTGCTATTGATTTTCATCCTGAACCAATCATTCCTCCCGGCCATCTAACTTTTGCATGGTATAAAAACCAGTATCCGGGTGGAGAGATCGTAAGTCCCGGAAACCGTTTAATCGTATATCCTGCCGAGACTACAACTTATTTCTGTGAAGTTACTCTTTGCGGTGGTCTTCAATATGTTGATGAAATCACCATTCAGGTCATCCCGGTCCCCAATGCTTTCAATCCCAACAGTTTAGTTGAGGAAAACAGAACCTTCAGACTTTTTGCCAATCCTTCTGAGAAAATCCGGGATTTCTCTCTACATATTCACAACAGGTGGGGACAACAGGTCTTTTACTCCCGTGACATCAATGAGGGTTGGGATGGTACCTCCAATGGAAAACCTTGTAACCAGGGTGTTTATGTGTGGACCATTCATTATGATGGTGGAGAGGGCGTTATAACCGGCAAAGGTGTGGTTACCCTCATCAAATAAAAAAAGCCTCCTTTCGGAGGCTCAATTTATTGTTTTAATTTTTCTTTGCAGGTGTGGGCGTCGTAATTCCCAATTTGGTTTTGACCTTGTCCATGATATCCTCCCCACCTTCTGAAAAGAGCAAAAGGCCTTCTGCACTGTTGAAGATATAGGTGTATTTCCCTTCCCGGGCAACCTCCTGAACAGCTTTCCGGGCTTTTTCAATGATAGGTGAAGAGAGTTCTATCTCCTTATTTTGAAGGTCCTGCGTTGCTGTGACTTCAAATGCATCCATACGTTCTTTTAAATCATTGATTTCAGCCTCCTTGGTTGTTCTGATAATATCCGACATTGTTCCAAGTTTAGACTGGTAATCCATGAATTTATTCTCAAGTTCAGTCTGCATGGCCATGAATTGATCCTGGATAGATTGATTATAGGCACTAAACACTTGTTTCACTGAATCCAGGCCAGGCATCATTGAATATAGTGTGGCAAAATCAATATGACCGAATTTATTACCGGATTGAGCGTTTGACCCATTTGAAAAGAAAAGGGCAGTTACAATAATTCCCAAATAAACTAAATTTTTCATACGCATAGCAACTATTGGTTAAACCATAAAAAATTGAGGTGCAAATGTAGATAAATAATTCAATTCAATCGTGAAAAAAATATGTATCAACTATTTTCTCCCCGGCTGATTGACAGGACCGGGTATGGTTCCTCCCGGACCACCTCTTTGCGGGGTAGGTGTTGTAGTCCTTGTGGGTTGGCTTGTCGACCCGGGTCTGGTAGTGGCTGGTTGGGATGACGGCTGATACTCCCGCTGCACCCGGTCTTCCTTTCTGATAGTTCCAAGTACGCTGCCAACCTTATCAAGAACATCATCACTCAGGTCAAACCGGGGATTTCCAAATAGAATGGAGAGGCTGCCGGCACGGTCAAAAACAAATGCATAATTGCCGTCCGTCGCAATCTCCTCTATGGCATTATAAATCTTTTCCTGAATGGGTTTCACAAGTTCCTCCCGTTTCATGAACAAATCTCCATTGACTCCAAAACGTTTGTTTTGAAAACCTTTAATTTCTGATTCTTTGTCCCGTATCTCCTGTTCTTTCTTTTGTTTTACATCATCCGGCATCAGAACAGATTCAGCCTGAAAATTCCTGAACATCCGGTCCAATTCAGCAAATTTCTCTTCAACTTCGCTCTGGTAGAGCTTAGCCAGATCGTCAAGCTGATTTTGAGCATCCTTATATTCAGGAATATTTTCAAGAATATACTCCGTATCAACAAAACCATATTTTTGGGTAAATCCGGAAGAAACCAGACAGAATGTGACAATGAGACCAATTATTAATTTTTTCATGATGCTTACTATTATCATAACACTTCACATATTGCAAAATGTAAACGCAATTTAGAAAGAATTCTTTTAATGATTAGAAAATTAATCAATGGATTGGTTGATTGAAAAATGGAATTGTCCGCGATTGGCATCCGGCAAACCGGGAACATTATCGAAACCATAGCCCCAATCAAGACCCAGAATACCAAACATAGGAAGAAAGACCCGTACACCAAAACCGGCAGACTTGTAGAGATTAACGGGATTAAACTGTTGAAAATCCGGCCAGGCATTGCCGGCTTCAAGAAACGAAGCTACAAAAATTGTAGCACTTGGATTGAGCGAAAGGGGGTAACGCAGTTCCAGTGTAAGTTTTGAAACAATGCTCCCACCTGTATTTCTTGATTTGTAATAATCGGGTGTCAGGGTTTCATTGCCATAACCCCTCATGCCGATTATTTCACGGCCATCCAGGTTATTGTATCCTGACAATCCATCACCCCCAAGGTAATATCTTTCAAAGGGTGTGTTGCCAAGTGCGGAATTATAGTTCCCAAGGAAGCCATATCTTGCCCTTGTCATGATGACAAGATTCTCAACCACAGGTGTAAAAAAGGAACACTGGAATGCCCATTTATGAAATTCTATCCACTTGTACCTTTCATTCTCTGAAAGGGAACCATAGTCTTTGTCAGAAGCCAGAGAATAAGGAGGTGTAACAAATAAACCGAGAGATACCAGTGAGCCGCTTCTCGGGTAAATCGGAAAATCAATAGAATTTCGCGACAATGTTACATTGAGATTAATATTATTGTAAAACCCTGTACCGGTACCAAATGAGAAAACATTTGTATAATTCTGAAGGTTATAGCTTTGAAAATTGGTTGCAATATAGAGTTGGAAATAGTCATCAGGCCATGTAAGTCTTCTTCCCAGCCCGATGGTAATTCCGTCCATAACAAATGACCTCCGGCCGGGGTCGTCCTTCGCAAGACCGTTTGAAAACAGGGAGTGGTAATAACTTACGCTGAAAGCATTCGGTTTTTTCCCTCCCAGCCAGGGTTCGGTAAATGAGGCACTATAACTGATATAACCTTTACCATAAGATTGCAGGCGCAGACTTAATTTCTGGCCATCACCAGTAGGAACAGGCCTCCAGGCCTTCCCGTCGAAAATTTTTCCGAGGGAGAAGTTATTGAACGAAACCCCCAATGTACCAATTACACGACCATAACCCCAGCCTCCCGATAATTCAATCTGATCAGAGGAGGTCTCCTCAACTTCATAACCCAAATCAACTGTGCTTTCTGCGGGATTGGGGTCAACCTGAGGATTAATGTTCTCCGGATTAAAATATCTCAACTGTGCCAGTTCACGCGTAGTCCGGATCAGATCGGAACGCGAAAACAACTGACCTGGCCTTGTCCGGAGTTCCCTGACAATTACATGATCACTGGTACGTGTATTACCTGTTACAGAAACCCGTTTAACAGTAGCCTGCCTGCCTTCATAAATTCTGATCTCAAGATCAATGCTATCATTTTCAACCGCAACTTCCACCGGATTGGCCTGAAAGAAAAGATATCCATCATTCATATAAAGCGAACTGACATCATCCTCATTCATATTGAAGGTCAAATTGGAGTTAAGAAGTTTCCAGTTGTAAACGTCTCCCCTTTCGATGCGCAGAACACGGGAAAGAAATGCATCAGAGTATTTTGTGTTGCCTACCCATGATATGTCTCTGAAATAATAACGATTACCCTCGAACAGATGAATATCAATACTGATTGAATTATCAGAATTGCGGTAGACGGAATCCCTCAGGATATTTGCATCCCTGTAACCGGATTCATTGTATTTGTCGATGACGTTGACAAGATCTGTTTTATAATCATCGGCAATGAATTTGGAAGATTTAAAAATCCTGACCCTGGCGTTTTCATTGAGATAATCAGTGATATTTTTCCCCATATTCTCAAGCCGCAGTGTAACTGCATCCTTAACTATCTGAATAAGTAATTCTTCCAGGTTGTCAAGCGGGTTGAATGACCCTTTCTCTTTGGTATTTTTTAGGAATTTTCTAACTTTATGATCATCAAATGCTTCATTGCCAAAGACATTAATGGTACTAATTTTGACCCGTTCATTCTTTTTGATAGAAATCAATAACTGAACATGATTCCGGCGCAGGGTATCATCAATCTGGGTGATATTAACTTCTGCATCAAGCAGCCCCTTGTCAGCATAATATTTCTTAATCCTGTTTTTAGTCCTGATGATTAAATTTTCAGTAACAACATCTCCGGTAGCAATCTTGATTTCATCGCGGATGTTATCGGCCTCCGATTTCTTGATGCCCTCAAATGAGAATGAAGACAACCTGGGTCTTTCGGTCAGATCAATGTTGAGAAAAATGAGTTCGTCCTGTACCCTTGTCGCGCTGATTCTGACATTATCAAATAATCCCTGTTTCCAGAGGTTTTCAATGGCCCGTGACAACTCCTCTCCCGGAACACTGATCCGGTCACCGACAGATAATCCGGAAAGCATAACGAGTGCGCTATTGTCAAGAAATTTTACGCCGGAAATAGTGATTCCTCCAATTTCGTATTCTTTGGGATTGGCATAATCAATCTCAAAATCTGATCCTAAGATCACCTGTCCTGTCAAATGGAGACTGGAAAACAGAAGCAACAACATCCAACACCGGCACATCAGATTCATCCTACTCATTTTGTTATTAGTTGTTCACTTGTTTTTCCAAATCTTCTTTCCCTTGACTGGTAGTCGAGAATGGCAGCATACAGATCTTCTTTTCTAAAGTCAGGCCAGTATTTAGGTGTGAAATAAAGTTCAGAGTAGGCAATTTGCCAGAGCAAAAAATTACTGATGCGGTATTCACCACTGGTACGAATAACAAGTTCAGGATCAGGAATCTGGTTAGTTTCCAAATAGATGCCCAATATCTCCTGATTGATCTCCCGGGGCAACAATTTTCCTGAAGCTACATCCTCAGCAATCTTCCTTGCAGCCCGGGTAATCTCCCATCGTGAACTATAACTGAGGGCAAGGATCATCGCCATTCGTTCATTTTGGGCTGTTTCTCTGATAGCACCTGTTAGCTCCTGATAGGTTACTTTGGGCAGATTCTCAAGATCTCCAATGGCCAACAGCCGGATATTATTATCGTGCAGTGTCTTGGTCTCTTTGTTAATTGTTTGAACCAGAAGCCTCATCAACGCAGTAATTTCAGCTTTGGGACGACTCCAGTTTTCCGTGGAAAAAGCATAGAGTGTAAGATATTTAATTCCTATTTCTGCTGCGGCTTCTGCTGTTTCACGAACGGAAGTCACACCATGCCTGTGACCGTAAATCCGCATTCTGCCTCGCTCCCTTGCCCATCTTCCATTGCCATCCATAATAATGGCAATGTGTTCAGGTAATCTCTCCAGATCTATTTTTTCTTTTAAACTCATGAAACCTGTTTTCTGCAAGATATCAATCAATAATGATCCTGAAACTCAGAACACTTGTTCCTGTTTCTCAAATCAAGATAATAAGTCAATGTTATTCCGGCAAAAGAATACCAATCTGTTGTTTTTGAATTTCCCCGCTGCATCATAGGCTCATGGATTCTGTTGGGATCCGAATAAAGCTGGTTTGGATAGTCGGGATGGCCTGGATCAAGGTTGGACGGCAGATAATATGTTGTGCTTACATCATCGAGATAGTCAAAGAATGTTTTTCGCATACCCCACTCAATGGATGCAGATATTCTGTGCGAAAAACTATATTTGATACCCATCCCGAAAGGTATTGCCAAAACTGTGTAACTGTATTCCGGCCTGGTTGTTCCGGGTTCCAGAAACGTAGTATTGTTTTGCCCTTCAGTTCCAAAATCCCTCAGGTCTTTTTCATCCCTTTTCGGCCGGTGAAATACCGCTGCAATTCCACCAAATAAATAGGGCGTATAGTAATTCCTCATACTTCCGATAAAGTAAGGCAGAAAATGAAACTCCATGACGCCACCAAACTCTGTGATACCAGATTCAAAAGAGAGTGCGCGGTCTGGCTGAAAATCTGAAACTTCATCGTCTCCAACAATTTTACCCTGATATAGATTCACTTTGGCAACCCATCTTGAACTGAAATTATAGCGTGATAAAACCCCGAAGGCAGGCCTGGTTTGCAGAAAAGGGACAGATGGATTGAGATCGCCCATGTAGAAGGAACCCCCGCCAAAAAAACCGAGTTCGAGTTGAGCAGCACCGCTCAGCGTAATGAAAAAAAATGGAAGTAGAAGAAATTTTCTCATATTTTGCTGCAAAAATAGTTTTTTCTTTTCATTCATTTCAATGCCTTGGCAAGGGGTATTAAAAACCTTTTGAAATTAGAGGAGTTCCCGGATCTGAAATATGGTTAATTCCTAATATCCAACCCCCACATCAGTTTATCGCGGATGGTTTGAAAATAACTTTCTTTTTCAAGCCTGACCAGGTTGATCATAAACTCATCCCTGGAGACATTGAGCTCAACCGATGAATCTGCAAGAACTGAGCGTGAGTCAAGATTGATGTGAAATTCGGTGATCCGGCCAACCACTTTTATCCTTATTTTAGAATCGTCAGGGATAACGATAGGCCTTACAGTTAAATTGTGGGTGGCAATTGGGGTGATCACAAAATCACGTGATGAAGGTAAAATAATAGGACCTCCATTGCTCAGCGAATATGCCGTAGATCCGGTTGGGGTTGAAACAATCAAGCCGTCGGCCCAGTATGAATTTAAATATTCCTCATTCACAAATACCTGGATTTTGAGCATGGACTGTGGTGATTTCCGGTATACACACAGTTCATTCAGGGCATAATTCATACCACCAAACAGGTTGGCTTCGGTTTGAAGCCGAATGAGCGTACGTTGATCCAGTTTGAAAGTCTTTTTGAACAACCCCTCTAAGGCCTGCCCAATCCGGTCTCTGGAGATAGATGACAAAAAACCCATCCTCCCTAAATTAATACCTAATATCGGAATCCCGGAATCACGGACAATAGAAATTGTATCCAAAAGAGTCCCATCACCACCAATAGAAAATAAAAAATCTGCATTATGAGCAATATCATGGTGATCATTGAAAAGTTTATACTCAGTTCCGGGGGTTAACTGATCCCTGATGGTTTTGTAAAAAGGCTCGTAAATTGAAATTCTTGCATGATTTGATTCCAGATGTTTGAAAATCTCCTTTAAATAAACCATACCATCGTGTGGTAAAGACTTACTGAAAATTGCAATTTGCATCTGTTAACAGAATTAAAAAATTAGATTGCTTTTCTATTATTTGCAAGATTACCAAAAAAAGAAAACAAAACAACTGAATAAGTCAAAAAAGAAGCTAACAGGATATATTCTGTAAGGATTTTTTCCATTAAAACTTCATGAGGCTTTGATTTTCCGAACAATCAAGTATCCATAGGATTGGTTAAAGATCAGATGGAAGGCATAAAATGGAAAAAGAATCCTGATTCCCCTCTCCTATTGATTGAGTACTCGACACGAAGGACAAAATCATAATAGGTGACGAGGTCAAGGCCAATTCCATAGCCAACAAGTATTTCATTGGCAAGCGGATTCGTGGAGATGTTCCGGCTGTCAAACACATAGCCCAAATCTGTAAAAAGGTTCAGATAAACTGCATAATAGAGTTTGTTGAACTTTTCAGTTGGAATAAAGTTCAATGCGGCCACACTGTTGGGAATGAGTTCAAATTTCAGATTATTTTTTAACAGGCCGTAATGTTGCCCATCGATCACATAGAACTCATAACCCCGCACAAAATCACGCCCGTAACCAAGGCCTTGTAAATAATAATACGGCTGATCCCAAAACAAAGAGGTTTTTCCTGTAAGACCGGAGGCCCAGTAAAATCTGTTCTTAAGATTTGAATACGCCCTTAAATTGGATTTGAGATATAGTGAATTTACTATGGGTTCACTGAAAAGTCCGATTCCTTTTTTGTCGACTTCAATGTCAAAATAATGGCCTTTCAATGGGTACTGACGCAGATCACGAAAGTCGCTTCTGAACTGGTAAAATACCGTCATAAACTGGTTTCGTGTGCTGCCTCCAAAGGCAAAATCAGGATTCAGCTCCAAAACTGTATCAGTTAAACGAAGATCGGTGAATCCAAGTAATCCCCGATGCATATTGTGAATCCCCTTTCTGTATGAGATCTCAGAATATCCAAAATAGACCGTGCGGGGATAGTCAGTCTCACTGCGATAATAAACTTCCTTATTCTCTATGGAGTTATATGCTATTTCGTGATTCCTTGAAAAACCTCCGGCAAATCCCAACCCAAGCGTCTGTTTTCTATTGATATAAGGAATCTGGTAGCCAAGGTTATATCGCTCATCATATCCAAACCTCGAATACAGAACCAATCGCTCCCTGCGGCCGCGGAAATTATTCCAGGTAAGATACATTCCATAATTAACCCTTTTAAAGTTCATTTTTTCCAACCATTCGTTGAAATTCCGATCAGCCAGTTCAATGATGGGGACAGGCCAGATATACCACCGCTCTATAAATTCTATCAGTACATCGATACGGGGAGAAAAAGTGTCAGCCTGATTCAGGTGAATGGTAACGAAATTAAAAAGTGAGGTATTCATGAGGTTTTTCCTGCTTTGCTCAGTCAACTGTTCTATCCTGCCGATTGCAATGGTATCTCCCTCACGGAATAAGAGCTCACGAAAAATGATTCTTTCCTTTGTTATTTTATTCCCTTCAAATGTTATTTTATCAATGACAACAAAATCGATTGAATCATCCCTGATAAAGGAATTTTGTCCATGTATTGCCTTAAAAATACCAGGAATCAGGAAAAAGCATAATATCAGGAAAAATTTATTGTATTTCAACTCCATAAACTATATGCTCAGGTATTTCATCAATGAATCATACCGGTCACGCAGATCATCATACATTTTCTCATCCTCCGTATACGCTGCTTTGATGATATAGTTATAGCGGTTGAAAGTTTGGATCAGTGCCTGGATCTCCATGGAATTCAACTTCAGGGTTACATCCATTTTGGTTGAATCTTTTTCAGTGGTCAAAAAAAGATTCAGGATTTTAAGATCTTGTGATTCAACAATTCTGGCAATCTCTGAAAGCACATAATCACGTTGGTTAACCTCAAGAACAAGAATGGCACCAGGGTTATCAACTGCCAGCATAGATGCCAGCATTTCGAGCAGTGTGTGCTGCACAATGCAACCTGTATATTTCTCTTTTGCATCCAAAACGGGTAAAACAGTCAATCCCGAAGAAGCCATGGTTTTAATTACATCAAACACATGCTGGTATTCATAAACGAAATGTCTCCTGAAGGCAACCTTCTGGCCAGCAAGCGGGGCATCCGGATCTTCCAGCAGAAAAATATCCGACTCGATAACTGAGCCAAGGAGGTTGTTCTTATCCACAACCGGCATATCCGGCAGGCGGTTCTCATCAAGGTGAAACAAAACATCAGTACCTGTCTCTGTATTGCGGATCGGAGCAGGTACACTGGAAATGAAATTCTTTGCTATCATATATATTGTCGTTTCATTCAATTTATCTTTCAGTAACGGATAAACAAGCATTAAAGTCTGAAATCCTTTTCTGTCTTCTCCCAGTAATCATCCGTCAACATGCTCAGGTAATTCTCATACCGGGTCAGACTGATCTCTCCTCTTTCAAGAGCGCCGATCACGGCACATCCCGGTTCGTGAATATGCGAACAATTATTAAACCTGCACTGGTGCATATATTTCCGCATTTCAGGGAACCGTTCAGGAATTTCAGCCCTGTTGAAATCTGTAAGTCCGAACTCCTTGATCCCGGGGGTATCCACGATGTAGCCCCCAAATGACAACCGGTGCATTTCAGCAAAGGTAGTGGTATGAAGTCCTTTCTGATGGTATCCGGATAGTTTCCCGGTCTTAAGCTTTAATCCCGGTTCAATGGCATTGATCAGAGCCGATTTACCAACACCCGAATGACCCATGATCATTGAGTTTTTATCTTTTAAAAGCTCCCTGAAGCCTTCCAGATTATCACCCCGGATAGCCGATACTTTCAGGGTAGGATAGCCAACATTGCTATATATTCCTGCAAAATCAGTCATGTATTGTTGCAGTGATTCATCCAGCAGATCTATTTTATTAAAAATTATGACTGAAGGAATGTGATAAGCTTCAGCCGTGACGAGAATCCGGTCAATGAAACCCGAGGAGGTCCGGGGCAGGACTACCGTGGCAATGACACATACCTGGTCAATATTGGCTGCGATGATATGGGATACTTTTGACAATTTAGTGGCTTTACGGACGATGAAGTTATGTCGGGGTAATATTTCACTGATGACCCCTGTGTTCTCCTGATCTACCAGTGAAAACTTCACCTTATCTCCAACCGCTACCGGGTTGGTGGTTTTTATACCCCTGATGCGAAACAAACCCTTTAGCCGGCATTTATACACTTTACCATCGCTATTTTCTACTGTCAGCCAGCTACCTGTAGACTTAACAACAATCCCCTCCATGACCCCTAAATTATTTTTAATGCTGCCTTTTTGATACTCTGTAAAATTAAATGTTTTTGGGAAATGATTTTTTTTGACTTCTCATGAAAGCGGATTATTTTTGGCCATGTTTTACCTTCGTTGGCAGTTTAAATTCGAATCCGTCAAAATGCATCATTTCATTGAAAATTCAAAAGAAGATAAAATGTATGGCTGATCAAAATCTTTAATTTATATGGAAATATCATTTTAAACCTTAATCCTTCTCAAATGTTAAAGTAAAATGAAAATAATCAGGTATATTCATAGATTACATCACTTCAGTAGTTTTTTATTGTTTGCTCTCTTCCTTATCCTGATGGTTTCATGCAGTCGAAGCAATAACCCTGTCCAAAGACAAGCAGGGACCTTAAAAGCAGAGGGTTATCGTGTTGATCCTGAGTTTTTTACAATAAGTATCCGTGCAACGGGCGAACTATTGTCCAACGAAGAAGTCGAACTTAAAACTCCTGTTTCAGGGAATGTGCTCAACATTTATTTCCGTGAAGGCCAGTATGTAAACAAAGGGGAGTTGCTGGCAGAGATCGACAACCGTTCATGGACTGCACGGAAACTTGGGCTGGAAGCCCGTTTACTCTCTGCCCAAAGTGAGCTGGCCAGGAAAAAAGATCTGCTGGAAATAGAAGGGGTAAGCCAGGAAGAGATTGAACAATCCGAGGCAGAAGTAGTTCATTTGAAAGCACAGATCGAAGAACTGGAAGTGATGATCGACCTGGCTCATATCCGAGCACCATTTAGTGGCTGGCTGAGCATGCGTAATTTCAGTCCGGGGGCATTTCTTTCACAGGGTGAGGTTATAACCCGGCTGGTTCAAAACAATAAACTGAAAGTAAACTTTAATATTCCTGCCAAATATGCTTCACGCGTAAGAAAAGATCAGGAAGTCACCATTATATCGTCATCATCGGGTGATACGGCACTAGCTGTCATCTATGCTGTAGATCCTATCATCTCTACCAACTCCAGAAGTCTTCAGGTCAGGGCTTTGCTTGACAACAAAAACCAGGGCTTTTTGCCGGGAGATTTTGCCCAGGTTGTAATGGAAGTCGAACAATTTGATGATGCCCTGCTGGTTCCTGCAGAATCCGTGATTCCTGAAATGAATAACCAGGTAGTCTATATTGCTGCTGATGGAAAAGCATTAAGACAGGTAGTGGAAACCGGCTCCCGTACCCATAACAGGGTGCAGGTATTGAAAGGACTGTCGCCAGGCGATGTTGTGCTGACCACCGGACTCATGACTGTAAGAGATGGAGATCCGGTTGAGATTCTTGGATCTAAGGTGGAGGAGACCAAATGACCCTTTCTGAACTGAGCATCAAGCGACCTGTGCTGACCATGGTTTTTGCCATTGCCATCGTTATCTTTGGGATAGTGGCATTCTACTCCCTTGGTGTCCGCGAATATCCCAGTGTTGACCCGCCAATTATCACGGTCAGAACCGATTACACAGGAGCCAATGCCCAGATCATTGAATCGCAGATCACGGAACCTCTGGAAGAGCAGATCAATCGCGTTGATGGTATCAAGACACTAAGCTCCATCAGCTCCACAGGCCGGAGCACCATTCGCGTTGAGTTCGAGCTTGGCATAGACATCAACAATGCAGCCAATGATGTCAGAGACAGGGTAGCCCAGGCAGTCCGAAGCCTTCCTCCGGATGTAGACCCACCAATTGTTTCCAAAGCAGATGCTGATGCACAATTCATCCTGGCCATCACCCTGCAAAGCCGGCAAAGGAGTTTGCTTGAACTTACAGATATTGCGCGAAACGTTTTTGCTGAAAGACTTCAAACAATAAGCGGTGTAAGTCAGGTGAGCGTTTGGGGCAGTAAACAATATGCGATGCGGCTGATTCTTGATGTTGACCGTATGAATGCATACCAGATCACTCCCTTAGAGGTGCGCAATGCATTGAATCAGCAGAATATTGAACTTCCTTCCGGTCAGGTGGAAGGCAACCGCCGTTACCTGACCATTCAAACCTATGGACGCCTGAATACTGAAGATGAATTCAATGAACTGATCATAGCCCGCAGGAATGAAACCATCATCCGGCTGAAGGATATTGGCCGGGCAGAGCTGGGTGCCCAGAATGAACAATCCATTCTGCGGGGGAACAAAGGTATTCCAATGGTAGGGGTTGCCATGCAACCACAACCGGGTTCCAATTATATTGAAATAGTTGATGAAGCCTACCGCCGGGTGGAAATTCTCAAAAAAGAGATCCCGCCCGACATCATCATTGGGGTTGGCCTGGATATTACCAACAGCATCCGGAACTCAATCCGTGATGTTCAATACACTATTTTCCTGGCCTTTTTTCTTGTTTTGATCATTATTTTTATCTTTTTGCGCAATATCCGGACAACCCTCATACCCATCATCACCATTCCGATTTCACTGATAGGAAGTTTTGCCTTTTTGTACGCAGCAGGTTTTTCCATCAACGTACTTACACTGCTCGGGCTCCTCCTGGCTACCGGCATGGTGGTAGATGATGCCATTGTCATGATGGAAAATATCTTCGTAAAAATTGAACAGGGAATGAATCCTGTACAGGCAGCATTTAAAGGATCGCGGCAGGTGTTTTTTGCCATTATCTCAACAACCATCACACTGATCAGCGTTTTTCTTCCTATATTTTTTATGATGGGACTTACAGGAAGGTTGTTCAGGGAGTTTGCCATGGTAGTTACTGGTTCTATCATCATATCAACTTTTATATCACTGACACTGACGGTCATGATGAGTTCCAGGATCCTGAAACGTGAAAACAGGGAATACCGCTCCTTAAAATTTATCCGCAAACCGATTGATTATATCCTGGACAATTATAAAGGCTGGCTGATCTCTTTCATGAAAGTGAAATATTTAGCATTTCCAATAGTGATAGGAATGGCTCTCGTGATCTGGTTTTTTATGTCGACTCTGCAATCCGAACTGGCTCCCCTTGACGATAAGAGCAGGCTGTTGGTTATATCCACAGCACCTGAAGGGACATCCTACGAGATGATGGATGATTACCAGATGCAACTCATTGGACTCATCGATACCATACCTGAAAAGGAATACCTGCTGTCGGTGACATCTCCGGGTTTTGGGGCTTCGGTATCGGTTAATACGGGATTCATCCGTTTGATGCTGAAACCAGCAGATCAAAGGGATAAGACACAGATGGAACTGGCCGGAGAACTGGGTCGTAAAGTGAGAACCTACAACATGGCTCAGACTTATGTGGTTCAGGAGCCTACCATTGGAAGCGGCACTGGTGGCAGGTCAGGATTGCCGGTGCAATACGTGCTTCAGGCACCCAATCTTCAAAAACTGGAAGAGTTTATTCCGGCATTTATGCGGACAGCCCGTGATCATCCTGCTTTAGAAGTGGTAGATATTGACCTCCGGTTTACCAAACCCGAACTGATCATTGATATTGACAGGGATAAAGCATACGATTTGGGTATAAGCGTGAAGGACATTGCCGAAACCCTGCAAACATACTTCAGCGAACAAAGGGTTGGTTATTTTATCAGGGATGGACGACAATATTTTGTACTGGCTCATGCAGAAAGGGAACAACGCCGTCAACCGGATAATATCACCAACATCAATGTCAGGACATCCTCCGGTGAGATGATTTCCCTGGATAACCTGGTGAGCCTCAGGAACGAAAGTCTTCCTCCACAGTTGTTAAGGTTCAACCGGTACTCTTCAGCCACCATCTCAGCTTCCACAGCTCCCGGCTACACTTTGGGGGATGGGATTGAAGCGATGAATGAAGTTGCCGCAGAAGTGCTGGATGAATCATTTTTTACTACACTCACAGGTACTTCGGCGGATTATGCCGAAAGTTCATCCAACCTTTTACTGGTCTTCATTTTTGCCCTTGTACTTATCTACCTGACACTTGCAGCACAATTTGAAAGTTTCCGCGATCCGCTTACCGTTATGCTGACCGTGCCTCTTGCGCTTGCCGGAGCATTGATAGCCTTGTGGATTTTCGGGCAAACCCTGAATATTTTCAGCCAGATCGGTATGATTGTCCTGGTGGGTATTGTCACCAAAAACGGAATTCTGATCGTAGAATTCGCCAACCAAAAACGACAGGAAGGCCAGGACCGGTTAGAAGCGGTTATCAATGCTGCAACTGACCGGGTTCGCCCGATTATTATGACCAGCCTTGCCACAGTGTTAGGCGCCATCCCGTTGGCCATTTCATTCAGCGGAACTGCCAACAGCCGTATTCCCATGGGTATTGTAATCATTGGAGGACTTCTGTTTTCGCTGGTCCTCACCCTGTTTGTCATACCCGCTTTGTACACCTATATTTCAAGTAAAACCAGGAGCGATGAAATGCAGGAAGATAGTTAATATTCTCATTGTCATGCTCGTGCCAGGGTTATTTCCGGCACTGGGTCAGGACAATTTCAGCCTTCAGGAATTGATCAGGATGACACTCCTTGAAAATTATCAATTGCAAATTGTGCAAAAGGATCAACAAATGGCTGAAAACCTGAATACTATAGGCAATGCAGGGTTTTTACCGGAAGCAGGGATTGCCGCAGAACGTTCATGGGAAATTATGACCTCTGAGTCGCATTTATATACTGGGGCTACTCGCAGCGGTACAAATGCCCAAAGCACCCGGTTCAACGCTCTCATGGAAATAGGCTGGACTATTTTTGACGGCTTCGCTATGTTTGCACACCGCGACCGACTGGACCACCTGGCCAAAATGGGAGAGTTGGAAACCAGGTTCTTTCTGGAGCAGACCATTGCGGACCTCGCCAAGACGTATTATTCACTGATCAGGGAGCAGAGGCTGCTTGAATTGCACAGGCAATCATTTGAAGTATCGTCATTCAGGTATGAACTCGAGGAACGCAAACGCAGGGTTGGATCAGGCAATGCATTGCTCTATCACCAGGCCGTACTCGACCTTAATGCAGATAGTGCGCGGGTAATTGATCAGGTCATGAATATCAGGGATCAGCAAATCCAGATCAACCGGACCATCAATCGTAACCCTGATCTTCCCTTAAATCCTGAAAATAGCAACATAAACCTCCAGGGTATTCCATTGCCAGAAGAGATCATTGAAATGGCTATCAGCAACAACCGAGACCTGGAACGCGCCAAACTGGAAGAAATGATTGCAGATGCCAACTTCCGGATTGAAAAAAGTGAAAGATACCCGCAGGTCAACCTGTTTGGAGCCTATTCGTTTTCGCATCAAACCAGTCAGCTTGGAATCATCGAGTCCGCACAGAACCGTGGCAGTTACTTTGGTGTCAGGGTACGCCTTAAACTATTTGATGGCGGCAAACTTAACACCAGGATTGAAAACGCCATGCTTGAACAGGAACAGGCAGCCATCCATGAAAAGGATATCCGGGCGATGATTGAATCTGATCTGCTAAGACTCACCGGCAGATATCATTCATTTTTACAACAGCACCAGCTTCTTCAACACAGTATGGAAGCCGCAAACCGTTCTCTGATCATTGCCCGCGAACAACTTCAGAATGGCGCTATCAATGGCTATGAGTTCCGCCAGACACAGCTCACCGTGTTGCAGATGGAAAATCAGATGATTGAATTGATGTATGCCATGAGAATCATTGAAATTGATATCTACCGCATCAGCGGTATATTGTTGGAAAGGGTCTATTAGGCAGGTATGAATTTTTTAACACAAACCACGACACTACAACCCTGTCATGTCATAGCCCTGAGATGGCCTTGTGTGGTTAACATTCAGCAACTATTTCTGAATCAAAATTTTCCCTGAATCAGTTATTTCTCCCAACACAACCCGGTAAAAATAAACCCCACCCGGCAGCTCGCTTACATCCAACATGGTTTGCTCTGAAATAATTTCCTTCCTGGCCACCTGTATGCCGAAAAGATCAAACAACCACAAATCCCCAACTGCAAACTTCGAACTATGAACTTCGAATTGTATGTAGTCCTTTGCCGGGTTGGGAAATATTATGATTTGACTCTCACGTTTTTGATAATTATTTAAACTGCTAAGCAAGTCATCAAAATAAACCCATTCGGTAAGGTTGGTGATCTCAAGGACAGGATAGGGGATTGAAGGTTCAAAAAAGCAGGCTTTTTTTGTTGTATCGGATTCCCCTGACGGCAGTTGCCTGATATCTTCAGAGAGTAACAGCAATACATTGTTAAAAGTCATATTGGGTAAGATTAAGGTGCCATACCCGGCAACCTGGCTTACAATATTTCCACTAAAATCTGTTCCGGGCTGGTTTACAATGCTTCCATCATAGTTGTCGAAACAATACGAAAAATAGGTAAAAGGGAAACTCATCAACTGCTTCATGTCCGTAAAAACGGTAAACTCATCTTCGCAGACTCCGCCTCCTTCACTAAAAAACCCTTCGGATGAAATATAAAAGTTCCTGATCTCTTGTGTTTTACTTAAAATATAGCTGAAATTGGAATACTGATAAACCCCATGCATGGAGCCTCCCGGCAGAAAAGCGCCATCACACGCTGAGTCAAGGTTGACAAATTCAAGCGTGTCAGAATCATAAGGGTTCAACCCGGAAAAATTCCAGGTAATATCTTCACCGAGGCCAATAAAGGTAAGCAATGGAGCAGTTTTCAGAATGATTTTATCCTGCAGGGTGATAAAACCGTCGAAATCAATTACGGGTTGAGTTTGAACTTGCAGCCAAACCATCCCAGAAAAGCCGGTGATCATAAAGAGTTTTTTCATGATTAAATTTTTTAACAATCATTTGTGGTACTGAGACAGTGGCCGCTGTTTCCGGGTTTATTTATCATTAGTCTTTTAATTATGCAGTAAATGATCAGTATTGGATATTTCATCCATAGCTAAGTAGTTTTTCTTCTGTGTACAAAAATAAAGATTACCCTACCTGAATGCAAGAAAAAAAATGGTTTGAGTAAAAAGCCAGGTAATCTGTCATGTCGAACCCCAACGTTGGCCTTGTGTGTTGGAGTGAGACATCTCCCGTTGTAAAGGTGCACGGT
>JBLRXC010000039.1:0-22005 GCA_047920975.1 Bacteroidales bacterium | reverse complement strand
TTGAAAATGCAAACCTGGATCTGCAGTTGCAAAAGAATAACCTGTACAAGATCATTCAGCAGTCATACAACGACGCGGTTGCAGCCTTCAAGAGATACAAAGCATCCGAAAAAAAGGTGAGTGCAACCGAAGAGGCTTTTAAATATGCTGAACAGAAATACAACGTTGGACTGATCACCTCTGTGGAGTATAATGATGCCAAAAAAGAGTACAACAATGCACTTTCGGAACTCATTCAATCGAAGTACGATTTTGTATTCAGGACAACCGTCATTGATTTTTATATGGGCAAGCCCTTGTCGCTGAAACGGTAAGGATCTGCCTGATGGAGACATCCATCGGGTTGAAAAATTGTTTTCACCAATATAATTTATCAGATCGTTGTATTTTCAGGCTGTGAAAAATCATTAATTTAGCCCGGTAAAACAGACTATCAATAATAACAATAACCATGGCTTCCAAAACATCAAAAAAGAAGAAGTTTCTCATCTGGGGAGGCATCATTCTTCTTGTCCTTCTTATCGTCATCGCCTTTACGAAAAAAGGAGGAAACACTGGTATCAAGGTTCTGACCGAGATGCCTCAAAAGAGGACCATTATTGAAACGGTGTCGGCCAACGGTAAAATCCAGCCCGAAAAGGATATCAAGATCAGTCCGTACATCTCGGGGGAGGTGGTTGAACTTTTTGTGAAGGAGGGCGATAAGGTGTCAAAGGGTGACCTTTTGGCAAAGATTGACCCAAAGATTTACCAGACCTACTATGAACAGACTGAAGCCGCCTTGCAAATGCAGCGGGCAAACCTTGCCAATGCAAAAGCCCGGTTGGCCCAGGCTCAGGCGCAATTTGTAAGGGCGGAGGAGGAGTTCAAAAGGAGCAGGAGGCTTTTTGACCAGCAAGTCATTGCTCAGTCAGATTTTGATGCAGCGGTTTCTGCGTTTGAAGTGGGCAGGGCCGAAGTAACCGCTGCCGGTGAAACCGTGAAGGCATCCGAATTTTCGGTAAGCAGTTCAGAGGCTTCACTGCGTGAGGCCAGGGAGAACCTGATACGCACAGCGATCCATGCACCTTCTGACGGGACCGTTTCCCGCCTCAGTGTCGAGGAGGGTGAGCGGGTTACAGGTGCTTCACAGTTTTCATCAGGAACGGAGATCATGCGGATAGCCAACCTTGACCGCATGATCGTTCAGATTGAGGTGAATGAGAACGATATTGTAAGGGTTAGCCTGTTTGATACCTGCATCATTGAAGTGGATGCATACCTTGATCAGAAATTCAAAGGGATTGTAACGGAAGTGGCAACCTCTGCCAATATCACCGGCTTTAGCGTTGACCAGGTCACAAATTTTGAAGTCAAGGTACTTATCCTTGAGGACTCGTACCAGCAACTGGCCGAATCAAAAGAAGGATATCAAACCCCGTTCAGACCCGGTATGTCAGCTACGGTGGATATTCAAACCAATACTGCCGTGGATGTGTTGACCTTGCCTATTCAGGCAGTCACAACCCGCGCTGATTCTGTTGAGTCAGATAAGTCTCCTGAGACTGAACTGACCATGGATGGTTCAGAAAAAGAGCTTTCAGAGGTTATCTTCATCTATGACAACGGAAAAGCTAAACTGCAGAAGGTCAAAACCGGTATTCAGGACAATATGTTTATCCAAATCACGGATGGAATTGAAGAAGGGCAGGAGATCATCACAGGACCCTATCGCGCTGTTTCGAACCGGTTAAAAGATGGAGACGCTGTAAAGAAAGTGGATAAAAAAGAACTGTTTTCAGAAGATTAATCTGACTGGTATGGCGCTGATCTTATGTATTGAAACAGCTACTCCTGTCTGCTCTGTAGCCCTCGTGCAAGGTGATCAAGTAGTGGCATTGAGGGAGTCAAATGACCAGAATACTCATTCATCTGTACTCACCATATTTATAAAAGAGTTGTTCCAGGAGTCCGGTCTGAGTCCGCATGACCTGAATGCTGTAGCCGTCAGTAAAGGGCCAGGAAGTTATACAGGTCTGAGGATAGGTGTTTCCACTGCAAAAGGGGTTTGCTATGGAGCTGATATTCCGCTGATTGCAATCAATACGCTGCAATCCATGGCTTTGGGCATGTCAGCCGAAATGAAGGCCAGTGAAAAAGATATGCTGCTTTGTCCGATGATAGATGCGCGGCGTATGGAAGTTTATTCTGCACTGTTTGATGCTGAGGGAATTGAGGTGAGGGAAACGCGTGCAGAGATAATAACAACAGGCTCTTTCAATAATTTTCTTGACCGGCAAAGGATTATTTTTTTTGGGGATGGTGCTTCCAAATGCAGTGAAATGATCATGCATCCCTATGCCATATTCAGGTATGATTTTTTACCATCAGCCACACACCTTGCATCTCTTGCAGCCAAATGCTATGCTGATAATGAGTTTGAAAATGTAGCCTATGCAGAACCTTTCTATCTGAAAGATTTCATTGCAGGAATTCCAAAAGTCAAGGGGCTATTGTGAAATAGTCTCCATACTGGTCGAACGTCTTGTTATTTTTGTTACCTTTGAGCCAGACAATATCTAAATCCATAAATAAAATAATAAGTATGAAAAAGAATTGGTTTCTGTTTTCTGCAGTTGTGTTTTTTCTTTTGACATCATGCAGTGCCGAGAAAAAGTTAACAAAACGACTGGTTGGTGAATGGAATGTCGCCAAATACTCCGAGCAATTTCATGCTACCGGAGCCAGCGAGGTGACCCTTACAAATATCGGGAAACTGCATTTGAATAAGGATGGGACAGGAGATAAGCTGATTAATTTCAGTATCATGTCAAGAACGGTTTCTGATACACTTGATTTCACCTGGCGAAATACGGAAGATAAAGTGACATTGATCAGCAATGATGAGAGTTTGTTTGCCAAAACCTGGCTGGTTATGTCCAATAAGAAGAACGAACAGGTTTGGAGCTCTACCGATGATGAGGGGAATTCACAAAAGATGGAGTTAAAAAGATAATTTGCAAGAATATTCCGCGTTAGCATACCTCATAAAGGTGATCCATTCATGAGTCACCAGCAACTTTGCTTGAATGTTGTGTTGTCAGTTCAGAATAATTGGTGTTGCCCTGCTTCTGTTTTTGTATGGTTGTAAAAAGACCAACAGTCCCGAAGGTGTCACACTGTTACTGTTAGCCCATTATCCGCTTTCTCTGTCTGAAACTTCAGGGCTCTCCTTATACAGCAGCGATGACCGGCTCATAACTGTAAGCGATCTGACGGGCAGGATTTATATCATTTCAACGCATGGAGAAGTCCTTGATTCATTGCCATTTAAGGGCATAGATCCTGAGGGTATTGCTTTTGACGCGGATTCATCCCTGATTTTTGTTGTGGATGAATACTCCGGCGAAGTAATCACATTAGATACGGTTGGAAATGAAATCAGCCGTTTTAAGGTTGAGATTGGAAATTTCCTGCCAAAGCATGGTCTTGAAGGGATTACAGTGAACACAGGCAATGGTAATCTGTTGGTGGTCTCTGAGAAATTTCCCGGCCTGTTGATTGAGGTGACCAGGACAGGTGAGGAGATCAGCCGGCATATCCTGAAATTTGCACTGGATTATTCTTCAGTATTTTTCGACCCTCACACGCACAATCTTTGGATTCTGAGCGATGAATCCCAAAGTCTGACCCTGTGCACACTCACGGGAACGCCTCTGCAAACCTGGCGAACCGGTCTTAAGAAAGGGGAGGGGGTTGTGATCGATTCAAAAAATAAGCTGATTTACATTGTCACTGACAACGACAGCGGTCTTTATGTTTTCAAACTGGCATTATGATTTCAAAGCGGGAGTGGATTTAAATATCCTATCTTAATCTGCTTGTAGAGCGTACCAATCGTTCATCTTTCAGGATATAACGGTTGGCAAGAAACAGCAAAAGCAGGTTGATTATGGGAATATAGGCGCCAATCTCATATTCAGGGGAAATATCCAATCTTTTCGATACAAGGTTTGGATAAAAAAGTAATATACCCAGCATAAGCAGCATCGAAAGCAGCAATGCAAACCTGACCATTTTCACCTGGCTGATGCGGTTTTTATAAGTGAAGATAGCCATAACCACGGAGATAAAAATCCCGGTGTTCACAAGCAGGAGAGGTAATACGGTCATAATCCCAAACTGAAGTTCCGACTGTGGAGTCATATCTTTAATGGTATAAAGATAGATCTTCAGGTAGTGAAAATCAGACAGAAAACTGGCTGTCGGCATAAAAAAAAGGACAACTGTGGTGATGGCCACAATACCAAGGAAAAGGGTTTGAATGCGTTGCAACATGGATTTGAAAATTTAAATATCAATGCAAAGATAAACTCATTTTTGATCACCCAAAGTTACTGCAAAACTTGTTCATCCGATGCTGATGAAGGTATATCTCTTTTTTTCTTTCTGAAGAAAAGATCTCCAAAACGATTAAAATCCTGGGTGAAAAAAACACCAACACCCTGTGTATAAGGAGCATACCTTGTATAGATGAGATCGTGGTTGGATTTATTGAATGCCTTGGCCCGGAATCGACCATCACGGGTTAATTTGATCTCCACATTCACCTCTCCTACAATGTTGTTTGTGTTTTGTGTATTGTCAGTACCCCGCATTCCGATATTGCCATCAATACTGATCCGGTCATCCCAGAGTTGCGTTGAAAGCGCCAGTTCAACCTCCTGTGCAGAGAGGTCATCACCCGGACGGTAATTCACCCCAATGTCAAAGTCGTTGCTTATTTGCGAGAGCCAATTGTTTAATTGATTAGTAATCAGAGAATAAGTGTTAAATCCAACGGATCCCGAGTAACCGGTACTCTGACTGAAACTGTTTAGCACGAGAAGTGAAATCATTTGCTGACTCATCATTGCCTGGTTGTTGGTGTCGAGCCGGGCGTAGATGTATTGTCTGGTTTCCTCTTTCAGGTCGGGAAACTCAACCGTGAAATAGATCTCGGGATCAAGCAGCCGGTTTCTTAGCGCTATGATGCAATCTACCGCTACGCGTGTTGCAGAATCCTGTTCAGGCCCAAATTCTCCCAGAGTGGTTTTTACTTTGTAAACAGCTTCAACATTTATCTGTGCATCATAAGGATCACCTCTCCATGTAACGGTACCTCCCTTCCGGAGCTCAAAGTTCCTGTTGATGATTTTTTGAAGGGTCAGGAAGAATGAGCCACGGTCGATTACATATTCACCATTCATAGCCATCGCACCTGATGGGAGGATATTCATTTTCAGATTTCCACTTCCTCTCGAACGCAAATCACCCATCTGGTAAGGCATGAAAATCTGGATTTCAGCATCTGATGTTACATTCATATCCAGGTTCAATGTCATCCCCCCAAGGTCTGTTTCATAAACGCTTGACTTTTCCTGAGCACCTTCTTCAACACCAGTGTTGACAAAGATTATATAATCACTTGTTCCCACAGTGGTTTCACTGGATATAGGCATTTTAATGCTGGTGCCTCTCTCGGAACGAATGCCTATATCCATCACGAGATTATCAAGCGGGCCGTGAATATAAATACTTCCACTGACCATTCCCTTTCCGTAAAATACCGGATTATGTCGGCGTGTGGTATTTAAGCCTGCAAGATTAGCTGTTGTAATGGTAAGGTCCAGGGCCATGTCCTTCATATTACCGAATTTGAATTCTCCTGAACAAAGTGCATGGTTGTTCAGAGAATCATTCAGCACCATATTGTTAAAATAAAACCGGTCCTTCTCAAAATAGATCTTATCCGCAAAAAAATACCTCACATTCAGGTAGTCAATCAAAAGACCTACCCTTGCCAGGTCAATTTCGCCATTGAATTCAGGTGATGTCGGAGAACCACTCAATTTAATATTTCCCGTTGCTAAACCTTCCATTCCAGAGCTAAAGCTGCTGATAAAAGGTTCCAGTGCGTTCAACCTGAAATTATCAAGCTCAATCAGAATATCAAAATTCTGATCTTCCCGGTTTGGATAGTAGTTGCCATTGATTCCGATAATTTTACGCTGTCCGATATTGCCGGTGTATATAAAGTCAGCCATAATGTCAAATGACTCCGGTATGGGATTCCATGAAGTTACAATTTGTGCATCTCCCAGATTTTCACCATTGAACCTGAATCCGGCAAGATCAAGATTTGCCAGGTAGAAAGGTGAGGTATAATAATCAATGATCTGAATGCTTCCATCGATCATACCATCGAGATCTATTCCATTGTTTTTCAAAATAAGGTCGAAATTGGAAAGATCAAACCGGTCCATCATAATACTCAAGGTATCTGAAGAATTGGAAGTGATGGCTCCATGAACATGGATTCGCTGGGTTGCAGTTGCAAGCGAAAAATTGTCAAAACGAAGGTAATTGGTATCAAGGATTACAAAATTCTCCGGACTGATACGCCAGAGTGTATCCGCGAAAACAATGTCGGCTTTGTTAAAACTCAATTTAAACCTGGTTTTTCCAAGCAATTTGAATTCTCCATCAAGTTCACCCCGGGTAAATGACATGTTTTCAAAGTCGTGCCATGAAACCTGGTAGTGAATGTTATTGTTGTCTGCTGTTAATATGAGTTTGGGGCTTTCAGCCCTGAGTGTATCCGACAAAAAAACCTCTTCTGATCCGGTGGTAAACTGAATAAATTCGTCAGAAATAGCGAAGCCGCAATACCAGTTGTTTAAAGTCACTCCCCCATAGTTTATTTCAGGTGAGTGACCGTTGAAGAAGAAATTTTGTAACCTTGAGTTATAACCTCCCGAAATATTGGTTCGTTCTGCAACGGTCAATTGTGGAATAAACAGATCACTCAGTATCTGTGTATTTTTTAGATCAATTGAAAACGTAAAATCCTGAGATGAGAGTCCTTCATATTCAAATGGCTGGATTGTAAAAAGTGTATCAAGATGCTGTTGTAGTAGCAACGTTAATTGTTCCTGTAATTCATCCAGTCTAAAACGCCCTTCAACAGTTACATCCACAAAATCCGAATAGAACCGGATGATATTGAATCCGTTTAAATCCCGTGTAATGCTCAGGCTGATATCTTTCAGAAAAAAGCTGTGTTCTCCTTCGGAATATTGGGTGCTGTCAAGAATAATGATCCCCTGCATATTGTCGAAATTGTCTCCCAGAACATTGATCGAAATATTGGTCGATAGTACGGATGTTGAATCGCGCGAGATCAGATTGATCCTGTCAAGCCAGGCATCCTTTATCTCTGTTCTGAAATTATAAACCGGAATATTCTGGCTGTAATCAATAACTCCATTGAAGGATAGCTTGATTAACTCATCATTGACATTAAGCAATCCGGAGAATTTTTTATTAATCAGATCTCCATTGATGATGATGTCACGGTAAGCATTATTCCGGAACTCAAACAATCCGATATTACCATCCAGTGTCAGCTCCATTTCATCGAAGCTAACACCGCTGCCACTGACAGTTGCTGAAAGATCAATTCGCTGAATATCCTGTTCAGCATGAAACAGTTTCCCCGCATTGAATTGATCCGTTGAAAGACTGCCACTGTAGGCAATGGTGCTTGAAGGATCCATCCTCAACAGGAGGTCGGTATTTATTTTTCCAATGGCTGTATTGAAATGCGCGTATGAAACGAAATCATTGTAAAACCCGGTAAATTTACCTCGAATGTGAATCATTCCCAGTTCATCAAGCAGGTCAGGCAAGGTAATCCTGTTGATCTCCCCCGGGATTTGGAACCCTCTTACATCATCTGCAGTTGTTATCAGGGTGTCAATAGAGATGTGGCTGAATGTCTCATTAAAATCAGGGAGTCCTTGCATCTGGATATTGCCTCTGAAATATGTTGATTGCCCAAATGAGAACTCAAAATCCCGTGCCTTGAAATCATGAATTGTCCCCTGGATATTTCCCGAAAGTTGAATCTCATTGTCCATGGTTTCAAGGACAGGTGCAAAATATTTTACTTCTGCAAGATTGATTTCCGAGGGCCGGAATAAAGCTGTTATTTTAATCTTGTTCAGGAAATCATTGAAATCATCGAATTGGTTGAAAGAAAACTTAAAATCCAGATCGAGCTTGTTATCAGGAGTTCTTATGAAAAGATTTTCGGCACTGAGAAAAAGGGGTTCCATCCTGAAAAGACAGGAGAAGGTATCAACCCTGAAACCACTGCTTTCAAAGAGAGAAAGAGATTCAATGTGAGCAGCGATCGTATCACCTGAAATAAAGAGATCTTTGGCTTTAAAGAAGAGGTTGTGTACATCAGGATGATTGAAGTCAATGATTCCAGGAACCGGCACTTCGTTCAGATCGCTGTATCTGAAGCGTGAATCAATAAGGTAGATTTGATTGAGTGCGAAGCCTTTTCCTGAAGATTCCGTGTGGGCCGTATCCGAAGAACTGAAATAACTGAGAAGGGATGCCAGATTGGATTCTTCCTGACCTTCATATTTGACGATTCTTATGTCAGCCCGCTCAATTGTGACAGAGTGAAGGCTTACATCACCCAGCAAATAGCTTAGCCCTTTGATTCTCAGGTTTATTTTTTGGATATCGATCAATGTATCATTCATTTGATCTCTTATCAGCAGGCCATGTAAATCCAATTTTCTGAATGAACGGATATCAAGCCGGTTTAACTTAACCTCAACACCAAGCTCACGGGAAAGATAAGAGGTTGCAACCCTTGCCAAAACAGTCTGCGAGAAAGGATTTCGCAGCAGAACGACAAAGGTCAGTAACAAAGCTAAAGAACCGGTCAATGCATAAAATAATATTCTGAAAATTCTGCTTTTGATAATTTTACCAATTTTAATTGTTTATTTGAACATGAATTCTCCATTCTTTTTAAGAATGGTAACAGGGCTTACAAAAGTAAGTTTTAATGAGTTAATTTTACGAACGATTATCTTGTATGCATACATATATTCTGGGCATAGAATCTTCGTGTGATGATACTTCTGCAGCGGTGTTGAGAGACAACAACATTCTTGCCAATATTATTGCCAATCAGGAAGTTCACCGCAGTTTCGGTGGTGTAGTCCCCGAACTGGCCTCCAGGGCGCACCAGCAGCATATCATTCCGGTTGTTGATATGGCACTGAAAAAGGCCGGGATCAACAAAAAAGAGCTTCATGCCATAGCCGTCACACGTGGCCCTGGCTTGCTGGGCTCACTTCTGGTGGGACTTTCATTCTCCAAATCCCTGGCGCTGACACTTGGTATTCCAATCATTGGAGTGGACCACATGCAGGCGCATATTCTTGCTCATTTTATCCAGGATCAGCATGGCTTGCGGGAGTTTCCCCGCTTCCCTTTTCTGTGTCTTACCATCTCAGGCGGGCACACTCAGATTGTATATGTCAAGGATTACCTCGACATGGTTGTGATCGGAAAGACCATTGACGATGCCTCCGGAGAGGCTTTCGATAAGGCTGCCAAGATCATGGGATTGCCCTATCCCGGAGGTCCTGTGATTGACAAATTGGCTAAACAGGGTGATTCGTTGCGGTTTAAGTTTTCGAAACCCGTAATCCCTGGTCTGGATTATAGCTTCAGCGGGTTGAAAACCTCTTTCCTCTATTTTGTTCGCGATCAGTTGAAAATCAATCCAAATTTCATAGAGGAAAACAAACCCGATCTCTGTGCCTCCATCCAGCATGCTATCATATCTGTTTTGATGGAAAAACTGGTGAAGGCCGCTAATCAGATGGGTATCAGGGATGTGGCTATCGCGGGCGGGGTGTCAGCCAATTCGGAAATGCGCAAAGAGCTTGAAGAAACCGGAAAAGAAAAAAATTGGAGGGTGTTCATACCCGAATTTCAGTACACTACAGATAATGCAGCCATGATAGCCATTACAGGATACTTCAGATTTCTGAAAGGAGATTTTGCAGATCAGGATATCACACCATATGCACGTGGAAATTTCTAAAATTCCCTGGAAATGAAAATCGAATGGATGGAGTTGAAAAGTTTTCTGGATGAGAAAACAGCGCTTTACAACAGGCCTGAATTCATCCCGGGTGATCCTGTCTCAGTTCCTCATCTATTTGTGGAAAAAAATGATATAGAAATTGCGGGGTTTCTCACAGCCATCATGGCATGGGGTAACAGAGCCTCTATTATAAACAGTGCAACCAATCTGGTCAGGCAAATGGATTTTTCACCTTATGATTTCATTCTGGACGCTGGAGAAAAAGATCTGGCAAGATTCAGGAAGTTTGTGCACAGGACTTTCAATGGTGATGACTGTTTCTATTTTTTAAAGACACTTAAGATTATTTACCACGAATACGGCGGACTCGAACAGATTTTTACCGAACCCGTCCGGCAGGGAAAAACCTTAAAAGAGTCGCTGATCCGGTTCAGGAAAATATTCTTTACAGGGAAGCACTCTGGTCATGTGCTCAAGCACGTTGCTGATGTTGAAAAGAATGCATCTGCAAAACGGCTTTGTATGTTTTTGCGGTGGATGGTTCGCAGGGATAAAGGCAATGTGGATTTTGGCCTGTGGCAGGAGATCAGTCCTTCATTGCTTTTTTGCCCCCTGGATGTTCATTCAGGGCGCGTGGCGCGCAGTTTAAATTTGCTGACAAGAAAAAGCAACGACTGGATTGCAGTTGAAGAACTTACTAGTCAACTCAGGTCATTTGACCCCTGTGACCCGGTGAAATATGACTTTGCCCTTTTTGGTCTGGGCATTTATGAGAACTTTTAATTTCTCTGTTTTACTATTTTTGCCTGTCATTTTTCAGCAATATGGAAAGCAAACATCATTTGAAACAAATGGCTCCCTGGCGTGAATCGTTACACGATATCATTTTCGAAGCAGATACGAGGGCAGGGAAAATGTTTGATGTTGTTTTGATGATTTTGATCGGGTTGAGTGTCGCTGCAGTACTGATAGACAGCATGCCTGAGGTACATCTTCGTCATGGAGAGATGTTTCTTGTCCTGGAATGGGCTTTTACAATCATATTTACGGTCGAATATCTTCTGAGAATTTACACAACACGTAAACCAGTCAGATATATTTTCAGCTTCTATGGAATTATCGATTTTCTGGCAATCCTTCCCACATACCTGAGCTTAATCTATACCGGGACACAGTTCCTTCTGGTAATCCGGATCCTGAGATTGCTGAGGGTTTTCAGAGTTCTCAAACTGGCCAGGTATATCCGTGCCTCAGATGTTCTTAGGGTTGCTTTAAGAAGCAGCAGGCATAAGATCGTTGTTTTTTTGGAAGTGGTTTTTATCATGGTTGTGATTATGGGATCGCTGATCTATCTGATCGAAGGTCCTGAAAATGGTTTTACAAGTATTCCTATCAGTATTTATTGGGCCATTGTCACACTCACAACCGTGGGATACGGCGATATTGCACCGGTAACTTTTCTGGGACGGTTTCTTGCCTCTATTGTGATGATTACGGGTTATGCCATTATTGCCGTCCCAACCGGCATCCTTTCTGTCGAAATGGTGAAAGCAACAAATACCAACACCCGGGTTTGTCCTGATTGTAATTATGACCGCCATGATGATGATTCAGTCTATTGTAAAAAATGTGGAGGGGAACTAAAATGCATGCCTGGTGACACAAAAAAGTGATCCTTTCGATGAAGCCTTCCTCGACTTCATGGCTGGAAAACATGATGCTTCTCTAATTATCCGAACCAACAAAGGTGAAGATGAAATCATGCCGGTCCGCTATTTTTTCCGGTCCCTGGAGGAGATGCCTGAAATAGAGAAAACGGCAATGCATCACTGCTATGGGAAAATCCTTGATATCGGTGCCGGTACCGGCTGCCATTCGCTGGTTTTACAGGCGATGGGTTTTGATGTTACCGCCGTTGATATACGTCCGTCATTTGTTGAAATTATGCGCAAAAGGGGTGTGCATAAAGCTTATGTATCCGATATCCTGGATTTTAATTCAGGTTCGTATGATACTTTGCTGCTGTTGATGAATGGAATCGGCTTTACCGGTAATCTGCGGGGACTCCGGAAGTTTCTCGTACATGCCAGAAAATTGCTTGCAAAAGGAGGTCAGATTTTGCTTGACTCCTGCGACCTGATGTATCTGCATGAGGAACAGGAAGGAGTCTTCAGAATTGACCTTCATGAGGGCTATCATGGTGAAATTGTCTATGAAATAGAATACAACGGATTAAAGGGTGTCCCGTTTCAATGGCTGTTCATTGATTATTTAACCCTGGAAGAAATTGCATCAGAAGAGGGTTATGAACTGGAATTATTATCGGAAGGAGAGCAGTTCAGTTATCTTGCCCGGCTTCGCTTCTAAAATCAGGATCTCTCTGTATCGTTACTGCCTTTTCAGTCAAACCCGACCAGACATTGATCCCTATGCTGATCACCAGTAAAAGAATGGCGAGAATAAATGTCCTGGTAAAGCCAAAAAACTCATAAAAAAATACACCAAACAGAGGAGCTACAGATGCTCTCCCCGCCGTAAGAAACAGATGAACTGACTGATAATCTCCTGCTTCCTCAGACCTGCAGAAGTATGCGGAACCGATAAACCACAGCAGTGCCATGGTAGCCGCAAAAATCCCATAGAAAAGAAAGGCAATCAGTAACATGGGATAGATTTCTATTCCCCGGAACATCATATGCTGTGGAAAATGTTCGGTCAGCATAACGAATAGTATGTAAAAAAGCAAAGCCCCGAAAGTCAAAGCAGCAAATTTTCTTGGATCAATTTTTCCGATCAGTCTCCCGGTATACGGAAGCAAAATGATTGCAAGTATATTGTATCCGTTTTTGTAAAATGCAACACTTGAATAGTTCAGATGCAGCGCGCGTTCAAAAAAAATAGTGATCACGGCAGATGTAATCATAAATGAAAATCCATAGAACATAAATCCTGCCTCGAAATGCCTGTAGGACTTGTTCGTTTTCATAATGGATCTCATCGTGTTGATGGATTGACGGATGGAGGTTAAAAATGGATCCTTTCTTTCCGGCAGCTCTTCCATATAGCGTATCATTGAGAGAAGATAAAGTGAAACAATGCCCAGAATAGCTACTACCGGAAAAACAAAGCGGTATACCTGACCATCCATGTCAAGCAATAATCCATAAACAAAGGTTGCCACCAGCATCACAATTTTATTGACAGTAGCTGACAAACTGTATAGCTTCCCAAAGTTGGAATGCATGTAAAGGGTCTTTAGGAACAGGTTTATCAGCGGGTAAATGACAGTGTTCCCAAAAAAATAGATAAGGAATAACAATAGGAAAATGTAATGGTAAATCTGAGTTGAAGAGAGAACCTCCGGACCGCCGGGGAAAAAGATCAGTAAAAAAAGCGGGCCACGTGTAAGAATCCCCACTAGCCGCAGTAACTTTCTTTTGTTTTTCGCCCTTTTGATGAACTCATTGATAAAAACCAGAAAGATAAAAACCACCATGCTTAGCTGGAACAATACCCCCAGTTGCAGGTTGGAGCCACCCATCCCTTTGATAAAAACAAACTCATTGAGCGCCAGCACACCCAGTATAATCCCTTCAATGACCGAATAAGCCATGTGAAGATTAAATGTGTGATTTTCGGATGGAGTTAACTTCGCTCTGAACCGTTTCATCTTTCTTTGAAGCTGCTTATGAAAAGAAAAATAATAAAATGACTGGCAAAAGTAATCTTTAATCAATTCCTGACGTATACAGGTTATTTGTTAAAAATCAGGGTGTATCTTTATGCAGATATATGAAAGGTAAGTTTTCAAAAATTTTAAGAGGGATTATTGTTGTAGTTTTTATAACAATTAGATTATCAGGTATATATGCGCAAATTTATGATCCGAAATCAACGGTGCAAAAGTTTGCATCCGTACTTCAGATCATCAACTTTGCCTATGTGGATTCGGTCAATGAACCTGAAGTGGTTGAAAAAGCAATTATTGCAGCCCTGAAAGAACTTGACCCGCATTCGCAATATATTTCAAAGGTGGAATTGCGGCAGACTAATGAGCCGCTGGAGGGAATATTTGAAGGGATCGGTATCTCCTTTCAGGTTTATAAGGATACCATACTGGTGATCTCGCCTGTACGGGGCGGGCCTGCAGAGCGACTGGGGGTTATGGCCGGCGATAAAATTGTAAGTATAAACGGAGAGAATGCAACCGGGGCACATGTAGATAACAATTTTGTTTATCAGAAACTACGCGGGGATAAAGGCACGTATGTCGAGGTAGGTATTCATCGCACCGGAAAAAAGAAACCAATTGATTTTATCATTGAACGCGATCGTATTCCCATCAACAGCATTGATGCAGCCTTTTTAGCTACTCCTGACATAGGCTATATTAAGCTCAACAGGTTTTCGAGAACAACCATGGACGAGTTCAGGGAGGCGCTTGGTGAACTCAAAGATCAGGGGTTAAATAGCCTGATCCTTGATTTGAGAGGAAACTCAGGTGGATATCTTGATGTGGCTGTAGACCTTGCAGACGAATTCCTCGGGGCGGGTAAAACAATACTATTCACCGAAGGCAAATCAAGTCCTAAACGAAAATATAAATCCTCATTCCGTGGGAATTTTATTACCGGTAAGGTGGTTATCCTGATTGACGAAGGATCAGCCTCTGCCAGCGAGATTGTTGCCGGAGCTATTCAGGACTGGGATCGCGGATTGATCATCGGCAGAAGATCATTTGGCAAAGGATTGGTGCAAAGGCCCTACTACCTTCCGGATAGTTCTGTAATCAGACTGACCATTGCCAGGTATTATACGCCAACCGGAAGATGCATACAAAAGCCTTATAACGAAGGTTATGATGATTACAATGACGATCTCCTCAAAAGGCTTCAGGCCGGAGAATTTACAGAAGGTTTCTCAAAATCAGTCCCCGACTCTCTGAAATACTACACACCTAATAACAGGGTGGTCTTTGGCGGAGGAGGCATTATGCCGGATATTTTTGTACCATGGGATTCAACCAATTATACCGATTTTTATATTGATTTGCTGAGCCGCGGACTCTTTAACGATTTTGTGCTCGAATACATGGATTGTGAGAGAGGAGCCCTTGCCAGAAAATATCCTACTTTCGAATTTTTCAACAGTCAGTTTCAGATCACCAGGGAATTTTTTGACCGGTTTATACAATTTGCTGAATCAAGAAACGTGGCGCCATTCGGCAATGAACTTTCATACTCCGATGAGTTGATCCGGTATCAGCTAAAAGCTTTAATCGCAAGAAATTTGTTTGAATTCAAGTCATACTTCCAGGTTCTTACCTCCTTTGACGATGGATTTCAAAAAGCCATCGAAGTGCTGATGAACGACAATTTGTTTGTCTCTCTTGAGAAAAATTAAGAGGATCCCTTTTGTGGATGTCCATTTGATGCTGATCACAAAAAAAACAGACCAGTTTTCTTAAAAAATTTAGAATCTTGAATTTTTTTGTACTTTTGCGCTCCAAATTAAAAAAATTGTTCTTCACAACCATGGCCCGTTCGTCTAGGGGTTAGGACGTCAGGTTTTCATCCTGGTAACAGGGGTTCGATTCCCCTACGGGCTACTTAAATATTCTGAAACGCTTTGTAAGTCAGCATCTTACGAAGCGTTTTTTATTTCACCGGATACATAATTGGATACAGTCATATTGTCAGCAATCAAAAATAGTACCAAAATTTTGAATCTTTTTTCATCTAACTTATTGTCTACAAACCCATTAGATAGGGTTCAAAAAAAACCCGATAAATATCCTGACCGGTCGTTATAAAAAATTATTCCGATCATACTCAAACTCTCTGGTTTACAGGACATTTTCCCGTATTATTTCCTTTGCAGGATATAGGCGTCCGAAATTGGTAATTTTAATTTTTATGATTTCCCGAACTTAAAATTTATATTCCAAAGGTGAAATTTCCTGTCATAATATAATACCATATTTTGTCTACGCCTATATTTTAAAGAATGATAATGCTTTTTCCATAACAGGATAAAGTTTTGAACCCTGCCAGATTAATATCTTCAATAAAAAGTTTTCCCGTGTCTTTCTTTTTTTATATTTGCTCGTTCTTTATCCAAACCACGTGAGTAAGTGAAAAATAATACCAATACGGCCAAAGCCGACATTGATTTTGAAAGGGAACTCTGGGCAGCAGCAAATGAGTTAAGAGGTGCAGTTGCCGAAAATCAATATAAGGATTATGTGCTTTCCCTGTTGTTCCTGAAACATATGTCGGAAAAGTTTGAGATACGCAGGGACGAATTAAAAGCCTTGTTGAAAGACCCAACCTCTGATTATTACTCAGAGGATAAGGCTGAAATTAGCTACGTCCTTGAGGACGAAGATGAATACAAATCGAAGGGTGCAATAATACTTCCGAGAGAATGTACCTGGGATTATCTCAAGGAAAATGCAGAACAAGATGACATAAAGTTGAAGGTTGATGATGCCTTCGTTAAACTTGACGAAAAACTGGCAGAACTGCGATCCGACCTGAAAGGACTTTTGCCTCCTATCTTTGTAAAAAGTCAGCTTACGGCTACGCAAACAGCCGGTATCATTAATCTGTTTTCACAATCAAAATTCTCCGAAAAGGAAAATCCACAGAGTGATGTTTTCGGGAGGATCTATGAATACTATATCGGTAAGTTTGCCATGGCCGAAGGTTCCGGTGCCGGGCAATTTTTTACTCCCGGATCAATCGTTCGGTTGTTGGTTGAAATGCTGGAACCCTATAGCGGACGAATTTTTGATCCTGCCTGTGGTAGTGGTGGTATGTTCGTGCAGTCGGTGAAATTTGTTACGGCTCACGGTGGTAGCAAAAGCGACATCTCTATTTACGGACAGGAGCGCTACGAAGGAACACTTCGTTTGTGCAAAATGAACCTGTTGCTCCGAAATCTTTCTTTCGATGTAAAGCTGGGCAACTCTTTGCTTGATGATAAGTTTTCCGATCTGAAGGCCGATTTTGTGATTGCCAATCCACCTTTTAATGTTTCCCAATGGCATCCCGAAGAACTCTCGGAAAATGATCCCCGTCTTTTTGGCCCCAGGGAAGAGTTCACCACAAACGGCAATGCCAACTACATGTGGATGCAAACTTTCTGGAGCCATCTGAATGAAACCGGTACGGCGGGTTTTGTCATTGCCAACGGCGCCATGACCTCCAATTCGAAAGGAGAAGGGAATGTACGGAAGTTTATGGTGGATAATAACATGATCGATTGCATCGTGCGCATGCCCGATAAACTTTTCCTGACAACGGGTATACCGGCAGCTTTGTTTTTCCTTAGTAAGAACAGGACCGGAGTGAATGGTAAACATCGTGAGCGATCCAATGAGATCCTGTTTATCGATGCAAGCAAACTGGGTGGAATGGCCACCCGAAGGTTGAGGGTTTATTCCGATCAGGATATTGAAAAGATTGCCGGCGTTTATCATCAGTGGCGGACACAGGGTGAAACCTACGAAGACATTCCCGGTTTTTGCAAAGCAGCTACCATCAAAGAGGTGATCGACAACGATTACAAACTCACGCCCGGGATTTATGTGGGAACGGAAGCCGAAGAAGACGATGGAATACCCTTCGAGGAAAAAATGGCTGAATTGAAAACCAGGCTGAAGGAGCAGTTTGAGAAATCAAACGAGTTACAGGCCCGGATCATGAAAAACCTGAATGACTTATAAAAGTCCAACGACTTGTTGGATTATTTTTACGACATGACAAAAGAAGAACTCATACAACGGCTGGATGATTTAGAATGGGAAGATTTCGAGGTGAAGGAAGCGAAATCGGAGGTTCCAAGAAATGTCAGGGAAACGGTTTCTGCTTTTTCGAATACTTCCGGTGGATGGATTATTTTCGGGGTGAAACAACAGGGAAAGAATTATGAAATTAGAGGGGTAGAAAAACCGGATAAAGTTGAGCAAGATTTCACTACATCGCTTCGTGGCGACGTATATAACATCAAGATCAGCCCTGAGTGTAAAAAATACAACTTCGACGAAGGCGTTGTACTGGGCTTTAAAATCCCGCCCTCCAATAAAAAGCCGGTCTGGTTCAACAATCCGAAAAACACCTTTATCCGTACCTCAAGTGGCGACCAGCGGGCCACGCAGGAAGAAGTGGATGCGATGTACCGTGATTCGGCTTTTGGTACCAAAGACAGTGAATTAACTAAATTCGGGATTGAAGACCTCAATACGGAAAGCATCGATGGCTACCGGAATTATCTTGCTACAATCAATTCGTCACACCCATACAACCGGTATAATATTGAAAAATTCCTTGAGAAACTGAGGGTTCATAAGGATGGCAAAGTAACCACCGGCGGATTGCTGTTTTTCGGCACCCTGGATTCCATCGAAGACCTGTTGACCGATTTCAGGATCGACCTTTTTGAAATCCCCGGCACATCCATTGAGAGTGCCGACAGAAGATACACCTTTCGCATGCCGGTACAACCGAACCTGTTTGAATACTATTTCAGCATTTATCCACGACTGGTGAAGCATATCGACATCCCTTTCGAAACGGATATCCACGGCATGTCGGTTGAGGAACAGCCTCAGGTAGTGGCCATCCGCGAAGCGCTGGTCAACATGCTCATGCATTCCGACTATTTCTGTCCGCAGAAGCCCCGCATCCGGATATTTACCGATCGGATCGAGTTCAATAATCCCGGGGCACTGCCAAACGACCTGGATACCATTCTCAGGGAAGACCTGTCAAAACCGAGAAACCCGGTCATCGCCAAAATCTTCAGGGTGATCAACCTGGCGCAAAATGCCGGTTATGGATTTGATAAAATGATCAACGGGTGGAATTCATACTACCATACCAAACCTGAAATTAAAAGTGGTACCGATTTTTATACCATCTCTTTTAAAGTAGATAAAAAATATGCTACCAGAAAGGATAAGAGTGCCCATAAAAAAGGTAGTAGAACAGGCGGTACGACAGGCGGTACAACAGGCGGTATAACAGGCGGTACAACAGGCGGTATAGCTGGTGAAAAAAAAGAAGAAATAGCAAGAAATGAAGGCGTTACTAAACTTACTCCCCGACAAAAAGAAGTTTATCGATTGATTAAGGAAAATCCACAAATATCTTTTAAAGAAATTGGAGTACGAACAGGCATAAAGAGCAAATCCACCATTCAAAAGCATATATTAAAATTGAGAGAACTTGGATTGATTGAAAGAGTTGGCACCTACGGAGGCTATTGGGAAATATTATGATGATGTTAAAAAAGAACCTGTTAAACGATTTAACATGACCTGCAGCTCATGTTAAAAATGACGCTGTTGGTTAACATGCTCGTGATAAGAGGTTGGTAGAAAAGTTGGGAGAAAAAATGGTGGTCAGAGAAATATTTGAAAGGGTGGTAAGAAAAGTGGTAGAACGGGCGGTAGAACAGGTGGTAGAACAGACAAAAATTTAAATTGTATTTCTAATTAAAAATGCCAGAAAAACTAACATTAAAAAATTTTGAAACCCTGATCGATCCGGTGATCGTGGAGCGGGGCCTCGAATATTACGACGAGGGATTGGTTCATGAACTTGAACAGGAGGCTCCCGGGCTTTGGTTGGCTACAGTGGAAGGAACTAACAAACACAGGGTCTCAGTTTTCACACAACGTTCTGTCATCAAGGATTGGGAATGCAATTGCTCTTACGATCTCGGACCGGTCTGCAAGCATGTTGTAGCCGTTTTATATAAAATAGCGGATGACACGCTATTGGAAAATAAGCAAAAGCCAACTGAGAAAAAGTCTGCACCGAAAAAGCCAAAGAAAAAACGAAAAACCCAGCAGGAACAATTATCCGAAATTTTCAGAAAAGCAGGCAAGGACGAATTAAGAGCCTTTATTCAAAAAGAGATGGAGCGGGACACAAGTCTCCGGCATACATTTCTGGCTTACTTTGCCGACCTGATCGAAGAGGACCTGATGCCCAAATACAAACGGATGGTGAAAAATTACATCAATGCAGCTTCCGACAGGCATGGGTTCATCGATTACCAGCACAGCTATGCTTTTGCCGATAACATTCAAAACCTGCTCAACAAAGCCGAGAGCTTGCTAAGCAAAGGCAATTTTAATGAATCCATCATCATTTGCCGCGCCGTGATCGACGGTTTGTCAGAAGCGATTCAAAGCATGGACGATTCGAACGGTATGGCAGGCGGACAGATTGATCAGACCTTTGAATTGCTTTACCGGAACTTTGGCAGCCTCAGTTCGCCCATGATGAAGGATGAACTTTTCACGTTTTGTGTTCATGAGTATTCGAAACAAAAGAACATTGATTATGAACTCGATGTCCGTTTCCTTGAACTGATACCTTTGCTGATCACAGATAAAAAACAGGAAGAAACGTTTTTCAGCCTGATCGACCAGACGATTGAATCGGTAAAAAAAGAAATCTACCCTGATTGGAAAATCACCTTGCTATTGCAAAACAAGATCGAATACCTTCAAAATCAAAAGCGGAATGATGAAGCACAGCAGGTGATCGAATCGGGGATGGAATTTCCTGAGATCATGAAAATGCAGGTGGACGACCTGGTGAAAAATAAAAAATACGGGAAGGCCAAAAACATCATCCATGAGGGATTGGAGCTGGCAAAAAAGAAGAATCATGTGGGGACGTTCCATAACTGGATGGAATACTTGCTTGTCATAGCAGAGAAAGAAAAAGACATGGATTCCATACGATCGCATGCCCAATGGCTTTTCCTCCGTAACAATTCGGGATATATGCCTTATTATGCCAAGCTGAAGAAAACATATCCTCCGGAGGCATGGGCTGCCGAGGCCGCAAACCTGCTCAACATCATCAAAGGACCGGAGGAGCGGGGAAGCCGGGCCGACCTGGATAAATTGGCCGATGTGTTTGTGGCCGAGCAATACTGGCCCCGCTTGCTGAAACTGATGCAACTGAATGCGCAGCATTTTTATTTTGTCCTTAAGTATGCTGATCAACTACCGGCTTCATTCAGCAGCCATTTACATGAACTTCTTGTGCCCGGCCTGAAACAACTGGCCGAACCTACCGGCAGGGGCAAATACAAGGAACTGGCCCGTTGCCTGAAAGCGGTGGACAAATTACCCGAAGGGGAAAAAACAGTGGCTGAATTTGTGGACTGGATGGCCGAAACCTACGCAAACCGCCCCGCCATGCTCGAAGTGATCTATGGTAAATTCCCAAAGCTAAAGCCGCAAGTCAAGCCCAGACCACCCGCTCAAAACAATTCATTCCAATCCTCTATTTTTGAAAACTAAAAACATAACTTTGAACTTCGAACATCGAACTGAAAAATATGCCCTCCTGGAAAAAATATAAATTAGGAGAAGTAATCACTCTAAATTACGGTAAATCACTTACCGAAAGAAATCGAATTCCTGGAGAAATCCCTGTATTCGGTTCATCAGGAATAACTGGCTGGCACAATCATCCATTAATAAAAAATAAGGGCATAATTGTTGGGCGTAAAGGCACAGTCGGTAGTATTTATAAAACTAATAGCCCCTATTATTGCATAGATACTGCGTACTATATCGAACCCAATGATTCCATTTACAATTTCAAATATTTATACTATTTGTTGAAAACTTTAAATCTTGACAAATTAAACTTTGATTCTGCTGTACCCGGATTAAACCGTGATATGGCATACAACCAGGATATCAACCTCCCCCCACTCCCCACCCAGCACCGCATCGCCGAAATCCTCGGTGCCCTCGACGACAAGATCGAACTCAACCTCCAAATGAACAAAACCCTGGAAGAAATGGCCATGACCCTCTACAAACACTGGTTTGTGGATTTCGGGCCGTTTAAAGATGGTGAGTTTGTGGACAGCGAACTGGGACCGATACCGAAGGGGTGGGAGGTGAAAAACCTTTCAGAAGTTACATCTAAAATAACAGATGGTTCGCATCATAGTCCTAAAACAACTGAGACTGGGATACCAATGGCTTCAGTTAAAGATATGCATGATTGGGGTATAAATAC
>JBLRXC010000038.1:0-22232 GCA_047920975.1 Bacteroidales bacterium | reverse complement strand
ATAGCAAGGGGCCGTAAAATAAGTCCAGATCAGTTTCTCAAGATTCAAACCGGCATCGAATCCGTAAACACTGTATCGCTGAACCGCATAAAGTACATTATTTACAGCTTTCAGACCAAAGACCTTATTGTTGTTATTAAAAATTTCTCCGTCATAGCTCCATTCATTGTTCCGGTAAATGAAAATGGAATCAGCTGCCCAAAGGTCAGAATATTTATTGACGAATAATGTTCCTGCATTGTAGGCGATATGGTTATATATTGCATCTGGTGATGGCAAGGAAAAATCTTTAGACCAGGATTCAAAATAGGCCAGGTTTGGATCGTCCATGGACGCAACATAAATTCCACTCTCTGTTGCAGCATAAAAGTGCGCATCATTGTGGGTCAAACCGTAAACAACCATCGAACTTCCACCAGGTCCAATATAATAGGTATCGGCGACCTCTTCTCTCTCCATATCTATCACTACAATGCCAAACCCACAGGAGAGGTAAGCATATTTATCAACAAATAGGATATGATGGATAACTTTCCTCTCAGGGGTGATGGCATTGCTGGTCAGAATATCAGGCATGTTAATGATCACATTTCCCCTGATCAGGTCAATGTTGGTGTTACTATATGCTATCAGCAACGCATTGAGAGATTTGTTGAATGCTATTTTTGAAATTCCGATATCATTGAGTCCGGAAATACGGTTGAGCTTATTGATGCTGAGGTCATTTTTGTTGAAATAAAAAAGACTGGAAGGTGTTGCAGCAAAAACTTTATTTCCATCAGAAGCAACCGAAATGGCTGACCGGTAAGGCAAGTGATCTCTCCACTGGCCGATCCCCACTTCCTGTGTGTGTCCGGTCGTTAATATTCCTGGCAGGAAACAAAGAACGATGTAGTAAAAATATTTTTTGACCATAAATCAGGTTTTAATAATCCGTACTTTTTAAAAACTCCATTTGAACCGAAATATTATTAAACCAGTGCCTCTCTATTCTGAGTACCTGATTTCAGTAAAAGTGCATTTTGGGCATCCCCTTTCGACGTAAACTTCAAAACGGAGGTACAAAGGACACTGAGTTCTCATAAAAAACAAAAGTAGAAAAATCAGTCAATCCAGTCATTGTTCAATTTGATCAGGTCTACCAGTTCATCAAGGGCCTTATCCTCAGGGACCGATGTCTTCATGATCTTCCTGCCTTTGTAAAGGGTTACCTTCCCTTTCCCGGCTCCAACATAACCATAATGTGCATCTGCCATCTCACCGGGACCATTTACACAACATCCCATGACTCCTATCTTCAGTCCTTTCAGGTGAGCCGTTCTTAGTTTGATTTTTTGAAGGGTCTCCTGTATATTAAAAAGAGTTCTCCCACATGAGGGACAGGCTATAAATTCAGTCCTGGTGATCCGTGATCCGGTGGCCTGCAGGATACCGAAAGAAATGGAAGTCAGTACATCAGCAGTAATAATTTCCGATTCGATCCAAATCCCGTCACCCAGACCGTCAACAAGGAAAAATCCAAGCTCAGCAGCACTGCTGATAAGCAATTCAGGTAATTCTAACCTTCCAAATTTTTTTTTCAGGATCACCGGGCTTTCGTTCCGGTTCACTGAAAGGATACGGAACCAATTCCTGATCTCATGAAGCGACTGTTCATCGCCAAGGTCAAAAATAAGAACTTGCAGTTGGTTGTGATCCAGTTTTTGAATATCTTCAGAAGATTGAATTGTCAGAGGCTTCACCGGATTGCCGGAATCTGCCGGATAGAAAGTCAAACCATTGTGGTCGGCAAAGAAGTCTGGAAAACGGTCTTTGGGAAACTGAATTTCAGATGGATCTTTTTTGCTGCCGGTCAGAACCACAACCGGAGGCCTGTTCCCACCGACATTGAAAGTTTTCGCACTCAACCTCCTGTTATATGCAAAGGGATCATAGAAATCACCCGCATCCAAAATTATTTTATCTTGTTTTGTCGAACCACCACCCGATGCATATTTATTAGCCAATATTTTCGCCACCGGAATTTCATATTCAGGTTCTTCGGTCAATGAAACGCGAATCGTGTCGCCTATTCCATCCATCAAGAGTGATCCTATACCTGCGGCGGATTTAATCCGGCCGTCTTCACCATCGCCCGCTTCCGTGACACCCAAATGGATTGGGTAATACCTTCCAGTGTCAAGCATTCTTCTGACCAGCAATCGGTTTGCCTGAACCATGACCTTCACATTACTGGCTTTCAAGGAGAGGATCATTTCCCGGAATCCCAGATCCTCGCATATTTCGATAAATTCCATGACTGATTCCACCATGCCGTTTGGGGTATCTCCATATCTGTAAAGGATCCTTTCAGACAATGAGCCGTGGTTTGCACCAATCCTCAACGCTGTGCCATACTCCCTGCAGATCCGGATCAACGGTTTGATCCGCTCCCTGATCCTATCCAGTTCGCCGGCATAATCTTCATTTGAAAAGTTGATCCTGCCGCGCTTGCGGTCAACATAATTCCCGGGATTGATCCGCACTTTTTCAACGATCCGCGCGGCCACTTCAGCAGCTTCGGGCTTGTAATGAATATCGGCGATCAACGGCATACGAAATCCCCTTTTGTGAAGCTCATCGCTGATCACTTGCAGGTGTTTTGCTTCGTGGACATTTTGTGCAGTGATCCGCACCAGTTCACAGCCGGCCTCAATCAAACGAATAGTTTGAGCCACAGTCTCCTGCGTATTGAGTGTTGGCGTTGTAGTCATTGACTGAATACGGACCGGATGATGTCCGCCAATGGCAAGATCACCTATATGCAAAATGCCTGATTTGTATGGTTGATCCATTATCATTGGATCAGTTGCAAACCTTCCAAGGCTGATGGATCATCAGGCGAATACATCAGCACTTTGTTAAAAAGCACTTTGGCTTCACGAAGTTTTCCAAGCCGGAAATTCGTCCAGGCATACATCAGCAAACCATCATAATCAAAGGGATAAAGATTGACCACTTTTTCAAAATGTTTATAGGCATCTCTATAATTCTGGATGTTGTAATAAATATAACCAAGCCGGTAATTGGCAAGAGTGTTCTGCGGGTCAATGGTCAAAATTTCGAGATACTGTTTCCTTACATTTTCCCAGTTTCCCATGGCTGCAGCTGGCAAAACAAGTCCAAATTTGGGTTCAATGGCCAGTGGCTTCAGATCTGTGGCTATCTTATAATGGTGCACTGACTCAGGATAACTGCCTTTCAGGTAGTAAAGCCAACCAAGCCTTAGGTTCATCTCATAAGATTGTCTGTCATATAACTTCTGAAGGTATTCTATGGCTTTCGCATAATCTCTATCTGCTTCAGCTACATAGCTGCCAGCAAATGCATCCAGCACTGGTTTTCCGTTTTGAGCAGTCAGTTTCAGCGTACCGAATAAAATAATTAAAACTGCTGTCATTAGATTTTTCATCAAAGCTTCCATTTAATTCCTCCTGTAATATTATGATTCAAATAATGAACTGGTAAAACGACAAAATTATTAAAGTCAGTATATTGCATATACTGATCCTCTATTGAATAGAAATTATATTCTACATGGATTTGAACCTGTTCACCAATAGGAAACAGCGCAGTCAGTGAAGAGCAGGCCCTGATTTTTCCAATTCGGTTGTAAACCAGCAACCCATTTTCATCATTTGCATTTTTCAAATATCCGCCATGAAATGACCCTTCCAGCCATAACCAGTTGACAATTTTCCCTCCAAGTTTTTGTTTGAAATGCATTTTGACCAGTCTATCTTCCGCCAATACAGAAAGTGCTGAAAAAGCATACACTTTAAGGTTTTTTTGGGGGTAGTATCCTGCAGTGAATGAGCCCTGCCACTGCTCCCTGTTATTCAGATTTGAACCACTAACAGCAATACCCGTGCTGAACGCAGGCAATTCTTTTACTGCCATCAGCGAAAAAAGCACATGAGAATAAGCTGTATCAGATTTTCTGAAAGAATACCTGTTTGAAGATGATTCATAAAATGCCTGAACCGGTTCATCTATTATATTTATCAGATGAAATGCAGGGTTAACATACCAAAGGTTTTTCAATCTGATTGTAAGGCTGCTGTAATACTGGTGCTGTTTCAGATCATAATTGAATTTCCTCATTTGCCTGTTTCCGGCCATAAAAATCTGATTTCTTTCTACAAGAAAGTAGGTATATCCATTGTACCACCATACCTGGGGTAGGGGGGCGATTGTCATTCCGGAATGGGTGAAAATCATATCACCGTTGCTGTTGATCTCTCCGTAAATTCCAGCCTGGCCATCAAAGTCAATGTCTGATATTTTTTGATCATTACCCGAAAATGTGTAACCGGCATATAATCCTGCATTTTTTAATATCAGCCGCGACTTTTTCATGGGACTTTGATAAATGGTGAATCGCCTTTCCACGTTGGCCGCTTCTATTTCGAGGCCTGCCCATTCATAACTTTTTCTGAGATAGTTGACAATGACCGGATCAGTTCTGTTGAAGAAGAGTGCCTTTTCAAAATGCATTGCTGACATCCTGTACTGTTCCTGGCTAAAAAAGGCGATTCCCATTCGTATCCGCATATAGTAATTATCAAATCCATTTTTCAATGCCTGGTTTCCTGCATCAATCAATTCATCCCACCTTGCTTCAAGGAAGTGGGTATAGGTAATACTATCGTAATGCCTGAAGCCTAACGGTGTCTGACCCGTGGTTTTAAAAGGAGACAGGAGACAAACAAAAAGGAACAGCGGAAGGACATTTCGCAAGGTTTGATGGCTTTCTTTTACGATGGTTTTAGGATAAATCATCAGGTTTCAATTTCAGTTGCTGTAAGACTGACCTGATCACTTTTAACACTAAATTTTTCGATCCGGGCATCTTTAACAGAGATCTCAAAGCTAAAATCCTGATGTTGCTTCCCGGTCATGTTTATTCGAGCGGTTGATTCAAGCAATGCTCTGGTGGTGTTCAAATCATCTTCCATTTCTACATATTTGAGCAGGTATTCTGCTTTCAAAAAAATGTGGAAAGGAGCAATGAAATCCTGCAGGAACATCCGAAGACCCTTTTTAAAAACATCAGGAGGATAGGTGTCTTTGATCATCAGTTTATCAACAAATCCAAGTGCTATTTTATAAGCTCCCAGGTAAAAGTAGAACAGAAGAGCATCCTTGCTACCACTGTAATGGGTAAAATAGAAAAGTGTTCCGTCATTATGGAACCATGCCTTCGAATTCGAGAAGGGACATTCGAGGTAAGTATTGTTGAACATATCGGATTTAACCTGCCAATCAATTGTCTTTTCGCTGTCCCGGTTAGTCTGGTATCTGAAACTAATGGTTTGACCCGGAACAAAATAGAATGCCTGGTAAATGGAATCTATTTTGGTTATGTTTGATACATGTTGCCCATTTACAGGCCTTTCAAATGTCCTCAGCGTATAACCATCATCCGATCTCAGCAGATATTTTGCCATGGGGTAATCTATGGTTTTTGAACCAATGAATGGGTCGGACTGGATCTGAAAATGCAGATGAGGGATAGGTGAACGTCCTGAATTTCCTGCAAGTGCAATAATATCTCCCCGCTTCACAAACGCATCTTTGTAAACCTTCAGACTATTGAGTTTAAGATGACTGAATTTTGAATAGATTTTTTCTGAATGCCGGATGATGATGGTATTTCCCCAATTATGTTCCAGGTCAATTTCTCCCGGCTTATTGTCCTGAATTCCATCTCTGATTTCCTGAACAATTCCATCTGCCGGAGCCAGAACAGGTTTGCCAAAACAATAATAATCTGACAGTTTTTCACCAAAATCTGCAAAATAATTCCCTTCCTCATCAGCCATTTCAAAATCCCAGGCATGCCGCCAGTCTTCCCGGTGTGTATGGTCTCCGCTGTGTCCTTGGGTAACAGTCCACTCACCCATCAACGGCAAGGTAAAATGAATGGGTGCTTTGGGATCAAACCTGAATTTAAAATTTTGCTGTGTATATAGGTTCCGTTCAGGCGAAAAATTCTGATATACAACCAATTCCGGCTTATTGTAATGGCGCTCACGAAACTTGAGTACATAAAGGAAAACGATAACAATAACATTGAATGCCAATGAATATATGGGCAGCTGTACTATTCCAAATACTGCTCCGGTTGCAGTGATGATAAATGAAGTGATGGGTGTGAGCAAGACTACCCATAGGAATGAGTACCAGGAAGGGATGATGAAAAATCCACCGATAGCAATGGCCGTCAATATAAAGTTAAATCCAATGAAACTGTAGTTTAATTCGGTAATGTTTATACCAACAAAATGATAATAAAGATAAGCCGAAAAGAAACCTGTAAGAGAAAGGAGAAATGCTATCCGTGAATAAACCAACAACCCTATTGTAATCAAAACCCCTGCAAACAGATGGGATTGAAACAGGATGGCACCTATTGACCTGAAATAGATTGTGATGGATTCATGAATGGGGAGGTCTCTTAGCCACAGATGAACATTGACCAGGATAATCCCTCCACGGTCGTACATTTCATTAAGCGTAAATATTCCTCTTTCGCTCAGGAGCAGGGAGGTGAACTGCCTGGCTGATAGCATCACCATCCATAGTACAAGCAAAAAAGACCAACTCAGGTAAGGGAGTCCATACTTCCCAAAAAATCCTTCGGACCAGATGGTGAGAAACAAAGTCAGCAGAGCAGCAAATACCAATACTACGAAAAATTCCGGTACAGGCTGATAAAAAACACCAATACCCAATCCTACAAGCAGACTGTTGAACCCATAAAACCCTTGTGAAATATTCTGTTTGCTGTAACCCATAAGCGTGGCCACAACATTGGTCACCACTACAGCAATTAGTCCGCTCAATCCCGAAACCCAATCTATAAATGTAACAACCACTAAAAGAACGGCAAAGACTTTCACTCTGGAGAAAAACACCTGAGAGTAGCTAAAAAGCAACCCCTCAATGAAAAGGATCATTTTTGTCTCGGCCTTTTCGTTCATGGATTTACGCTGTGGGGGTGTAAAATTAACAATTTGCGTTAAAGTTCAAATTTTTTAAGATGCTCCGGAATTCTTTCCAGTGCCGTGACCTCTTTCATTGTCTCATTTTCCCTGATAATATGAGGGTTATCATCCATATCTATCAATACTATTTTGGGACGGAGGTTGATAAACTGCATCCATTGAGTCATGTTGTAGGCTCCAATATTATGGATCACGAAATGGTCGCCTTTGTTCAGGAGAGGAAGTAGGGCATTATCACGAATCACATCAATGTTCATGCATAACGGCCCATACATTGTTGTCTCCTCAGTATATTGTGTGAACTCCTGGGCCGGAGTGATTCTGTGGTCGTACCAGAATGAAGTAAAAAGAAGGTTCACACCTATATCAATGATAGTTATCCGTTTTCCGGTGGATGATCTCTTATTGGAGATTACGGTACCTAGCAGAAAGCCTGCTTCGTCAATCAAGGCCCGGCCGGTTTCAAGGATAAGCAGGGGAAGCTGGTCAGGTGAGTACTCTGAATTCAGCAAGGCTGAGGATATTTCTTCCGCAAATTCATCAAATGAGGGATTGGTATCATAACCCGGCAGATAAGCTCCTTTCAGTGTATTTTTCGATGGAAACCCTCCACCCAGATCAATGTACTTGATGTCGTGATTGTACTTCCTTTTTACGCCGATGGCCAGATCGGCCAGTTTGCGTGCGGCAATGCCGTAGGCTTTGGTGCTGAGCATGAACGTACCAATATGACAATGCAACCCTACCAGTTCAATCTTTGGTGATACCATAATCTTATTCAGGGCATCCCAGGCCTGTCCGTTTTCATAATTAAATCCGAAACGGTCCCAGATGGGATACACTCCGGTATCCATATTGACCCTGATAGCGACTCTGGGCTTTTTGTCGAGAGTTTCCGCCAGTGCGATGATCGTATACATCTCATCCTGATGATCAATATGGATCAGGGATTCATTCAAAATGGCCTTCTTCAGGTCATCATTGGTTTTATCAGGTCCGTTGAAAATGATCTTCTTCCCGGGGACTCCATTCCCAAGGGCTTTGTCAAATTCAAAGCCTGACACCACCTCAGCCCATGACCCCTCCTGGTGAAATATATGACAAACTGCATCAAGGTAGTTGGTTTTGTATGACCATGCAAACTGAACCTTTGGATAGCGCATCAAAAAGGATTTTTTAGCCCTGTTGTAAGTAGCCCTGATTGTTTTTTCTGAGATCACAAAAAGAGGGGATCCAAAATCCCTTATCAGATTTATTACGGGGACACCATCGATGTGTGTTTTTGGGAACCGCTCGGTTTTGGCACCGAATTTACCGGGCATGGCAGCTTCCATTCTTTTGATGACCGGCCTTTCATACCTGAGTTTTTCCATTGTTATTATATTTTATAGATCATCCAAATTTTAAGTTTAGCCAACCGCTTTTCCCGGATCCTTTTTTACAATTCCCTGTCATTGGAAATTTTTTGAAACTCCTCAATATCAACAATCATATCCCAGGCATACCGGACAAACATTTTTCCAACTGCATAATGTTTGAAGGGTTCCACCTCTTCACCACGGGCCAAGCGTACAAGTGCTTCTGGTATATTTTGACCAACCCCAACAGCCAGGTATACCCAGGCAGGCATCCGGGGGTTTATTTCCAGCAGATAGAACTCATCGTTCCTGTCCTTCATCAGCTCCAGTTCAAATCCCCCCCTCCATTTGGTCTGTCCGAGAAAACTATCCGTCAGATCAAGCATTTTTTTATCGGAGATGGATATGCCACCCCAGGCTTTGCCCTTATCCGTAATATATTGTTTCCGCATGGGAACAGCGGCAATGGTATTGCCCAACCCATCACCTAACCCTGTCACATTGAATTCGATTCCTGAAACAAATTCCTGGATGATGACGGGTAAACCCCATTTGGCAGCAATTTTAGCAAAATATGATCTCACCTGATCAACATTCTGAGCAATATAGGCATCGTAAAATTTACCCTTGACCAGGACAGGATATTCAAAATCAGAAGATTGGGAAGTAACAGAACCTGTGTCGTGTAAGGTGATGCTCTTTGGCACCTTGATACCATACTTTTCTCCGAAATCATTGAGATTCACTTTGGTTCTCTCCTCATATTGTTTCATTGTCGGAAGAAAAGTTGAAATACCCATCTCCTTCAGCCTCTTTTCAAGTGTGATATACGTAAAAAGCTCGGCATCGAAATTGGGTATGATAACATCCAGATTTTCCTTTTCGTGAATGTATTCAATTCGTTCAAAAACACTTTCTATACCAGTTGACGGATAGGGAACCTGATAGGTCTTATCCACAAGATTATGCATAAAAATACCAGGTTCAAGCGCCTCATATGCAAAGCCAATAATCCTGCAATCAAAATGGGTAGCCTCCTTCAGCCCCCGGATGACTGCCACTCCGGGTCCCGGACTGTCAATGGCGTTTAACCCGGAAACCGCAATATTAAGCATTGGCTTGGTCTTCATGCTCAATCAGGGAGTAAGTGCGCAACTGGCTGACAAAGTCATCAAAATCTTTTTCAAAGGTTTTTTGGTCAACGTTGTATTTTTCAGTGATATGCCTGCCAATGTCCTGCACTTCTCCACCCTCTTTCAGATAGTTAATAATTTCTGAACCCAAAGGATTCACACTGAATGATTCACCGGTATCAGGATTAAAAATTAATCCTGATGTACTGACGGCAATGTTGTTTTTAAACTTCATAATGAAATGGTATATACAGCCACTTAGGTGCGGTAATATCGGTGTTTAATTAATTTGCAGTTTTTCAGCAGATGAAAAGTAATTCCCCGCCCTGAGGTAGTATAAATATATTCCTCCAGGGAACTGCCCTGTATCAATAATGAGATGATCAAATGTTCTGTCAACCTGATATGATTCAACAATCCTTCCCTGTAAGTCGGAGATGATTATTTCCCCTGTATTTTCCCCTGCAGGCAATACGTAGGGGATATTCGTGTAACCCTTTGAAGGATTTGGAAATGCACTTCCCTGATTGAAGGAAGGCAGTTCAGGTGTGCTTTGCGCTGAGAGTAACTGACCGGGTAAATCATAAACCCTGGTCTGGATCGTAGCTGGAAATATAGAATTGTCATAGGAGTATGAAACCAACTTGGTTTCTTCTTCATCCAGATTGGTCACATACAGGTACTGACAACCAGGTATGGTTAACAGGACCATTCCATTTTCCCTGATGACTTTGGTATTGAAAGTATAATATTGATTAACTGCATCATAGTTGTAATAAATGTAGGCCAGACACAAGGAATTATCAAGGGTAAAAAGGTTCTCGGAAACATATTTGATATCATACAGATAATTGTCAGCAGGAACAGAAAGGTTAATTGTCTTCCATAAGGAATGATTCATATTGTATATCCGGCACTGATTGGAGCCGACATCCATGATGAAGAATTTATTACCCGAAATCTTCAAATGTGAATATGTCCCCGAGTGGTTGTATGTTTGTTCAAGATTAATTTGACTGCTAAGGGAAAAATGGAGTCCGGCAACCAGGGTCATAATAAGAAATAGTCTATGCATCGATCTGTGTTTATAAAATTCAATTCAACGCTACAAAAGTAAATACTTCCTGATATGTTTTTTTATTAATCTGTTAAATATTTAATTATTTTAATAAATACTTTCGCAGAGTTATTTTTTTACCGTTTGTTTAAATGAATTTTTATGATTTCCTGGCTCTCTTTCAAACAATCAATGATCCATGAATAGATCAAGACTGCCTTTTCCGGACATTCTGAAGGGTATTGCTGTTATGCTGATGATCCAGGTCCATCTGATGGAACAGTTTGCCACCAAAGAACTGTTTGATTCTCTGTTAGGGAATATTTCACTCTTTCTGGGTGGACCTCCTGCAGCCCCTGTATTCATGGCGGTGATGGGGTATTTTCTCGCCAGGTCGAAAATGGGGTTTCGTCAGCACATTATCCGGGGATTGAGACTGATAGGAATCGGTTTTCTACTCAATATAGGAATGAATTTACATTTACTGATCAGAATTGTCACCGGGATTTCCCATCAAAATCCCTGGCCCTTCATTTTTGGAGTAGACATCCTGTTCCTTGCCGGTATTGGTATCATTGTAATGGCCATGATCAGACTCGTTCTCAAAAATAAAATCATAGCCTACACTCTCCTGATAATTCTGGTACTTTTAGTTGGTCAAATTCTCCCAATATACAACGGTCCGAATGAATGGATAAAATATTTCCACGCCTATTTTTGGGGTGACTATTACTGGTCTTATTTCCCTCTGTTTCCATGGCTGGCCTATCCTTTAACCGGTTTTCTGTTTTACATCACTGATGAGAAATATAACCTGACCGGATTGTCATCAAAAGGACAGTCCTATATTTTAACCATTGCTTTTCTGATTATTGCAGTCACTTTTGGTTTTGGCTTCAAAATCTCAGGAACACTTCCATTGTATTATCATCATTCACTGATTTTTTATTTTTGGGTATTGCTATTCCTGATCTTCTGGGTTCTCACTTTAGGCTACTTCTTTCATAGCGGGGAGAAAGCTTTGGCTTCGGATTATTTCAAATGGGTCGGAAAAAATGTTACAGCATTCTATGTGGTGCAGTGGCTTATCACAGGCAACCTGGCCACCATATTATATAAGTCACAGAATATACTGGCACTCGTGCTCTGGTTTGCAGCCATCCTGGCAGCAACCAGTCTGATAGTCCTGACGTGGCAAAAAATGAAAAGCAGGATATCAGCTCTTCGCAACTGATTGAACAAAACTGAATGACCAACAACTTAAATTACATTTGACATTCACTCTTCAAAAACAATAACTGAAATTCGTTTTTTCCCATCCATCATAATCTTTAGTGGCTTTTTAAACCTGACATGTCTGAAAAAACCTGTTTGTTGGATTAATGGTTGATGATTTATGACATCATAATTGATGTAGCTTCCTGATTTTTCCGGCTGAACTGACAGATATCCGACATTGGCGGAAGTGACATTGTGAAAAAAGTGTGAACCGGAGGATGCATCCAGGGGATATCCTTCAAGGCTTGTTTCAACAATCACTTTGGCATTGGATATCTGCGGCCAGTCAACCGGAATGCCGATCCACCTGTCGCGGGTTCCCCACCTGCCGGGACCGATCAGGACATATTGCCGGTTTTCTTTGACCATCATCTGGTTCAGTGCATCAACCTCACGCGCCATCTCTTCCGTGAGTCCTTTATCAAATTTTTCAGGATCAACATAAATTACATCATGGATGGTGTTGATCAAACCATTGCCCATTCCCTTTTCGGCATAGAGAAGGATTTGTTTTTGATCAATCTTATCCATATTCACCTCGTAATCTTCCACATTTCCAATCATGGGCTTGATTTGAAGCAGGTAAAAAGAAGCCTTGTAGCATGAATCCCTGTTCAGGTCAATGGCAAACTCAATTTCAACCGGAGAGCCAAGTGCTTCCTTCACAATATCAAGCACCACATCAATGGTCTTGGCCATTGGGATATAATTGTATTTCAAAATATTGCCAAAATTAATCACCCTTGGACCGGACTTGTCAAGCCCTGCTGTGATGGTATTGTTGTCCGGATCGTATACAGAGGCACAATGTTTAAGCGTTCCATGCATTTCTGCCTCGAAAATATCGGGTTTGATCAAACCTGCTGTGTCACCCTCCAGTAAATTGATATCCTGTTTGGCCAGATCAACTGCAAAAAATTGCGTTTGAGAGCTTTTTACCTGGTCTTTCGGTGACAATATTTCGGTACCGGGGTACTTTGGGGAGAACCGGTAAGCCTTTTCACCTTCAACAACATATTTTCCCAGACCGAAAGCTGCGACAGCAAAACCCTCTTCGGGTTTCATGTGAGCAAAAGGATAATAGTTGTATGACTGGGCCACCCCGCTAATATGCGGGTAAAACATGTCGCCATATTTATTTCCGACAACCTCCTGAATTACTACAGCCATTTTTTCCTCTTCAATGTGGTAATTCACCGCCCTGATGTAACCCCTCGCAACATCGGAGTAAACTGAAGCAAATACCAGCTTTATAGCATCCATCACCTGTTGAAGTCGTATGTTCGGGTCAGGATGGTTGTTTGGCAGGAGATAGGTTTCAAATATACCTGCAAAAGGCTGCATCAGGCTGTCTTCAAAAAGCCCTGATGACCTTATGGCCAGCGGTTTTTTAAGTCTTTTAAGAACCTCTTTCAATCTTTTCACCAGCGTTGGTGTCAACTCGGCCTGAAGAAACAGTTTTTTGATCTCCTCATAAGGGATGTCTTCATTTTTTATATGATGGAGATGATTGTTGTCAATGAAATATTCAAATTCATCGGTTCCGATGATAGAGGTTCGGGGGGTTCTCAGGTTGATATCGGGCAGAAACTGCGAAAAATCAAGATTGTAAATCAATGAGTTTAAAAATGCAAGGCCACGTCCTTTCCCGCCCATAGCACCTTCCATTAAAGTCACAATATTTGTCTCATCCAGAATAGCCGATTCCTCATAAGGTATGACCTTTCCCTGGTTTTGTTCGTCCCTGAATTTTCTGATCACATCAATCAAATACTCCCGGATAGCCTCTGCATCCTTGAAATCATCCGGTTTTTTGGGGTGTAAAATCTTTGCGGCCTGCATTTCACCACGGGCCATGAGCCACATTGAAAAGTGATCTTTACGTGCATGATACAAGACCGATTCTTTGGGAATAGTCCTGAGGTGTTTTTCAAAATCCCTCAGACTTTTTACCTCCACAAGTTTTTTTCCCTCCTGGTTCCGGTAAATAAAATTTCCAAACCCAAGAAAGTGCATAATAAAGGTTTTGATATCCTGCTCCAGGTTCTCAGAATTTTTATTGATAAAGGTTGATTTCAGATGAAATGCCTCCTCTTCAACACTTTCTTCGGAGGATTGGATAATGACAGGAATATCCTTTTTCTCGGCACGGATATGTTTCACCAGATCAAACCCTGCCGTTTCATTGAGTATTCCATTTTTTTTAAATTTGACATCGGTGATCAGGCAAAAGATATATTCATCATATCTGTTATATATCTCAAGTGCTTCTTCATAATTGGCAGCCAACAATATTTTAGGTCTTGCCCTTAGCTTCAACACTTTATAAAGCTCATCCGTACTCACATCATCAATAATCCGTCTGGTTTGTTCAAGCACAATTTTATAAAGGATGGGTAAATACCTTGAATAATAAATGGGAGAATCCTCAACCAGCAAAATATATCTGACCAATGCTATCCGTGTATCGTTTTGCAGATTGATCCGGTCTTCCAATTGTTTTATCATAGCAAAAAAGATCCGTGAATCGCCATTCCATACAAAAATCCTGTCATACGAAAAAGGGGTTTTTTCCTTTTCAAAAACTGCAATGTCGCTGTTATTGTTGAGCAACAAAAATACAGGGATATAGGGAAATGATTTTTTAATGCGCTCGGAAATGGCCATTGGAAATTTCTTGTCAATGCCAACCATGATGATCACCATATCGAAATGTTTGGAATGTAACTGCTCAATGGCTTCATCCGGCATGGAGACACCCGTGATCCGGGGTAACGAAGAAAGGTTAAGCTTGGCATATTCACCCATCATGTGCTCCGAAAACCGGCCCTCCTTCTCAATGCTATAGGCATCATAAAGGTTAGATATGATAAGGATCTCACTCACTTTGAACGGCATCAGGTCATGATAGAGGTCTCGGTTGTAATTATTTTTATTCAGAAACCGCTGCAGAAGCTGCCTGCTTGAAATAATGCAATGCTCCTTTTCTGGTACCTTTTCCTCTGTTTTTTCAGGGTAACCGAACCTCTTCAGTACGGCTTTTCCTTTCACACTGTTGAGATATCCAGTGATAATGTTGGCAAGGTTTTCAATAAGATCGTGCTCCTCTTTCAAAAAAGGACCCTCATCGGCATCAGGAAAGGATTTGGTATAAAATATTTCTATGCTGCCTTTTTCGCCGTCAATAGTCTCAAAATCATGCTTTTGCGTCCAGTTGGTCGCTTTAAACCCTTTTGACCTGAATTCTTTTTCCCCAAAAACAATCCGGGCTGTAGTAAATTCAGGATATTGCCATCCAACCGGAAGAATATGGACTATTTTCTGCAATGATTCTTCGACAGATTTACCCTCCTTCAGGATGATGGTTGTGCGGTTGATGGTTGAAAGTTCCTTGAGCCGTTCAATTGTTTCGGAACGCAACTGTTCAAATCCCGGGCTCTTTTTTGCATCATTTGCCATGTATGATCTTTTAGGATGTATTGCAAAGTTAAAAGGTTTCATGGGATTATCCGGGTTTGTAAATAAGGTTTCACCCAATTTTTTCTGCCAATTTATACTGCTCCTAAATAAACCCTCCTATTCTTTTGCCAGTCTCCATGCTGACCGGGAACATGTATTGTATTTGAATATATGAATACTAAAATGAAGTCAGCGTTTTGTTTCAGAATAATTTTTTTTTAATATTGCTTCGATAAAAAGCATCTCTTTTCATCTTCAGATCACTTAACTAAAGAATTATAAAATGAGTACACACGAAAAATTGGTAAACGATTTCATGGCCAACATCATCGCTAGAAATCCGGGTGAAGTAGAATTTCATCAGGCCGTTGAAGAGGTGGCCGTATCTCTTCTTCCTTTTATTGAGGAAAATCCTAAATACAAAGTTGCCAAGATCCTTGAGCGGATTGCTGAACCGGAAAGGGTTATACTTTTCAGGGTTCCCTGGATAGATGATAAAGGAGATATTCAGATCAACAAGGGTTACCGGATTGAGATGAACAGCGCGATAGGTCCTTACAAAGGTGGATTGCGGTTTCACCCCACTGTCAACCTGGGCATTCTGAAATTCCTTGCCTTTGAGCAGGTTCTGAAAAACAGCCTGACAACCCTCCCAATGGGTGGGGGAAAAGGTGGTTCTGACTTCGATCCGAAGGGTAAATCCGACAATGAAGTCATGCGTTTTTGCCAGAGTTTCATGACTGAACTGTTCCGCCATATAGGACCTGATACCGATGTTCCCGCCGGGGATATCGGGGTTGGTGGACGTGAAATCGGTTTTCTTTTCGGCCAGTACAAACGCCTTAAAAATGAATTTACAGGTGTTCTGACCGGCAAAGGCATTGAATGGGGAGGTTCCCTGATCCGTCCGGAAGCTACGGGTTACGGGCAGGTCTATTTTGCAGAGGAAATGCTGAAAATGCGCAATGACACCATGAAAGGAAAAGTGTGCCTGGTTTCCGGTTCGGGCAATGTGGCGCAGTATGCCACCCAGAAAGCAACCGAGCTGGGAGGAAAAGTGGTTACGCTCTCCGATTCAGCAGGGTTTATTTATGATCCGGCAGGCATTGACAAAGAGAAGCTGGATTATATCATGTGGCTCAAAAACGTTAAGCGGGGAAGGATTAGCGAATACATCCAGAAATTTAAAGCTGAATACCATGAAGGTAAGCGCCCCTGGGGCATTAAATGCGATGTGGCACTTCCGTCGGCTACTCAGAATGAAATCAACGGAGAGGATGCAAAGGCACTGATCTCCAACGGATGCTTCCTGATTTCAGAAGGAGCCAATATGCCTTCAACACCTGATGCAATCAATGTTTATCTGGAGAAAAAGATCATGTACGGACCGGGTAAGGCTGCCAATGCAGGTGGTGTTGCCACATCCGGACTGGAGATGTCGCAGAACTCACTCCGTCTCAGCTGGTCACGCGAAGAGGTTGATAACAGGCTGCACAACATTATGATTAACATCCATGCCAATTGCGTGAAGTGGGGACAAGAGGAGAGCGGATATATTGATTATATGAAAGGGGCCAATATCGGCGGTTTTGTAAAAGTTGCCGATGCCATGCTGGCACAAGGGGTTGTTTAATTATCAGGATTAAATTCGTTTTGCTGTTCCTCTTTGCCTGTGACAACACAGAATTGTAGCATTTCAGGAGGCTGTTTCAAAGACTTTTTGTCTTTATTCAGCCTCTTGTTGTTTATCAGAGGCTATTTAAAAATAAAGTAATTTGATTATTTTTATCCCCTGATTTGCCGGTAACAACTACTCTGAATGAAATTACCTGAAGACAGTGAATAATATTATTGAACTGATCATTGCTTTCGTTAAAGACCGTTTTAATCTGTCAAAAGATAAAGAGGACTATCTGAATATCATCCAGTCCATTGAGAAAGGTGTTGAATTCAGGGGCATCAATCTTTGGACATTGGTATTTGCAATACTTGTTGCTTCGGTTGGATTAAATGTCAACAGTACGGCAGTGATCATCGGAGCAATGCTTATATCACCACTGATGGGGCCCATCATGGGACTGGGTCTCAGTGTTGGAATCAATGACTTCATTTTATTGAAACGCTCATTGAAGAACTTTTCTCTTGCTATGATTATCAGTGTAGCCACTTCTGCGGTCTATTTTTTCATCAGTCCATTAAGTGATGCACAATCGGAGTTACTTGCCAGAACCCAGCCTACCATCTATGATGTCCTTATCGCCTTCTTTGGAGGTATGGCGGGGATTGTGGCAGGTGCTTCCAAAGAAAAAGGTAATGTAATTCCCGGAGTGGCCATTGCTACCGCATTGATGCCACCACTCTGCACTGCCGGTTTCGGCATTGCCACGGGTAATTTATTTTATTTCATTGGCGCACTCTACCTGTTTTTTATCAATTCGGTCATGATCAGCCTTGCTACCCTCATTGTCGTCAGACTACTGAGATTTCCTACAAAAGACTTCATCGATGCCAAAAAAGAACAGAAAGTCCGGTTTTATATCTATATCATTGTGACCATAACTGTGATTCCGAGTATATATCTGGGTTATCAGATTGTAAAACAGAGCATTTTTCAGAAAAATGCACATCAGTTTGTTCAGCATGAATTCAATCTTCCGAATACAAGGGTATTAACCAAGGCATTCAATTACAACAGGAAACAGGATCATGTGATTGAGCTATTTTTAGCCGGGGAACATCTTGACGAAAACAGAATCCTTGAAATCAGAAACAAAATGGGTGCTTACGCATTGAGAAGAACAAATCTCATTGTCAGACAAGGTATGGATCATGCAGTGAAAGTTGATGTTCAGCAAATAAAAAGCGGATTGCTGGAAGATTTATACAACAGGAGTGAACGCGCGCTGCAGGATAAAGATGAAAAAATAAAACTTCTGGAAGCAGAACTACTCAGGGTCAGATCACGTGATCTCCCCGTTTCAGATATTGGTCAGGAAATTTATGCCATCAATCCGAAAATTAAAAAAATAAGTGTCAGCCACAGCCCAATTTTTCAAACAGAACTGATGGAACCGGACACTTCCATCATTGTGTTTATCCAGACTGATAAGCACCTGAACACAGAGGAACTCAATACCATTCAAAACTGGCTTGAAAAGCGGTTGAAACAGGATTCACTGAAAATTATTTTTGAAAAAACGGAAAAATGATGACGCCGGCGTCAAAGCATCTGTTGCATGATCATTTCTTTGTTCTCTAACCCTTGATTTGGGGGGATTATAATCCATTGATGGCTCCTTTGTGATTACAAGTCTTCCCTGGTTATCAAAAAACACCTGGATTTAGAAAGTAATGGTTTTCTGCCATTTTTATTCTTTGGCAGATTTCTGTGATACTATTCCCGAAAGGGGATTCTATTTTTACGATGCATTCATTTTAAAATAATGTACACACAATTTAATGTCATCGGAACCCTGAGAAAACCTTCCAAAAAGAGACAGATATCAATTCTTACACTGGCTCACTTAGTCCTTTTTGTCAGGATTTTGATGTCTCATATGTATTCAATGGGTGCGTTAGTATGATGAAAAAAATAAAATTGACATACCGGATGAAGAAGAAAAGCTGGAATATCACCTTACTGAAAAGGATGGCTGAAGTTTCCAGATTCGAGCCTTAACTCACCATCCTGCTTCAAACCATTCCTTCCTACAACATCGACCTGAAATGAAAAACCCGGCATCCCCGCCGGGTTTTTCACATTGTTTTTTTCACAGGGGCATGGAATCAGTCTGCCACAACTTCAAAATGAATGGTCACTTTGATCTCCTTGTGCAGTCTGATCTCTGCTGTGTAGGATCCAAGTTCTTTAATATGCTCACCGTCAACGATGATCTTCTTGCGGTCAATGTCGTATTTAAATTGCTCCTTGATGGCATCGGCAATCTGGATGTTGTTCACCGATCCAAAAATCTTACCTGATTCAGCTGCCTTGGCACCAATCTTTACAGTAATCCCCTCAAGTGCTTTGGCTAATGTTTCGGCCTCTTTTCTTATCTTTTCCGCCTTAAAGGATTTTTGTTTCAGGTTTTCAGCAAGAACCTTTTTGTTGGTTTCCGTGGCATTGATCGCCAAACCTTTTGGAATAAGGTAGTTGCGTGCAAATCCTGGTTTGACTGTTATGATATCGTTGGTGTAACCCAGATTCGGAATATCTTGTTTTAAAATCACTTCCATTTCAACCTCCTGATTATTTTAGTAAATCTGCAACATAAGGCATTAACGCCAGATGGCGGGCTCTTTTGACAGCCTGTGCCACTTTTTTCTGATACTTGGTAGATGTTCCGGTTATCCTTCTCGGGAGTAATTTCCCCTGCTCGTTCACAAACTTCAGGAGGAAATCAGCATCTTTATAGTCAATGTATTTGATTCCGCTTTTTTTAAACCGGCAGTATTTCTTCCTTTTGGTGTCAACCGCAATGGGTGTCAGGTACTTAATGTCTGAATTATTCTGCATCATGATGAATTGTTTTAAATGTTAATTAAGCATCGGCTTTTTCTTCTTTGGCCTTATTGCGCTTTTTTTCGTTGTAGGCAATGGCATGCTTGTCGAGTTTAACAGTAAGGAACCGCAAAACCCGTTCATCCCGCTTGAAGAAGACTTCATAGTCGCGGATCACTGATCCCTCAACTTTGAATTCAAACATGTGATAAAAGCCGGTGGATTTCTTTTGGACAGGGTAGGCAAGCTTCCGCATGCCCCAATTCTCCTCATGCACGAACTCCGCTCCTTTTTCAAGGAGGTAGTCTTTGAATTTTTTTACCGTTTCCTTCATCTGTTCGTCAGATAAAACGGGAGTCATAATGAAAACGGTTTCATACTGATTTACCATTGTAAATAATAATTTTCTTTATAAATTAAAGGATTAAAAAAAGGAGGGCAAAAGTAGATATTATTTGCTTAAAAACAAATTCCACCTTAATTATTTTAGAAAAAAATTAAAACATCATACCTGTTAACACCTGTTTTATCATTGATGGCTGGTATTCATAAGGTATGAGCTATTGATTCCTGATCAAACCGGATTACCTGATAATCCCTCTTTGCTTCAACAGCGGTTCAATGACAGGTTCTCTTCCCCGGAAATTTACAAACATCTCCATTGCATCTTCTGTATTGCCTCTCTCCAGAATATTTTTTCGAAAAGATCGTGCTGTCTCCTGGTCAAAATAATTACCGGTTTCACGGAACGCCTCATAAACGTCTGCGTCGAGCATACCTGACCAAATGTAACTATAGTACCCTGCCGAATAACCACCGGAGAAAATATGGTTGAAATGGGTACTGCCGTGCCTGAAACTAATTTCCGGTATCAGTCCGGTATTTTCAATCGTTCTTGCGTCAATGATTCCGGTCACAAGGTTCAGATCCTCTTCCAGAAAAGGCTGGGTAATTGTATGGTATTCCATATCAAGGAAGGCAGATGCAATAAATTCAACATTATCAAAACCCTGGTTGAAGTAACTGCTGGCTTTGATTTTATTCATCAATGCTTCTGGCATAGGTTCGCCAGATTCATGATGCCTCGCGAAAGTTATCATGATTTCTGGTTCTTTGGCCCAATTTTCCATTACCTGAGAGGGCAATTCAACAAAATCACGCGGTACACTTGTACCCGCCAGACTGGGATAAGTGACCTGCGATAACAGTCCATGAAGCGCATGACCGAACTCATGAAAAAACGTGGTCATTTCGTCGTAGGTAAGCAAGGAGGTTTTGCCACCGGCAGGTGGTGAAAAATTGCAGACGATGGTGATCACAGGATGAATAAACTGACCATTGCGGTCAACATGCTGTATTCTGTAGCTATTCATCCAGGCTCCTCCCCGTTTGCTTTCTCTGGGATGAAAATCCATATAGAGAATCCCGATATGTCTTCCATCTCGCTCCTGAACCTCATAGGCCTGTGCATCAGGATGATAGACAGGAATATCCTTTCCTGGTATGAACCGAAGCCCCCATAATTTTTCAACAATATCAAAAACTCCTTTCCGCACAGTGTTCAACTCAAAGTACTGCCTGATCTCCTCTTCATCCATATCATATTTCTCTTTACGAACCTTCTCCGCATAATATCTCCAATCCCACTGCGCCAGCCTGAAATCATGCCCCTCAGCATCTATCATGGCCTGCAGGTCATATGCTTCCTGTTTGGAGATATCAAGAACGGCATCCCACAGTTGATCCAAAAAATCGTAAACAGTTTCTGCATTCTTCGCCATTCTCTCTTCAAGTACATAGTGCGCATGGTTCTGATATCCCAGCAAATTGGCTTTTTCGAGCCTGAGATTGACAATCCGGCCTATGATCTCTTTGTTATCAAATGCATTTCCATTATTACCCCTGTTGATGTATGCCTGCTGCATAACCCTTCTCAATTCCCGGTTATCAGCATTGTGAAGAAATGGCATAACACTCGGGTTGTGTAGTGTAAACACCCATTTTCCCTCAAGACCTGCATCCAATGCTTTTTCAGCTGCAACATCAATGACAGACTGAGGTAACCCGCCAAGGTCTTGCTCTTTATCGACCACCAGCCTAAATCCATTGGTCTCTCCCAGAACATTCTGACCGAACTGCAGGGTAAGCGAAGCCAGCAATTGGTTGATCTCCCGGAGCCGATCCTGACTTTCAGGTGGCAATGCTGCGCCTCCTCTTATGAATTTCTTATTGGTTTCCTCAAGAAGGCGCCGCTGCTCCGGATTTAAATCAAGATCCTCCCGTTGATCAAATACCGTCTTAATTCTCTTAAATAATGTGGGATTCAGCAGAATGTCATCATCATGCTTCGATTTTAGTGGAGAGATCTCCCGGGCAATGGCCTGTATCTCTTCATTT